>WBUO01000157.1 GCA_008933675.1 Dechloromonas sp.
TTGAAGACGTCGTCGTTGGGGTTGGGATCGACATTGTGGTGGATTTCCGAGGTCGCCTTCCAGATCAGGAACAGGCCGCCGGCGATCAGGATGATGTCGCGCCAGGAAAAGGCGGTCTCGAAGCTCGGTTTTCCATAGGCATCCGGCGCGCCCTGCAAGCCGAAGTCGACGACGATGGCGGTGAGCCCGACGAGCCAGGCAATGACGGACAGCAGGGCTAGGCGCATGACCAGCGCGAGCGAGATGCCGATGCGCCTCGCCTTCTGGCGCTGGGCTTCGGGCAATTTGTTCGAGATGATCGAGATGAAGATGAGGTTGTCGATCCCGAGAACGATCTCCATCACCACGAGAGTGAGCAGTGCTGCCCAGACCGCGGGATCCTGAAACAGGGTGACCAAGCCTTCCATGTCCAATGCCCTTCCTCAGCGATGCTGCCACTGAACCGGTCGCGCGAAGGTGCAGATCGATGAGAACGCAGACAATTGCACCGAGCGTCGCTCGATGCGGTCCGACATCACGGTCGTCGCTGTACGACCGTCAGAGGGGCCCGGCCCGCGCTTCGCGAGTTACGGCAAAATCGTCCTTCTCACAAGGGCTTCGCGCCGGGTCGCCAGTCCTCGGCTCAATGGTGATAGAGCGGGAATTGCCGTGCGGCGGTCGGGCATTCGCACGGGGCGAGCACCGATATCGCTCGAGGCAGAATCCGGAAGTGCGCCGGCGTCGCGGTGACGATCTCACCGTCGGTGTTCACCGGCATCGGCCGCCGCGTCTCGATATCGAACTCGACGCATTTGGCGGTGCGCACTTCCTTCCACGCGCCATGCGTGCCGGAGCGGAAGGCGCGAAGCATGAGGGCGAGCTTCCAGAGGTTTTTGACCTCGAGACTGTAAAGATCGAGCGTGCCGTCATCGATCGCGGCATTTTCCTCGACGACATTGCCTCCGCCATAGAGACGCCCGTTACCGATCGCGACCTGGTAGGTGCTCACGGTCCTCGACTCGCCCTTCTCGCGGATTCTCGCCCGGAACCGCTGGGCAGCCAGGATGACGCGCAACGCGGCGACAGCATAGCCGAGGCGGCCCAACCTCTTCTTGATCGCCGGATCGAGCTTCTGCGCAAGCTCGCTGCTGATCCCGATGCTCGCGACATTGAAGAAGGCATGGCCATTGACCGTGCCGACATCGATCCGGCGGCTGTGACCCTCGACAATGACGTCGGCCGCCGCCGCGAAATCGAGCGGGATCGACAGGGTGCGCGCCAGATCGTTCGCGGTGCCGGCGGGAATGATCCCAAGCGGCAGGCCGCTCTCGATCACTGCCGGCGCAGCGGATGAGATCGAGCCGTCGCCGCCGCACACGACGATGATATCGGCGGTCTGATGCAGGCGTGTCACGTCGCGGGCTATTTCGGGCAGGCTCTCGAACGGTTCGACCGTCACCAGCAGGCCGCCGGCAGCTAGGCGCTCGCGAACGGGAACCAGCGCCTGCTCGCCCTGGCGCGCCTTCGCATTGTGCAGCACGAGGGCGCGCGTATCTTTGGGCCACGGCATCGACACGATCCTGTTCAGCAGAGTTGCGACCTTCGAGCGCGGGCCTTCAGAAGCACCGCGTCCGATAGAGCTGGCCTATACGTTGCCGCGATGAGGCCGGGAAGCATCTGCATCGATGCCGCCCTCTTTCCCGCTTCGACACATCCTGGGCATCGTCGCTCGCCCTGATCGCAGTTCCATTCTCGATGTTCGTCCGGTCCCACCCAAGAGCGCTCCGCCAATCTGGTCGGCGGCGGCGCCTGCGCAAGCGAGGCCAAGCCTCGCTCCTCCGCTGCGCTTCGGCCCTTCGGATGCGCACCCGCCTCCAGCCGCCGACCTGCCCGGCTGCACGCCAGGGATGGTCCCGGGCAAATCAGCAGGAGTATCGACATGGCGAGCATCGGCATCGTCAGCGGCAGCATCGAGAAGGGCTTTGTGGGCCAGCTCATCACGCTGTCGATCAAGGCACCGATCGAGATACGCCCCAACCGCGGCAAGGCGAGCGATGTGCAGCCAGACTATCGCGTCTGGTCCGATGGCGTCGAAATCGGTGCCGGCTGGATCCGCGTCGCCGAGCAATCCGGGCGTCCCTATGTCTCGCTGTCGCTCGCGACCCCCGAGTTCGGGCCGCGGCGCATCTACGCCAATCTCGGGCGGGCCGCGGGGCAGGATCGCGACGATGTGTTCGCGATCATCTGGACACCCGCCGACTGACCGGCAGCCATCTTGCGGCATCCTTGCGCATCGGAACAATCTTCCGGGTGCAAGGGTGCCGCCACCTTGTTAGGGTGACCCTAATGCAGAGCAGCCTCGAACATCTTCCCCCGCACAAGCAACGCGAGATCGAGCGCGTCGTCGAGATCATCTTTGAGGAATTCGAGGATGCGCTGGCGCTCGCGACGCAGGATTGGAAGCGCAAGGGCCGGATTTCCAAGATCATCCTCTATGGCAGCTATGCGCGGGGTGGCTGGGTCGACGAGCCGCACACGGCGAAGGGCTATCAATCGGACTATGACCTGCTGATCATCGTCAACGACAAGCGGCTGACCGATCGGGCGGACTATTGGTCGAAGCTCGACGACCGGCTTATTCGCGAATTGTCGGTGACGAAGAGGCTAAGGACGCCGGTGAACTTCATCGTTCACAGTCTCGACGAGGTGAATGCCGGACTGACGCAGGGACGCTATTTCTTCATCGACGTCGCTCGTGACGGGATCGCGCTGTACGAGGCCGATGGCAGGGAGCTTGCGGAACCCAAGCCGATGACGCCGCATGCGGCGCTCGACATGGCGCAGGAATATTTTGACGAGTGGTACTCTGGCGCGACGGAATTCATCGAGGGTTACAAGTTCTACCTGGATCGAAAGAGCTTCAAGAAAGCGGCGTTTCTCCTTCATCAGGCTGTCGAGAGCTACTATCACTGTGTATTGCTTGTTGGCACGCTGCACACACCGCACATTCATAATCTTGCCTTCCTGCGCACGCAGGCTGAACGGATTGACGCGCGCTTGTTCGAGACATGGCCTCGAGAGGTGAAGGCCGACCGCTCTCGTTTCGAGAAATTGAAGGAAGCGTACATCAAGGCGCGCTACTCAAAGCATTACAGCATATCAGCAGAGGAGCTTGAATGGCTCGGCGCGCGCGTAAAGCGGCTCGCGGAGATCGTTGATGGAATCTGCCGCGATCGTATCGCCGAGCTCGAGACCACAGCGCGCCGCGCAGGCTGATCTCGTTCTTCAAAGTTGCGCGACGCGCATCAGGTCGGTCGGTGATCTTCTTCGGTACTGTTCGCTAGCTGGTTTAGCTCCTCCTCTCCAGCGACGTGCTTGTACCAGTCGTTGTCAAACTGCGCCGCAGTTACCTTGATTGCCTCTACCCGATAAGGGGCGCAGCTGATCACATCGACCGCCGATGGATCGAACACCGCAATATTGTAGCCCTCATCGTCACCGAACTGGCTCTTGTACGCGATTGCATCATAACCTTGCGCGCGGAAAAGCTCCGCGAGAATTTGGGTCGGAACATAGTCGGCTGAATCGTCAGACAGGGTGACAGGTCGTGAGAACGCGTTGTCGATATCGGTCCAAACGGCGCTCTTCTTCTCCGGCGCTGATATAGGCGTAGTTCCCATAATCTGGCCCATGTTTAGACCGCCGAACGAACTATGTCCGTGGCCGAGCGACAGATCCAGCGTCCTGAGATCGCGCAGGATTCTGCACTTTGCCACAGAGACTTCTGCGCCGACCCAAGGTCGAACTTCTGAAATGGATGTCTCCGCCGTGCTCCCGAGATAGAGGACCGGGATGCCTGCCGGGTTGGCTCGGCCCTCTTTCGCGCGGCGTTCCAGCGGCTTCATCCGCTTTGCACCGAAACCTGAAGTATACTCGCCGATCCAGTTTCCTTGTTCATCATGCCGGTCGAAGACCTCGACTCCCTGCTGCGCGCGAAAGAGGATGCGGCCAGTGTGCAGCGTCTGATCACGCTGCTCGATCGTTGCGATGACTGTTGCCAGAAAGGCTTGGATTGCGGGGTCCCAAACGTACCGGCTTGTATGGCGCACTCGATCGGCATAGATGTCGTAACTGCGCCAAGACGCAAACTCCTTGCCGTCGGGATTGTCGAGTTCCATCACGAGCTCCGATGTCGGGCGGATTTGGCCTTTTGCCGCCGCTCGGCGAGATAAGCGGCCGCTTTTCCGCTTTCAACGAAATCAAAGGCTCTGATCTTTGCCTCCAGCATCGTCTGATGATCGACCTTGCCGCGCACTTCGTCGAGGTGAAACCGAAACTGCCCAGGAGCCGTCGAAACAATCAGGATCGCAATGCCGCTACGTCGGATGGACAGGCTCCCGTCGCTTTCAGCCTGCCATTTGTTCGAACCGACGAAGCGCTTTCTTCGATCGAGAAAGTTCAGGAACTCGGCATGGCTCTCGGTTCCTACGGTACCCTCGGTAAGGTCATCGCAACATTTTTCGCCAACGACCATTGCCCACCATTTGGGATGGAACACCATGTGGGCGTAGCGCAGCGCCTGACCACATTGCTCGCATTCGCCGTCTAAACCGCCGAGATCGTCATGTCCGATAAGGACCCAGTCCTTCGATGGCTTGATAACGCCGTGCTCCTTTGCATGGCATCCTCTGCAAAGAACTTCACATTCCTCGTAGGGATACTCCCAAGGGAGGCGTCCCGCGACATAGTCGCGATGATGGACTTGAAGCACGACCTCGTTGCCGGAGCGAAGGCAGTGGGCACATACTCCACCGTGCAGCCTGATTTGCTCTGCACGATAGGCTGCCCATTCCTTGTGCCGGTATAAGTTCATCTCGCCCCAAGATCGCTCCGTCCGATACATAGCATATTGGAGCGGAGATTACTTCTTTCCGCGAAAGCGTTCGAAACGGGCCTTGCCCGCCGCTGTCTCGACCGCGACATTGGCATTGCTGCATTCATCGCCGCCCATATCGCCCGCCTTACAGCGTTTGACGATATCGCGTGCCTCGTGGCGGCACATATTCGCGGCGATCTGGATTACGATAAGATGATGCGCCTGACGTCGATTGTGTCGCGCTGTTATGCCGGAGATCTCGAATTGCTGCGTAACTTCAGCAATGGCGTTCAGCGCGAGAAGACGCCGATCGCCGAAAGTTTGCTCGCGGCGGGCCTTTTGTCCAATGGCGGCACCGATGGCGGGGATTTTTCGGATCCGCTGGCGGGCGGCATCATTTTCAATCTCAATGAGTATGGCGATTTGCTTAAGCGTTTTGGGCTTTAGACTTAAATCGGGCAATCCGGCGGAAAGCGCCCTGCCGAGATTTTTCTCATTTTTTTAATGCAAATTTTCTGCGCAGCAAATATCAACGTTTTTCCGAATATTCACTTTTATGCTGATTTTTGCTGGACACAAAATATGGCCGAATTTGAAAATTCCGAGCGCGAATTGATCGATGCGCTTCTCGAGGCGCTTTTGGCGCTGCCTCAGTCGCATGCGCAGATCGAGCGATATGAGGTCGAAATCGGGCCTCGCGGCCGCGCTGACGCCCTGATCGGCGCATTTATCGGCCGCCAGCCGCTCCTATTGCTCGTCGAAATCAAGGCGCAGCTTTTCCCGCGCGATGTCCGCGAAGCAATCTGGCAGCTTAGGAATAATCAGGCCCATCTCAGCAATTCCGGCGACGATCGGGAAATTATTCCCTTTTTTGTCGCCCGTGCGATCTCTCCGGGCGCTCGCGAGATTTTTCGGGAAGAGCGCGTCGGATATTTCGACCTTGGAGGCTCGCTTTATATTCCGGGCAAAAAGGCATTTATATTTCTCGATAAACCGGCTCCGAAAAAAGGGGCGAAGAAATTCGATTCCATTTTTCAGGGGCAAAAAGCGCGCGCACTCCATGAAATCTATGAGAGGCGGCAGGACTGGCTGGGCGTGAAGGATCTCGCCGATGCGAGCGGTGTTTCGCCAGCCACGGCTTCCGAGACCCTCACGGAACTCGAACGGCGCGAATGGGTCGATGTGCAGGGCGCGGGCCCGTCGAAACAGCGTCGCCTGCGCGCCGCACGGCCCCTTCTCGAAGCCTGGACCAGCTATGCGAGCGATCAGAAGGCACCGACGGTGCGGCGCTACTATGTTCCGAAAGGGAGTGACGCACTGGCGCTGGCGCTGCGCCTTGATCAGGCGTGCGACGAGGCGAAAGCCGCCTATGCGGTCACCGGCGAGGTAGCCGCTCAAATCTATGCCCCCTATCTTTCTTCCATCTCGCAGCTCCGTTGCCGGATCGAGCCCGGGCAGAAGCTGATCGAGGCGCTGCTGAATCTCGACGCCCGGCCCGTGGCGGAGGGGTGGAATCTCGGTATCATCGAGGCGAAGAGCCGGCGCGATGTCGCGGTCGGCCAACGGATCGATGGCGTCTGCTATGCGCCGCCGCTGCAGGTCTATCTCGACCTGCTCCAGGCGTCCGGCCGTTCCCGTGAAATGGCGATGCACCTCCGTAGCGAATGTCTGGACAAATAATGCCCAAACCACAGACGATCAGCGGCTATGAGGACATGGTCACCGACGCGTGCGAGCGCGTGCTGGTCACCCTCTTGCGCGGGCTCGGACCATGGAAGGATTCGGTCTTTCTCGTCGGCGGACTCGCGCCGCGCTATCTTGTGACCGCCCGGCCGCCGAAGGTCCCGAAACATGCGGGTACGGGTGACGTCGACATCGTCGTCGATGTCGGAATCCTCACGACCACCGAAGCCTACAGCACGCTAGAAGAAAATCTGAAGGCGATGAACTTCGAGCGCGCCGAGAATGACAAGGGTGCGAAGCAATCCTGGCGGTGGCGCGCCGAGATCGAGGACGGCACGACGATGATCCTCGAGTTTCTGGCGGACTCGCCGGAACTTGGAGGCGGCAAGGTCAAGGAACTGCCTTCGGACGGAAATGTCTCGGCGTTGAACATCCCCCACGCTTCCATGGTGTTCGACCATCACGGGACTGTCGAAATCACGGCGGACCTGCTGAACGGTAAGGGCCGTGCCACCGAGGTCGTGCGCTACGCTGATATCGTCACCTTCACCTGTCTCAAGGCCTTTGCTTTCGATCAGAGGTTCGAGCGCAAGGATGCGCACGACCTGATCTACTGCATCGAAAATCTGGAAGGTGGCGTTGGCGCGGCGCAATCCGCCTTTGCGGCAGCACTGACCGGCCCGCATGCCGACGCCATACGCGAGGCTCTTACCCGCTTGGCGGTTCGCTTCCGCGATCCCAATCCCGACGAGAGCTATTTGCGCGACGGTCCCGTCGCCGTGGCAAGTTTCGAAGACGACGAAGCCGATGTCTCGGCCGACCCCGATCTGCTGAACGCCCGGATCTTGCGGCAGCGACATGCCGCGGAAATTATGGCCGACTTCCTCAGGGTCTTCGAAATCTGATGACGAAGGCTTTGATCGCAGTCATGTTCCAGCGCATTCCAGGAGCTTGACTGTGAACAGAGCGATCATAGTCGGCGCGAGTTCGGGGATCGGCCGAGAGCTGGCGATGCTGCTCTCGCGTCATGGCTACTCGGTTGGCGTCACCGGTCGGCGCCGCGACCTGCTCGCCGATCTCGCTGGCAATTCTTCCGGTTCGATAATCTACGAGGCATTCGACGTGGCCGACACGAACGCGATGCAACGCGGGCTCGCCGCTTTGATCGAGCGGCTTGGCGGGCTCGACTTACTGGTGATCAGTGCCGGGGTCGGCCACATAAATGCCGATCTTGGCTGGGAGGCGGAACGCGAGACGATCACGGTGAACGTGGAGGGGTTCGCGGCCGCGGCCAATATCGGCATGCAGGACTTCCTCGCTCAAGGCACGGGGCATCTGGTTGCCATTTCGTCGATCGCGGCATTACGCGGCGGCGGCGACGCGCCAGCCTACAACGCGTCTAAGGCCTTCGTTTCCAATTATATGGAAGGGTTACGCCACAACGTTGCCCGCCGCGGCTTGCCGATTGCAACGACCGACGTGCGGCCCGGCTTCGTCAACACCGCGATGGCGAAGGGCGATGGACTCTTCTGGGTTGCGTCGCCTGAAAAGGCAGCAAAGCAGATTTACGGCGCCATTTGCGCCCGCAAATCTCATGCCTATGTCACCAAACGCTGGAGGCTCGTCGCGGCCCTGATGAAATTTCTGCCGAACTCCATCTACGACCGCCTCTAGCCGCTCGCGATCACCGCCCGTGGCAGATTTTGAATTTCTTGCCAGAACCGCAGGGACATTTTTCGTTGCGGCCGACCTTTTTCCTCGGCTCAACCTCCCTGGGGGCACCGCGACGCTGATCGAACAGCGTCTGCAAAGGGGCAGGAATCACAACCTGTCGCTGCGGGGGACCGCCTTTGCGCCGAACCTCGCGAATAATGGCCTTCTGCTCCTGGAATGCCGTGCGATGGTTCGGATCCATCGCATCCTCGAACGGCAGCAGCCGCTCGACCTCGTTCGCCGCCGCATCATGGTCGCCGCAGTACGCAAGAACCACCGCATATAGAGCGCGAGCTTCGAGAACGGGCCCCGCGAGGCCCGCGCCTTGCAAGATGGGGAAGATGTTCCGTTCGAAAGCCTCGCGGGCGCTTATGAAGTCGTTCACCCAGACCAGCTCTTCGACAAGATCGAGACCAACCCGGACGAATGACTGGTAGGATTGCGACAGTTCGTAGAACTTCATCGCATGGATGCGTGCGAGAGTAGATCGCTGGCTCTTCCGGCCCAAGGCCTGCGCGAAAAGATCGTGACTGTCTGCAAGGTGCTTCAGCCGATCGGTGAGATCTTCGTCTTTGGGAAGAAGCTCCCGAATTTGGGGGGCGTTCCGTCCCACCACATCGTCGGGCCTGATCCCGAACTCCCGATAATATTCGTCGATGAGGGCGAGTGCCTCACTTACAGCTGTATCGTTGTCGCCAAGCTTGAACAGGGCAAGAGCGCGATTGTAGCGAAACACGCGCAGATGTTCGGGCTGGTCGGGAAGTCGATCCGCAACTTGGTCAAGCATGGCCCGGACGCCACCGATGTCGCCGAGCTCGGACAAAAGCAACATCCGCTTCATGCCCCAAGCCATCCATTCCTCGTCGCCGAGCTCGTTCGCCCTCAGCAGCGATTCCATCTCGTCGACCCGCTCCCGGCCGGCCTCATAATCTCCCTCGCGCAGATCATTGAAGACGAGGCCGTCGAGCGCCCACAGCCTTGTCTCGGCATCCCCGTTCGGA
>WBUO01000158.1 GCA_008933675.1 Dechloromonas sp.
GCCACGGGCAGCAAAAAACCGAACAATGCCGTGTATCGGGGGCTTTGCGCCAGCAGCAAAGCGCCGCTCCTCTTCCGGCGTGGCACCAACGGCTTCCGGTATGGTGGAGCAGCCCTCCATCGCCACTCCGTCACCCTATTCTCCCCGACGCACTCAGAAGCTGGCGCTCAGCTCGATCGCCGCATTGCGCCCCGGCATCTGGTAGAACTCGTAGTAGGTCTTGTCGAACAGGTTGTAGACACGGACCGTCGCCTTGAGATGCCTGTCGATCTGATAGCTGACATTCAGGTTGGCCAGCCAGAACCTTCCGTAGCCCCCGTAAACGTCGCCGACGGTATCGCTGTTGTCTTCCTGGCCGAACTGCTTGCCGGTATAGGTTGCCGTCAGCACGGCCCGCCATTGCTGCCACTGCGCATCGAGGCCCAGCGCCGCCATGTTCTTCGGCACGAAGCGCAGGACCTTGTCCTGCAGACCTGTATTGCTCTCATCCCTGGTGATCCTGCCATCCGTATAGGTATAGCTTGCCGAACCGCGCAACCAGGAAAACAAGGGCGTCTCGGCGCTCAGCTCGACCCCCTTGATACGGGCTTCGCCGGCATTGGTGAGGATCGCATCGGTCGTGACGCCCACCATGCCTCCCGTATGGGCACGGGTTTTCCGGTAGATCATGTCGGTGAGCCGGGTGTCGTAATAGGCGGCCTTGACGACCCCCTGCCCCGGCAAGGCCTGCTCGATCCCGACATCCCAAGACAAGGCCTTTTCCGGACCGACATCCGGATCGGCAATCAACAGGCGACTGCCGCTCTTGTTCGGGCTGCTGTAGAGCTCGAAGTTGGACGGTGCGCGGAATGCCTTGCCCACAGAGCCACGCAGCGAAAGGCTCTGGTTCAGGCGAAAGACCGCTGCGAGCTTGGGAGAGAACGCCGTTTCGGAACGCTCGGGCGTCACCACCGTGCCGAGCGGGGTACCGGTACGCTTGGTCGACTCGCCACGCGTCGTCCATTTGTCGTAACGGCCACCCAGATACAGGGTCAGGGCATCCGTGACGAAATACTGGTCCTGGACGAACAGGGCATTGGTCCGGCTTCGCCCTTCGTTCTCGTCATTGACGGCACCGGTCCTGCTGTCGTCCGGATGCCGCCAGTCGGAAACGACGTAGACCTTGCGATCCAGATCGTTGCGGAAGGTCGCCACGCCCGCCAGCAGATAGTGTTTGTCGCCGAGATTCGTGCCGATCTGCGCGCTGCCGTCGAAGGTGATGTTGGGCGCACTGGTCATCGTTCCCGGGCCGCCGTCGAAGGTCGCTCCGGTACCCGAGCTGACGAACGAGGATTTGCGGTCGAAATACCCCAGATTGACCTTCAGGTCGTAGGATTCGCCCAGCTTGCCGTCGTATCCGGCGGTGAAACGGTTTTCTTCGCGCCGGTTGGGGTTGCTGGAGTTCCAGAAGCTTGTCTGATTGAGGGTGCCCAGCCGATCGCCGTTGATCGAGGTATTGGTCAGCGGGAAATCAGGCCTCTTCCCATTCCGGGTGACGTAGACATTGAAGTCCTCATACCCCTGCTTGCCCTCCGTACGCGAAAACCCGGCGAAGAAACGCGAGCGCGCATCGAGGGCGTAATAGAGCTTTGCATTGAAAAACCCCTGATGCGCGGGAGTCGCGCCCTTGTCGCCGACGATATAAGCCGGGGCTCCGGTATTCGTGGTGGTTGGCTTGCCACCCTTCAGCGCATTGACGCCACTGCCCGTCGTGCCGACCGGCAGCACCACCAGTTCGTTCTCCTCGAAACCCGCCATTTCCTCGTAGCCGGCACTCAGCGAGAGGGCAAGGCCGTTCTCCCAGCGGTTGCGGTAGGCGGCTTCGAAGGCAGTGCGTTCGTTGTCGCCGAAACCGCGGCTGTAGCGCGCCGTGATTTCCTGCTTCGTCGGCATCTTGGTGATCACGTTGACCACGCCACCCACCGCATTGCTGCCATAGAGCGCCGAGGCGACCCCGGGAACGATCTCGATCTGCTCGACGTCCCCCGGATTGAGGCCGAGCAGACTGGCCGGACCGCCGTTGCTGCCATCGGCAAGGCTCAGGCCATCGACCATCATGAGGACGCGATTGTATTGACCGCGCATGGAAACGACCGGGGTGCTGTTCAATCGTGATGAATTCCCGGTACCGCCCCGCAGGAAGAGACTGGGCACCTTTGCCGTCAGGGCGTCGGCAACCCTGACTGCGCCGCTGGCTTCGATGGCGTCGCTGGTGACAACGCTGACATTGGCCGGAGCCTCCAGGGTGCTTTGCTCGACGCGGGCAGCACTGACGATTACCGGGGACAGGTTGACGATCTCGTCGGCGGCAAGGACAACACCGGAAAAGCTGGCGGCGAGGACAGCCGCGATTGTTGTCAGTGGAAACGGCGTATTCTTCATATTCTTCTCGAGGGTTTAAGGGAGGGAATTCATGGACAGCGCATGGGCAGCGTTCCGTCCGGGGTCGTGTCTCCTGGCGCCCCGCTCACGAATCCGCATAACCGGCTTCATTGGCACGCCTCACACTCGGGGTTGTGGCTACGGCCGCTCGCAGTTGCTCGCTTAACCCGGCACGCCGGGTTAGCCTGCGCCGCAACCCCTCGATTTACTTCGGTGCGCTTCATTGGCACGCCTCGCATTCGGGATTGTCGATGGCACAGAACTTCGGCGCTTCTTCCTGCACCACGGCATCGTCGCGCCCGCCGGCTTTTTCCGCCTGGCTGGCACCGAGGGTGCGCAGGTAGTAAGTGGTCTTCAGACCGCGCTTCCAGGCCAGCTTGTAGATTTCGTCGAGTTTCTTGCCCGACGGCAGCGCCAGGTAGAGGTTGAGCGATTGCGCCTGGTCGATCCATTTCTGGCGCCGCGCCGCGGCTTCGATCAGCCACACCGGGTCGATCTCGAAGGCGGTGGCGTAGCGCGCTTTCAGCTCGTCGGGCACACGGTCGATGCGGGCGAGCGAGCCGTCGAAGTACTTGAGGTCGGCAACCATCACTTCGTCCCACAGGTCGAGCGCCTTGAGGTCACGCACCAGCGCCTCGTTGACCACGGTGAATTCGCCGGACAGGTTGGATTTGACGTAGAGGTTCTGGTAGGCCGGCTCGATGCTGGCGGAGACGCCGACGATGTTGGAGATGGTCGCGGTCGGCGCGATGGCGACGCAGTTGGAGTTGCGCATGCCGTGGCGGGCGATGCGCTGCTTGAGCGCGTCCCAGTCGAGACGGCTGTCACGATTGAGCTCGACCGCCTCGCCGCGCCCGGCTTCGAGCAGCGCGATGCTTTCGTGCGGCAGGATGCCGCGATCCCACAGGCTGCCGGTGAAGCTGGAGTAACGGCCGCGCTCCTGGGCCAGTTCGGTCGACGCCCAGTAAGCCTGGTAGCAGACAGCTTCCATGCTGAGGTCGGCGAATTCGACGGCTTCCGGCGAGGCGTAGGCAATGCCCAACTGGTACAGGCAATCGGCAAAACCCATGATACCCATGCCGACCGGGCGGTGGCGCAGGTTGGCGTTGCGCGCTTTCGGCGTGGCGTAGAAGTTGATGTCGACGACGTTGTCGAGCATGCGCATGGCGGTGCTCACGGTGCGCGCCAGCTTTTCCTGATCCAGCGCACCATCCTTGAGGTGGGCCAGCAGATTGACCGAGCCGAGGTTGCACACCGCCGTTTCCGAATCCGAGGTGTTCAGCGTGATCTCGGTGCACAGGTTGCTCGAATGGACGACACCGACGTGCTGCTGCGGCGAGCGCAGGTTGCAGGCGTCCTTGAAGGTGATCCACGGGTGCCCGGTCTCGAACAGCATGGTCAGCATCTTGCGCCACAGCTGCACGGCGGGAATCTTCTTATGCAGCTTCATCTGACCGGCGGCGGCCTTGGCTTCGTAGGCTTCATAGGTCTCGACAAAGGCGCGGCCGGATTTCTCGTGCAGGTCCGGCGTATCGACCGGCGAGAACAGCGTCCACTCGCCGCCGGCGATCACCCGCTGCATGAACAGGTCGGGAATCCAGTTGGCGGTGTTCATGTCGTGCGTGCGGCGGCGCTCGTCGCCGGTGTTCTTGCGCAGTTCGAGGAACTCCTCGATGTCGAGGTGCCAGGTTTCGAGGTAGGCGCAGACGGCACCCTTGCGCTTGCCGCCCTGATTCACGGCAACCGCCGTGTCGTTGACCACCTTCAAAAAGGGAATGACGCCCTGGCTCTGGCCGTTGGTGCCCTTGATCCGGCTGCCCAGCGCGCGCACCGGCGTCCAGTCGTTGCCCAGCCCGCCGGCGTACTTCTGCAACAGGGCGTTTTCCTTGATCGACTGGTAGATACCGTCGAGGTCGTCGGCCACCGTGGTCAGGTAGCAGGACGACAGTTGCGAATGCAGCGTGCCGCTGTTGAACAGGGTCGGCGTCGAGCACATGAAATCGAAGCTGGAAATCAGGTCGTAGAACGCGATGGCGTGCGTCTCGCGGTCGATTTCATTGAGCGCCAGGCCCATCGCCACGCGCATGAAGAAAAGCTGCGGCGTCTCGATACGGCGGCCGTCGATGTGCAGGAAATAGCGGTCGTACAGCGTTTGCAGGCCGAGGTAGCCGAACAGCTGGTTGCGCCCGGGCTTCAGCGCGGCAGCCAGGCGCTCGAGGTCGTAATCGGCGAGGCGCGGGTCGAGCAGTTCGGCGGCGATGCCACGGCGGATGAAGGTGTCGAAATAACCGGCCTCGATACTGGCGCCGGCCATTGTGTCGATGGTCGCAACGTCCGCTGCCGCTTCGCTGCCGACCGCCTCTTCGATGAGCGCAGCCAGCAACAGACGGGCGGTTGCGTAGTCGTAGCCCGGCTCGCGTTCGATCAGCGTGCGCGCCGCAAGAATCAGCGCCTGCCTGACATCGGCCATGGCGACACCGTCGTAGAGATTCTTCACGGCATGGTCCAGGATCAGCCGTGCCGAAACCTTGTCTCCCAGCCCGGCGCAGGCAATTTCGCAGCGCCGCAGCAAGGCCGTCACATCGAGTGGTCGACGCTCGCCATCAACATGGACATGCAGCTGGGGCACGCCCTGCACTTCCGCCAGCGCGCCACGCTCGGCGGCGCGCCGCTCGCGGTAGAGCACATAGGCACGGGCAACGTCGTGCTCGCCGGAACGCATCAGCGCCAGTTCGACCTGATCCTGGATGTCCTCGATATGCACGGTGCCGCCGTCCGGCAGGCGTCTCGTCAGCGAACGGACGACCGTCTCGGTCAGCCGCGCGACAATCTCGCGTACCCGCGACGACACCGCACTCTGGCTGCCTTCGACGGCGAGGAAGGCCTTGGTCAGGGCGACCGAGATCTTCTCGGGATGAAATTCGACGACAGCACCGTTGCGACGGATGACTTGCAGGGCGGCCGTGCTGTGGGCCGAGAAATCGGAGAGGCTGGCTAGGACGTTCGAGGACACGGCGTTGCTCCGGATCGGGGGGAGGAGCAAAGCCGGCGTGCGCCGCGCGCGAACGGACGCACACCGGCCACGGCCGGTTGCAGTCGACGATCACGAACGAACAGGAATGCGGTCACGCAAACACCTTTCGCCAGGGACACCCCGCCCCATCGTTGGTTGGAAGGACGTTGCGGCAGGTCTCCTGGCTCTCGGCTCGACGCGCTTCGTCCGCCTTCCCGGTACAAACCAGTGGCCAGATTGGCGAAGCGCTCGCCGATTACAGTTGCGGGGGCAGCCCCGGGATTCGAGTCATCGGACTCGTCACCGGATTCCCGTTTTAATCCCCTTGCGGGGAACCATCAACGCCGCGCAGTCTAGTTTTCCAGGCCAAGGCGTGTCAAGAAAATACTTACTACGGGTAGTCAGAATGAAATAGTTGATCACCATATCTAGTAGTCCGTCTGGCCGGCACGTGCCGTTTCGGCCTCATAACTCACCGGGCGACGACATCGGCCAGGGGCGGGCCCGGCACCCGGCCGGCGCGCCGGATCCGGCATCGTCACCCCGCACGGGGCCTTGCCCGCGAGCCGCTCAGCCAAGCCACGCAATCCGGAGGCGCGGTTTCCGAATGGCATGTAACGCTTGACAGTGCATTTTTTGTTGCGAATAATTCGCATTCATTAGCCAGCCAGCTGTCATTCCAGCGAGCCAGCCAGTTTCCTGGAAACGACTGGAGTAAATCGTGGAACACGCTGAGATGCCCCTGGAACTTCGGCTGGCTGCCGTCATTCACTTGTTGTCGTCGTCCGCCTTGCGCGGCGCCACGCACCACAAGACCGAGGCATTGCGGGCGCATCTGCGCTGCGTCGCTGCCAGCGACGACCTCAATCCCTATCTCCGGAATACCTTGCAGGAAGTCCTTGGCGGCTGGGAAGCCGTGCATTGCCATCCAGCCTCGGTTCCCGTCGACGCCTACCCGTTGACCGGCCCGGGCTGGCAAACCCACTGAAACGCAAAGAGAGAGATTCATGTCCCGCTATACCGGTCCCCGCCTCAAAGTCCTGCGCGCCCTCGGCGTCGATCTGCCCGGCCTTTCGCGCAAGTCCATGCAGGAACGCAGCCAGCCGCCCGGCCAGCACGGCGCGCGCAAGATCGCGGCCCGCAAGTCCGAATTCGGCCTGCAGCTGATGGAGAAGCAGAAGCTCCGCTACAACTACGGCCTGAGCGAACGCCAGCTGCGCCGCACCGTCGCCGACGCGAAGAAGCATCGCGGTGCCACCGGCGCCAAACTGGTCGAACTGCTCGAGCGTCGCCTCGACAACATGGTCTTCCGTGCCGGCTTCGCGCCGACCATCCCGGCCGCCCGCCAGCTGGTCAGCCACGGCCATTTCCTGCTCAACGGCAAACGGGTGACGATTCCGTCGATCCGCCTGCGTATCGGCGACGCCTTCGGCCCGAGCGAAGCTGGCCGCAAGATCGACCTGGTCCGCGCGACGCTCGAGGATCCGGCACTGGAACGCCCGGAATGGATCAGCCTCGATGGTGAAACCCAGACCGCCCGGCTGACGCACCTGCCGGACGGCGACTCGGCGCCCTTCCCGCTCGACCTGCAACGCATCGTCGAATACTACGCAACCCGCATGTAACCCACCCATCGCTGGAGCGCATCATGGATCATTCGAATCAGACTCTGCGTATCCCCTTCCTGCATGCTCACACGTCGCGCGGCACCTTGTCCCTGAAGCGGGACAAGACTGGCGAAGGAGCGATCGCCGACCCCGCCGACAAGCGGATCTCGAGCAAGGCCCTGTTCGGCGATGCCAACGAAATCTGCATCACGCACAGCGGGAGCGCCTACCGCTTGCGCATCACACGGCAGGACAAACTGATCTTGACGAAATGACGTCAAGAACCGGGCAGTCCGGAGCAGATCGCTGACCCCGTCTGCTCCGTGGAGGGCGCCGATCACACGCCGGCGCCCTCCACCTTCCTTCCAGCACCGCCAGGCACCGTGTATGGCGCGCCGGTAAAGGCAACGCCGTCGGTATCTGGTCACGTTGTCGTCGGCGATACCACAGGCCTCCCGGCAGACTGACGCCTTGGCGTTGAACGATTTCCCCAGGCGGCGCCCACCGGCCCGCTTCAGCCATACGAATATGCCGCTCCGGCGCCATCCTGTCGGGGAAAAGCGCGGCAGTTTTCCGGTTTTAAGAAATATCAAATTGCGAATGATTCTTATTGGCTAAGATTGCCGCTGATCCTTCACCGGCAAGCCAGCTCCATGCCAGCCAGCCCCACCACTGGAGTTGCTCATGGACCTGCCTCGCCTCTCGCTCTTCGCCCTTGTCATCATCCTCGCCTATCCGGCCCACGGCACCGAGGAGACTGCGCTATCCGCCGTCAATGTCACGGCCAAGGGATATTCCTCGGCCGACATCGAAACACCGCTCAGCACCGCAACCCTCGATCGCGATGAAATCGCCCGACGCGGCGCCGCCAACGTCGGCGACGCCTTGCGCGGCGAGCCGGGCATCGCCGTCGCGAACGACAGCGCGCAGGGCCAGAACCCGGTGATCCGCGGTCTTGGCAAGGAAAGCACGGTGCTGCTGGTGGACGGCATGCGCTTCAATTCGGCGCAGCCGGCCGGCGCCGTTGCCTCGTTCATGACCCTCGGCCTGGCCGAGCGCGTCGAGGTGGTCAAGGGCGGCGCCTCGGTGCTTTACGGTACCGGCGCGCTCGGCGGCGCGATCAACGTGTTGATGCCGCAGGCGAAATTCACCCCCGGCATCGGCCTCAAGGCCGGCGCCAGCTACGACAGCGCCAGCGAAGGCTGGCGCGGTACGGCGCTGGTGAACGCCAGCCAGGGCGACCACGCGCTTATGCTCGGCGCCTCGCTGGCCCGCATCGACGACTACGATTCGCCGCAGGGTAAAGTCGCCCGCACCGGCTACGATTCCGACGCCTTCATCGGTCAGTACCGCTTCCGGCTCGACAGCCAGCAGCAACTGCGTGTCTCGGCGCAACTGCACAGGGACGAGGATGTCTGGTATCCGGGCTCGACCCGGCCGCATCCGACCAATCCGGCGATGCGCAGCACCACCATCCACTCGCCGGAACAGGAACGACGGCTCTACGAAATCGGCTACAGCCGCAACGGCAGCGGCGAAGCGCCACTGAACGTGGATGTGCGGGTCTATCGCCAGGAGATGGAGCGCCAGATCTATTCCTACGCCAACTGGCTGGCGCATGACATCGTCACCAACCAGGTGACCTTCCAGACCGACGGCGCCGACATCAAGGCCGACTGGCTCGTCCATCCGCAACATCTGCTGTCCTTCGGCATCAATGCCTGGGAGATGACCGGCAATCCCGACCGCTGGATGGCAGGCGCGCCGACCTTCACGACCTTCGCCTCGAACAATCCCTTCCAGCACGCCAGGATCACGGCGATTGGCGCCCATATCCAGGACGACATGCGTTTCGGCAAACTGAATCTGCTTGCCGGCTTGCGTTACGACTCGGTGAAAAGCGACGCCGAAAGCATGAACAACGGAACCCGCCTGAGCGGCCTGGCCAACAAGGACAACGCCTTCTCCGGCAGTCTCGGTGCCATCTACGAAGCCGCGCCGCTGATTCGTCCCTACGCCAGCGTCGCCCGCGCCTTCCGCGCTCCGGGCATGCGCGAGCGCTACGAGTCGGGCCTGCGCGGCGACGGCTACAACTATGCCGGCAGTCCGGAAGTGGAAGCCGAAAAGGCCAATCAATTCGAACTCGGCATCAAGGGGGCCAGCGCCAATTTCACTTACCAGCTTGCCGGCTACTACAACC
>WBUO01000159.1 GCA_008933675.1 Dechloromonas sp.
CTTCCAGCTTGTGGAAGTTGAAAGGCTTGAACAGTTCGAGCGCCATCAGCTTGGGCAGGCCGCACTGGTGCAGCTTGAGCTGCGGACCGACCACGATGACGGAACGGCCCGAATAGTCGACGCGCTTGCCGAGCAGGTTCTGACGGAAACGACCGCCCTTGCCCTTGATCATGTCGGCCAGCGACTTCAGCGGACGCTTGTTGGCGCCGGTCATCGCCTTGCCGCGACGGCCGTTGTCGAGAAGGGAGTCGACCGACTCCTGCAACATACGCTTTTCGTTACGGACGATGATTTCCGGGGCCTTCAGCTCGAGCAGGCGCTTCAGACGGTTGTTGCGGTTGATGACGCGACGATAGAGGTCGTTCAGGTCGGAGGTCGCGAAACGACCGCCGTCCAGCGGCACCAGCGGGCGCAAGTCCGGAGGCAGCACCGGCAGCACTTCAAGAATCATCCAGTCCGGCTTGATGCCGGACTTCTGGAAGCCTTCGAGAATCTTCAGACGCTTGGCCAGTTTCTTGTTCTTGGCTTCCGAGCCAGTGACTTCGAGTTCGGCACGCAGCGATTCGACTTCGCTGTTGAGATCAAGATTGCGCAACAGTTCGCGAATGCCTTCAGCGCCCATGTAGGCGGTGAATTCGTCACCGTGCTCTTCCATCATCTCCAGGTACTGTTCTTCAGTCAGCAGCTGGGCCCGTTGCAGGTTCGACACCATGCCCGGGTCGGTGACGACATAGGCTTCGAAATACAACACGCGTTCGATATCGCGCAGCGTCATGTCGAGCACCATGCCCAGACGCGACGGCAGGGACTTCAGGAACCAGATGTGGGCGGTCGGCGAGGCCAGCTCGATGTGACCCATGCGGTCGCGACGAACCTTGGCGAGCGTGACTTCGACGCCGCACTTTTCACAGATCACGCCGCGGTGCTTCAGGCGCTTGTACTTGCCGCACAGGCACTCGTAGTCCTTGATCGGACCAAAAATCTTGGCACAGAACAGGCCATCGCGCTCCGGCTTGAAAGTCCGGTAGTTGATGGTTTCCGGCTTCTTGACTTCACCGTAGGACCAGGAACGGATCTTCTCAGGCGAAGCGAGGCCAATGGTAATCGCGTCGAATTCTTCTTCGGCGGTTACCTGCTTGAACAGGTCGAGCAATGCTTTCATCGTTTAACTCCTGAGCCCTAATCAGTAACGTTCCAGATCGATGTCGATCGCCAGCGAACGGATTTCCTTGACCAGCACGTTGAAGGATTCCGGCATGCCGGCATCGATCTTGTGCTCGCCCTTGACGATGTTCTCGTACACCTTCGTACGGCCATTCACGTCATCGGACTTGACGGTCAGCATTTCCTGCAGCACGTAGGAAGCGCCATAGGCCTCCAGTGCCCACACTTCCATTTCACCAAAACGCTGGCCGCCGAACTGCGCCTTGCCGCCCAGCGGCTGCTGGGTAACCAGGGAATAGGGACCAGTCGAACGGGCGTGCATCTTGTCATCAACGAGGTGGTGCAGCTTCAGGTAATGCATGTAGCCGACGGTCACCGGACGCTCGAACGGTTCGCCGGTGCGGCCATCGAACAGGGTCATCTGGCCAGACGAGGGCATCCCGGCCAGCGCCAGCATCGCCTTGATTTCCTCTTCCTTGGCACCATCGAACACCGGCGTCGCGAACGGCACGCCGCTGGTCAGGTTCTGGGCCATTTCCATCACTTCGACATCGTTCAACTCGTCGAGGTTCTCGGACTTGCCGCTGGAGTTGTAAACCGTATCCAGGAAACCGCGCACTTCCTTGACGCTGGCCTGGGCACGCAACATGTCGCCGATCTTGTAACCGAGGCCCTTGGCGGCGAGGCCGAGGTGCACTTCGAGAATCTGACCGACGTTCATCCGCGACGGCACGCCGAGCGGGTTCAGGACGATATCGACCGGCCGGCCATCGGCCATGTGCGGCATGTCCTCGACCGGCAGGATCAGCGACACGACGCCCTTGTTACCGTGACGGCCGGCCATCTTGTCGCCCGGCTGCAGGCGACGCTTGACGGCAACGTAGACCTTGACCATCTTCTGCACGCCCGGCGGCAGTTCGTCGCCTTGCGTCAGCTTCTTGCGCTTGGCTTCGAAAGCCACGTCGAAGTCCTTGCGTGCCTGTTCCAGGCCGTCCTTGACTTGTTCCAGCTGCAGCGCGATGTCGTCTTCCGCCAGGCGGATGTCGAACCAGTGGTGCGGATCCATGCTGTCCAGGTAAGACTGATCGATGGTCGAGCCCTTGGCCAGCTTCTTCGGACCGCCGTTGGCCTTCTTGCCGAGAATCAGGCGGCCGACGCGCTCGAAGGCGTCGCGTTCGACGATGCGCATCTGGTCGGCGAGGTCGAGCTTGTAGTGACGCAGGTGCTCATCGATGATCGACTGGGCGCGCTTGTCGCGTTCGATGCCTTCGCGGGTGAACACCTGGACGTCGATGACCGTGCCGGCGATGCCGGACGGCACGCGCAACGAGGTATCCTTCACGTCGGAAGCCTTCTCGCCGAAGATGGCGCGCAGCAGCTTCTCTTCCGGCGTCAGCTGGGTTTCGCCCTTGGGCGTGACCTTGCCGACCAGCACGTCGCCGGCTTCGACTTCGGCACCGATGTACACGATGCCGGAATCGTCCAGACGGGACAGCTGGGCTTCGCCGAGGGAGGCGATATCGCGGGTGATTTCTTCAGGTCCGAGCTTGGTGTCGCGGGCGACGACCGTCAGTTCCTCAATGTGGATCGAGGTGTAGCGGTCTTCGGCAACGACGCGCTCGGAGATCAGGATCGAGTCTTCGAAGTTGTAGCCGTTCCATGGCATGAAGGCGATCAGCATGTTCTGACCGAGCGCCAGTTCGCCCTTGTCGGTGGAGGCACCATCGGCGACCACGTCGCCCTTGGCGATCACGTCGCCAACCTTGACCATCGGCCGCTGGTTGATGTTGGTGTTCTGGTTGGAACGGGTGTACTTGACCAGATTGTAGATATCAACACCGACTTCACCGGCGATGGTTTCGTCGTCATTGACACGGACCACGACGCGACCGGCATCGACATAGTCGACCTTGCCGCCACGCAGGGCGACGACGGCAGTACCCGAGTCGACGGCGACGGTGCGCTCGATGCCGGTACCGACCAGCGGCTTTTCCGGACGCAGGCAGGGAACAGCCTGACGTTGCATGTTGGCGCCCATCAGCGCACGGTTCGCATCGTCGTGCTCGAGGAACGGGATCAGCGAGGCGGCGACGGAAACGATCTGACCCGGGGCGACGTCCATGTACTGGACACGGCCCGGTTCGGCGAGGATGGTTTCACCCTTTTCACGGCAGGTCACCAGATCGTCGGAGAGGCGGTTATTCTCGTCGAGCGCGGCATTGGCCTGGGCGACGACGTAGTTGCCTTCTTCGATGGCCGACAGGTATTCGATTTCATTGGTCACCTGACCGTCGTTCACCTTGCGGTAGGCGGTCTCGATGAAGCCGTAGCTGTTGACCCGGGCGAACAGGGCCAGCGAGTTGATCAGGCCGATGTTCGGACCTTCCGGCGTTTCGATCGGGCAGACGCGACCATAGTGGGTCGGATGCACGTCGCGCACTTCGAAACCGGCACGTTCGCGAGTCAGACCGCCCGGTCCAAGGGCCGATACGCGGCGCTTGTGGGTGATTTCCGACAGCGGGTTGGTCTGGTCCATGAACTGCGACAGCTGGCTGGAGCCGAAGAACTCCTTGATCGCAGCGCTGATCGGCTTGGCGTTGATCAGGTCATGCGGCATCAGGTTGTCGGATTCGGCCTGGCTCAGGCGTTCCTTGACGGCACGCTCAACGCGCACCAGACCGGCACGGAACTGGTTCTCTGCCAGTTCGCCGACCGAACGGACACGACGGTTGCCGAGGTGATCGATGTCGTCGATGTCACCGCGACCGTTGCGCAGTTCGACGAGGATCTTGATCACTTCGACGATGTCGCGCGGCGACAGTGTCAATTGTTCGCGCACTTCGACATTGGCCCCCAGCGGCTTGATCTTTCCGGCCAGTACTTCGGCATCGGTCTGGGTCATGTTTTCGCACAGGGCGCGCGGACCGTAGGGCAGCAGGCTGACCAGATCCTGAATGGCGGCCAGCGGGAAGCCGGAACCTTCCGCAAGATTCTTCAGCGCCGCTTCGGCACGCGACGCGAGGCTCTTGACCAGCACCTTGTATTCGATGACGTCAGGACGGGCCAGACGACGGTTGAACTTCATCCGGCCAACACCGGACAGATCGTAGCGCTCGTCGGAGTAGAACAGGCCGTTGAACAGGATTTCAACGGCTTCTTCGGTCGGCGGCTCGCCCGGTCGCATCATTCGGTAGATGGCAATGCGGGCAGCCTGGCGCGAGGCGGTTTCGTCGGCGCGCAGTGTGTTGGAGATGAAAGCGCCGCGATCCAGTTCGTTGGTGTACAGCGTCTCAACGGTCGCGATACCGGCTTCACGCAGCTTGGCGAGCAGCGTCTCGGTGATTTCGTCGTTGGCATTGGCGACGACTTCACCGGTCGACGTGTCGATGATGTTGCGGGCGATGACGCGACCGAGGATGAAGTCTTCCGGTACGGCGATCTGCTGCAGGCCGGCAGCACCGATGTCTCGAATGTGCTTGGCCGTGATGCGCTTGTCCTTGGCAACGATGACCTTGCCGTCCGGGGCAACGAAATCGAAGCGGGCGACTTCGCCGCGCAGGCGCTCAGGCACCAGCGCGAATTCGACATGCTCCTTGGTCAGCATGAAGGTATCGAAGTCGAAGAACTCGGCCAGGATTTCCTCGGCCGACATGCCGATGGCCTTGAGCAGCGTGGTGACCGGCATCTTGCGACGACGGTCGACACGGAAGAACAGCGTGTCCTTCGGATCGAACTCGAAATCGAGCCACGAGCCGCGGTAGGGAATCACGCGGGCCGAGAACAGCAGCTTGCCGGAGCTGTGGGTCTTGCCCCGGTCATGCTCAAAGAAGACGCCCGGCGAACGGTGCAGCTGGGAGACGATCACCCGCTCGGTGCCGTTGATGACGAAGGAGCCATTGGTGGTCATGAGCGGAATCTCGCCCATGTAGACTTCCTGCTCCTTGACTTCCTTCACGGTGTCCGGCGCTTCGCGATCCATGATCACCAGGCGCACGCGAGCGCGCAGCGAGGAGGCAAAGGTCAGGCCGCGCTGCTGGCACTCGGTGACATCGAACGCCGGCTCGCCCAGCATGTAGCTGACGAACTCGAGGCGGGCGTTGCCGGAATGAGAAACGATCGGGAAGATCGAGGTAAACGCAGCTTGCAGCCCTTCGTTCTTGCGCTTCTCGGCCGGCACTTCTGCCTGCAGGAAGGCGGTAAAGGATTCGAGCTGGGTCGCAAGCAGGAAGGGCACGTCAAGCACGCTGGCGCGTTTGGCGAAGCTCTTGCGGATGCGTTTCTTCTCGGTGAAGGAGTAAGTCATGGTAACTCCGTGAGGATAAAATCAGACGTAAAACCTGTCGAAACAGGCAAACGCAAACGCACTCTCCTTCCTGGCGGGAATGAGGAAAGCTGCGTTTGCGTTTGCCGGTTGGCGTTATTCAAGTTCGTTTATTCGGCCTGGTGAAACCTGTTGTCGTACAAAGCACAAAAGGGCTGGCGGGTGAACCGCCAGCCCGTACGCCGTTCGTCGATTACTTGACTTCGACCTTGGCGCCAGCGTCTTCCAGCTGCTTCTTGAGCGCTTCGGCATCAGCCTTGGCGATGCCTTCCTTGACCGGCTTCGGCGCACCGTCGACCAGGTCCTTGGCTTCCTTCAGGCCCAGGCCGGTAACGGCACGGACGACCTTGATGACTTCGACCTTCTTGTCGCCGGCGGCAGCCAGGACAACGGTGAACTCGGTCTGCTCTTCAGCAGCGGCAGCGCCAGCACCGGCGGCCGGGCCGGCGACGGCGACGGCAGCGGCGGAAACGCCGAACTTCTCTTCGAATGCCTTGACCAGGTCATTCAGTTCCATCACGGTCAGGGAGCCAACGGCTTCCAGGATGTCTTCTTTGCTAATTGCCATTTCAGTAAACTCCTAAATTCAGTTCGTATGCGGTAGGGATCAAGCGGCAGCTTCTTCGCGCTGCTTGGCCAAGGCGTCGAGCGCGCGGACGAAGCCGGCGACCGGAGCCTGCATGACGTACAGCAGCTTGGAGAGCAGCTCTTCGCGGCTGGGGACGGAGGCGAGAGCCTGCACGCCGGCCTTGTCGAGCACCTTGCCGGCATAGGAACCGGCCTTGAGAACCAACTTGTCATTGGTCTTGGCGAAGTCGTTGAGGACCTTCGCCGCTGCCACCGGGTCGGTGGACACGCTGTAGATCAGCGGACCAACCATGTGCTCGGCCAGGCCGGCAAACGGGGTGCCTTCCACGGCGCGACGCACCAGGGTGTTCTTCAGCACGCGCAGATACACGCCAGACTCGCGAGCCTTCTTGCGCAGCACGGTGAGGTCACCGACCTCAATGCCACGGTATTCGGCGATCGCGATCGTCTGGGCGTTGGCCACTTGTGCCGACACCTCAGCCACGACGGCTTTTTTGTCGTTCAGATTGAGACCCACGGGTCTTTCCTCCTATCAAGTCATAACACGACGGGAAACATTCCCGCCGCACCTACGGCGACCTGAACCAGAAGCTATGCTGTCCGTTGCCGGCCAGCAGAAAATCTTGTTCGGGAACACCGTCTGCGCAGGGTGCTTTCGCGATTAAGCCCCGTTGCCAGGGCGCCTGCGGTCTTTGACGATCCGCCGTCGGCCGCCGGAGCAGCCAACGACGTCCCAAAGTACTGTTGTTAGCCGACCAGGGTAGTCTGGTCGACGCGAACGCCGGGGCCCATGGTGGCAGCCACAGCAACCTTCCGCAGGTACTGACCCTTGGAAGAAGCCGGCTTGGCCTTGTTCAGCGCATCGATCAGGGCCTTCAGGTTCTGTTCGAGGCTTTCAACCGTGAAGGAAGCGCGACCGATCGTGGCGTGCACGATACCGGCCTTGTCGGTGCGGTACTGCACCTGACCGGCCTTGGCGTTCTTGACGGCGGTGGTGACGTCCATGGTCACGGTACCGACCTTCGGGTTCGGCATCAGGCCGCGCGGACCGAGCAGCTGGCCGAGCTTGCCGACGTCCTTCATGGCGTCCGGAGTGGCGATGACGACATCGAAATTCAGGTTGCCGGCCTTGACTTCGGCAGCCAGATCGTCGAAACCGACGACTTCGGCACCGGCAGCCTTGGCAGCTTCGGCCTTTTCACCCTGAGCGAAGACGGCGACGCGCACCGATTTGCCGGTACCGGCCGGCAGCACGACGGAGCCGCGGACGACCTGGTCCGACTTGCGTGCATCAACACCAAGATTGACAGCGACGTCGATCGACTCGTCGAACTTGGCAGTTGCGGTTTCCTTGGCCAGGGTCAGGGCTTCCTGAACCGGATACAGCTTCTGGGCGACGATCTTGCCGGCCAGTGCCTTTTGCTTTTTCGTGAGCTTGGCCATGATTACAGACCCTCCACCGTGATGCCCATCGAGCGGGCGGAGCCGGCGATGGTGCGGACTGCAGCTTCCAGATCGGCAGCCGTCAGGTCGGGCTGCTTGGCCTTGGCGATTTCTTCAGCCTGGGCGCGAGTGATCTTGCCAACCTTGTCGGTGTGCGGCTTGGCGGAACCGGACTTGATGCCAGCAGCCTTCTTGATCAGGATCGTCGCCGGCGGGGTCTTCATCACGAAGGTGAAGGACTTGTCCGCGAAGGCGGTGATCACGACGGGAATCGGCAGGCCCGGCTCGACGCCTTGCGTCTGAGCATTGAAAGCCTTGCAGAATTCCATGATGTTCAGACCGCGCTGACCGAGGGCGGGGCCGATCGGGGGCGACGGGTTTGCCTTGCCAGCCGGCACTTGCAGCTTGATGTAGCCAACAATTTTCTTGGCCATAATTGCTCCTGATTGATGAGTGGTAGCGCGCCTTCACCGGACTCAGCCGACTACCGGCGCTCCTCTTGCCGAAACACAGGGCCTTCGGCTGGCCCTTGAAAACAGGATCAGGCCTTTTCGACCTGACCGAACTCCAGCTCGACCGGCGTGGCGCGACCAAAGATGGTCACCGACACGCGCAGGCGGTTTTTTTCGTAATTGACATCCTCGACCGAGCCATGGAAGTCGGTAAACGGACCCTCCTTGACGCGGACGACTTCACCTGCCTCGAACAGCACCTTGGGACGGGGTTTTTCGACCCCTTCCTGCATTTGCTGCATGATCTTGTCGACTTCCTTCTCGGAAATCGGCGTCGGTTTGGTGGCGGTTCCACCGACGAAGCCCGTGACCTTCGGCGTGTTCTTCACCAAGTGCCAGGAATCATCATCCATTTCCATTTCGACCAGCACATAGCCGGGGAAGAACTTACGTTCGGAAATGGCCTTCTGGCCGCCCTTCATTTCAACAACCTCTTCGACCGGCACCAGGATGCGGCCGAACTTGTCCTGCATTTCAAGACGGTTGATGCGCTCCTGAATGGCGCGCATCACACTTTTCTCGAAGCCGGAGTAGGCATGTACTACGTACCAGCGTTTGCTCATGATTTCTTCCAGCCTAGCACCAGGTCGTAGAGGACCCATTCCAGGCTCTTGTCGGTCAGATACAGGAACAGGGCCATCACGACGACAAACGCGAAGACCGCACCGGTCATCTGCATGGTTTCCCGCCGCGTCGGCCAGACGACCTTCTTGGCCTCAACTACCGCTTCGTTGGCAAAGACAAAGAAGCGCTGCCCGGGTTCGGTCTTCCAAGCCACCGCAGCAGCCAGCGCGAACCCAACGAGCACCGCCAGGACACGCAAAATCATTGCCTGCTCGGAGAGCAGGTAGAAACCAGCCACGCCGGCCGCCAGAATGACCAGCGCCAGCGCAAACTTGATCTTGTCAGCCATGACGTTCGCGATCTTTAAAGAGAGTGGCAGGGGCGGAGGGAATCGAACCCCCGACCTACGGTTTTGGAAACCGTTGCTCTACCAATTGAGCTACACCCCTGCGGCAGAAACATCAAAGCGCCTCGGTATTCCGAAGCGCTTTGATTGCAGAAAGAACTACCGATTACTCGACGATCTTGGCAACGACGCCGGCGCCGACGGTACGACCGCCTTCGCGGATGGCGAAGCGCAGACCTTCTTCCATGGCGATCGGAGCGATCAGCTTGACCGTCATCGCCACGTTGTCGCC
>WBUO01000160.1 GCA_008933675.1 Dechloromonas sp.
AGCCGGACGCCCTGTATGCGACCTTGCTGCAGTGGTTGCCTCATGCCCAGGCGGCGGCTGCCGCCGCAACGTCCGCCGCCGTGGCCGGGCTGCCGGCGGGGGCGGACCTGCTGCCGCAGCTGGCGACGATCGACGGTCTTGATCTCGACGGAGCACTGGTCGTCACGCGCGGTAATCCGCAACGCCTGGCCCGCCTGCTGCGCATGTTCGCCAGCGGCCATGCCGGAGATCCGGCAGCCCTGCGCAGCGCCCTGGCGGAAGGGGATCGTCAGACGGCCGAACGCATCGTGCATGGCTTGAAGGGTATCGCCGGAACCCTGGCCATCCGCCGGCTGTTCCAGCTGGCGAGCAGTCTCAACAACCGCCTGCGGGAAGGGGAGGAAATCGCTGCTCTTGCTGCCGAGGTCGACCTCCTGGCAGCGGAACTGGCGGCAGTCTGCGAGGGGATCGGGCTGTTGCCGGCAGGCGACGAGCAGGCTTCCTAGCGGCCTGCCCGCCCGGTGGGCGGTTTGCCGCCGGTTGCATCATGCCGCCGGCGCCGGGCAAAGCTCAGTGGCGGCTCTGGATTTCCTCGATGTAGCCGAGCATGCCGGTGCGGATGTTGCCGGCGTTGCCCTCGTCGGTGTCGATGTGCATGGCCAGCCGGAAGGCCGGATTCACGCGGACGACGACGTCGCCGAAGATCAGTTCGCGCTCGCCCTCGACGCGGACGCGGACGACGTAGTTGTCGCGGACGCGGAAACGCATGGCATCTTCCGGTGCCATGTGGATGTGGCGCTGCGCACAGACCACGCCGCGCTCGATGGTGGTGCTGCCGTAGGGGCCTTCGAGCGTGATGCCGGGCGTCCCGGCGAGGTCGCCGGACTGGCGGATCGGCGGCTGGATGCCGAGCTTGAACTGCTCTGTCATCGCGATCTCGACCTGGGTTTCCTTGCGCGTCGGGCCGAGCACGCGGACCTTGGCGATGCGGCCCTTGGGACCCACCAGATGCACCTGTTCCTCGCAGGCGAACTGACCGGGCTGCGACAGCTCGTGCATCGGCGTCAGCTGGTGGCCGGGGCCGAACAGGGCTTCGACGTCGGCCTGCGACAGATGCACGTGGTGTGCCGAAATTTCGACCGGAATGGCCGGTGTTTCCTCGGCCCGTGCCTCCAGCAGCAGTTGGTTGCGCTCGATGGCGCGCAGGGCCTCCCAGGCGACCAGACGCTCGTCGTCGTTGGTGACGACCAGGATGGTTACCGGTGAATCGTCGGCGGAGATCACGGCATGCGAGCCGAAGCGGCCTAGGTTGCGGTTCTTTTCTTCATCGAGCTTGATGCCCATGTAGCCGAGGCCCTGGCAGGCCAGGCTGCGCACCGTGGCGCTGGTTTCGCCGACGTCGCCGGTGAAGGCCAGGACATCGATGCCGCCCATCGCCGCGACGTAGGCGCCGATGTTCTTGCGCACCTGGTAGCAGAAGGCCTTGTGGGCGAGCAGGGCGCGGTGATGGCCGTCGGCCGCCGCCGCCTCGATCTCGTGGATGTCGTTGGAGATGCCGGAAATGCCCTTGAGGCCGCTCTCGGTGTTGATCAACGCCGACAGTTGTTCGGGCGACATGCCGTGCTGTTCCATCAGGTGAATCATCACCGCCGGGTCGATGCTGCCCGAGCGGCTGGGCATGATCAGGCCGTCGGTGGGCGTCATGCCCATCGTCGTGTCGACCGAGCGGCCGTGATCGATGGCGCACAGCGAGGCGCCGATGCCGAGGTGGCAGGAGACGATTTCCAGCTCGCCGAGCGGCCGCTTCAGCACTTCGGCCGCCTTCAGCGACACGTAGCGGTGCGAGGTGCCATGGAAGCCGTAGCGGCGGATGCCGTGCTGCTTGTACAGGTCGTAGGGCAGTCCGTAGAGGTAGGCGTAGGGGGCCAGCGTCTGGTGGAAGGCGGTGTCGAAGACGGCGACCTGCGGCACGTTGGGGAACTGCTTCAGTGCGACACGGATGCCGGCGACGTTGACCGGATTGTGCAGCGGCGCGAAGACGGCCAGTTCCTCGATGTCGGCGATCACTGCCGGAGTGATGACGACCGAGCTGGAGAACTTGTTGCCGCCATGCACGACGCGGTGGCCGATGGCGGTGACGTCTTCCGGATGGAAGGTGAAGGCCGGACCGAGCCGGGCGGTCGCTTCGGCCATCACCTTGAACAGGTCGGAGAGCTTGAAGGGCACATGCTCCATGGTCTGCACCTGCGGTCCGACGCGCACCGTGATGCGGGCGACCTGCTGGTCGGCATTGTCGATGATGCCGTGGATGTCGGCACCGCTCTCGGCGGTGTCGTAGATGCCGAAATGGATCTGGCTGAGGCCGATGTTGAGCGAGACGATCTTGCCCGGCGTATTGCTGGTCAGCGACAGGGCGTAGGGATCTTCCGAGCGGACCAGGGCACGTGCCTGGGCGCCGGCCAGATCGTTGCTCATGGCGCGCGTGCGCTCGGCGAGCAGGCGGGAGAGGTAGCCGACCGCCTTGGGGTTGGTCAGGATATGCGTGTTGAACACCTCCTGCGGGATCATCAGCACGAAGCAGCGGTTGCCGGCGATGACGTCGGCGACGATGCGGTCGCCGGTGAGCAGCGACATGACGCCGAACACGTCGCCGGCTTCGAGCTGGCTGATCACGGCACGCGTGCCGGTGTTGTCGGTCAGCGAGATCTCGGCGTGGCCGGTGATCATGACACCGATGCAGTGGCCTTCGTCGCCGGTCTCGAGGATGGCCTCGTTGCCCTCGTAGGTGGCGAGGCGGGACTTGAGGACGATTTCCTCGATACGGTCGGCCGGAAAGTGCTCGAAGAGGGGCACGTTTTCGAGGAAGAAACGTTTCAGATCGATGTCGCTCATGCTGGTTCTCGCCAATAAATTATTGTCGGTGAAGAGTATCACTTTGTTGCGGTGCAGCAAAGGCAAGGGATATGCCCAGCGGCTTTCCTCATCGCAAAATTCCGCTCGACATCGGCTATGCTGTCGCGGCTCGGGCCGTGCTCCGTCAAGCGGAGCCGCCCTACCAAAAAATAAGAGAGGAGACCCCGCAATGCATGGCCAGCCGCAAGCTGATTCCGTTCCCATTCCCGTCAGTTCCTGTCCGCCGGATGTCGACGCCGAAGCCTTGCTGGCCGCATCGGCACACCGCCTGGCCGGCATCGGCCGCAGTGCCGCCAGTATTGCCGGTTCGGCAGATGATCTCGGGGTCCTGACCGATCAGGCGACGCGGGTATTCGGCGAGGTGCGCAGTTCGCTCGGTGAGATGATCGATGGTAATCGCGGCATTGCCGAACGGGCGCGGCTGGGTGTCAGCAAGGCCGAAACGACGCACGGTGCGGTGCGCGCCGCCCTCGACCGGGCGAGCGGCCTGGCGGACTCGGTCGTCCGTGTCGAAAAGGCCATCGCCGATGTGTCGGCAACCCTGCGCCAGGTTTCAGATGCTTCGCAGGTGATCAACAAGATTGCCTTCCAGACGCGCATCGTCGCCTTCAATGCTTCCGTCGAGGCGGTACGTGCCGGTGATGCCGGCCGCGGCTTCGGCGTCGTCGCCCAGGCCGTCAAGGATCTGGCCCAGATGGTGGCCGATTCCAGCCGTGAGATCGCCACCGTCGTCGATCACCTCGGCGAACGCGTGCGGGATCTGGAAATGCAGATCGGCCAGGGACGCGAGGCCGGCGATACCGGCGATGCGCGCTCTCTGGTCAGTGCCGCCATCGATTCCTTCGAATCGCACTTCGGCGAGGTCGAACACCTGATGCGCCAGACGGCCGATCAGTCGGCCGACAATCTGGCGCTCTGCGACCGTTCGGTCGACCGTCTGAGTACCTTTGCCGAAGAGTTTTCCCGATCGCTGCAACTGATCGGAGCCATCCGCGAGGAGGCCGGCAGCCTGCTCGATACCAGTGAGGATGCCATTGCCCGCTTCGCCGAAAGCGGTGTCGAAACCGAAGACAGTCCGTTCATCCGTGCTGCGACGCGGGCCGCTACGGAAATCTCGCGGCGCTTCGAGCAGGCGCTGGCCGACGGGCAGATTGCCATCAGCGAACTGTTCGACGAGCGCTATCAGGGTATTCCGGGCAGCAATCCCCAGCAGTTCCTGACTGCCTTCGTGCCGCTCACCGATGCTTTGCTGCCGGCCGTCCAGGAAACCGTGCTGCGTCTCTCGCCGCTGGTCACCTTCTGCGCGGCGGTTGACCGCAACGGTTACCTGCCGACGCACAACCGCGCCTTCTCTCAGCCACAGGGCGCTGACCCGGTGCGCAATGCAGCGGTCAGCCGCAACCGCCGCATCTTCAACGACCGCACCGGCCTGCGTGCGGCGCGTAACGAGGAGCCTTTCCTGCTGCAGACTTACCGTCGTGATCTTGGCGGCGGTGCAACCGTGCTGATGAAGGACGTCTCGGCACCGATCTGGGTGCAGGGCCGGCACTGGGGGGCGCTGCGGATCGGCTACGGGTTTGCCGACTAGTTGCCGGTGTCCGGCCTCAACTCCGCTGGTGCGGGATTGGCCTGCGCTGATCTTCGGATGTCACGCCTTCACGTGTAGGCCACATTCCTTCGATTCCGGTGATTCCCACCACCAGCGGCCGGAGCGGATGTCTTCGCCGAGCGAGATGGCGCGGGTGCAGGGGGCGCAGCCGATGCTGGGGTAGAACTTGTCGTGCAAGGCGTTGTAGGGCACGGCGTTCTGCTTGATGTAGGTCCAGATTTCCTTCTCGCTCCAGTCGGCGAGTGGGTTGAATTTCTCCAGGCCGTTGCCTTCGTCGTATTCGCGCACGGCCAGGTTGCCGCGGGTGGCCGCCTGTTCGGCGCGCATGCCGGTGACCCAGGCGCGCTTGCCGGCCAGCGCGCGGCGCAGCGGCTCGACCTTGCGTGCGTAGCAGCAGGCCTTCCTGAGCGTCACCGATTCGTAGAAGGCATTGATGCCGTGGTTGCGCACGAAACTTTCGACTTCCTCGGCCTGCGGGAAATAGACCTTCAGCTTCAGGCTGTAGTGCTTCTGCACCTCGGCCATCAGGTCGTAGGTTTCCAGCGGCAGGCGGCCGGTATCCAGGCTGAAGATCTCGATCGGCAGCTTGGCCTTGACGATCAGGTCGGTCAGCACCATGTCCTCGGCGCCGAGGCTGTTGGCGAAGGCGGCCGGCGACCAGTTGCCGGCGATTTCGCCGAGCAGGGCCTTGGCGGCGGCGGTCTTGGTGGCGACGCTGGCGGTCAGTTCCGGGGTGATGTTGAGCAGGCTCGGGGTCATGGCGTTTCTTCGCTGAAATCAGGCGCGGCGGCGGAAATGGGGTTGCGGCTGGCTGGTCGAGGCCTGGTAGCCATCGCTGAACGGGGAGAAACCGGCGGTCAGCGCATAGACCGCGTCCTTGCCTTCCTTCAGCGCGTAGCTGTCGAAGCCGACGCGCTGCATGAAGAACAGCTGGTCGTGCAGCACGTCGCCGACGGCGCGCAGTTCGCCCTGGTAGTGGTAGCGCTGGCGCAGCAGGCTGGCCGTCGAATAGCCGCGGCCATCGACGAATTTCGGGAAATTGACGGCGATGACGATGAAGTAGTCGAGATCGCCGGCGATATCCTCGACCCGCTCATCCGGTTGCAGCAGCAGGCCGATGCGCTTGTGGCAGGAGATGATCTCGGCCTTGCGCGCCTGCCACACGGCGAGCGGGAAGATCACGTCACCGGCGGGCAGGGAGACTGTTTCCGGGCTCTGGCCTTCGGCCAGCTCCAGGGTCAGCCAGCTGTCGGCCTGGGCCGTATGGTTCTTGATCAGTTGTGCCATCATGCGGCCTCCTGTTGTGCGACCTTGGCCTTGCCGTGGGCACGACCTTCATAGACGCGGTTCTTGAACGGGTCGATGCCGATGCGATCGAAGGTATCGAGGAAGCGTTCGTCGTCCTGGCGGTTTTCGATATAGACGTCGATGATCTTGGCGATCACGTCCGGCATTTCACCAGCCGAGAACGACGGGCCGATGACCTTGCCGAGCTTCGCGTCGTTGCCCTGGCGGCCGCCCAGCGTGACCTGGTAGAACTCGGCGTCGTTCTTGTCCACGCCGAGAACGCCGATGTGGCCGACGTGGTGGTGGCCGCAGGCGTTCATGCAGCCGGAGATGTTGAGGTCGAGCTCGCCGATGTCGAACAGGTAGTCGAGGTCGTCGAAGCGGGCCTGGATGGCGTTGGCGATGGGGATCGACTTGGCGTTGGCGAGGTCGCAGAAATCGCCGCCCGGGCAGCAGATGATGCCGGTCAGGAGGCCGATGTTGGGCGTCGCCAGGCCGGCGGCCTTGGCCTTTTGCCACATCTCGTGCAGGTCGGACTGCTTGACGTCGGCGAGGATGATGTTCTGCTCGTGGCTGATGCGCAGCTCGCCGAAGCTGTAGCGGTCGGCCAGGTCGGCGACTGCTTCCATCTGATCCGAGGTGATGTCGCCCGGCGGCACGCCATGCTGCTTCAGCGATAGCGTCACGGCGGCGTAGCCGGGCACCTTGTGGGCGTGGGTGTTGCGCTCCAGCCAGCGCTGGAAGGCCTTGTCCTGCGGCAGGTCGACGGCGCCGACGGTGTCGTAGGCGGGGGCGGTGAAATGCGCGGCGACGCGGTCGAATTCGGCCTGCGTGATGGTCGCCGGGCCGTCCTTGCCGTGTTCCCACTCGGCTTCGACCAGGCGGGTGAATTCCTCGACGCCGAGCGCCTGCACCAGAATCTTGATGCGCGCCTTGTAGGCGTTGTCGCGGCGGCCGAAGCGGTTATAGACGCGGAGGATGGCCTCGCAGTACGACAGGATGTGCTGCCAGGGCAGGAACTCGCGCACCACCTGGCCGCGGATCGGCGTGCGGCCGAGGCCGCCGCCGACGATCACGGTGAAGCCGGTCTCGCCGCCTTCCTGCTTGAGGTGCAGGCCGATGTCGTGGAACCAGGTGACCGCACGGTCTTCCCGGGTGCCGGAAATGGCGATCTTGAACTTGCGCGGCAGGAAGGCGAATTCCGGGTGGAAGGTCGTCCACTGGCGGAGGATTTCCGCCAGCGGGCGCGGGTCGATGATCTCGTCGGCGGCGACACCGGCGAACTGGTCGGTGGTGATGTTGCGCAGGCAGTTACCGGAGGTCTGGATGGCGTGCATCTCGACTTCCGCCAGCTCGGCCAGGATGGCCGGCACGTCCTCGATCTTCGGCCAGTTCAGCTGCAGGTTGTGGCGGGTCGTGAAGTGGCCGTAACCGCGGTCGTATTTGCGGGCGACGCTGGCCAGCGTGCGCAGCTGGGTCGAATTCATCATGCCGTAGGGCACGGCGATGCGGAACATCGGCGCATGGCGCTGGATGTACAGGCCGTTTTGCAGGCGCAGCGGGCGGAACTCGTCGTTGGTCAGCTCGCCGGCCTGCCAGCGGCGCACCTGGTCGCGGAACTGGGCCACGCGTTCGTTCACCAGCTGGCGGTCGATGGCATCGTATTTGTACATGGTGCTTCCTCAAGCAGTGATCGGCAGCCTGCCGCGGGGCACGGACAGGCGATGCAACAATCCAAGGCGCGCATCGTAGCAGCGCGTATTTGTATCAAAAAGAATATTGGGTTAGATTGGTATAACTACTGGTTATTAATGGACGGTTGTTGGTCGCAAGCGTTTGTTGCTAACCAGATCCCGGCAACTAACGAAGGCCCTTCACATGAAACTTCAGCAATTGCGTTACATCGTCGAGATCCGGCGCCAGGGGCTCAATGTCTCGGAGGCAGCCGAATCGCTGTTCACCTCGCAGCCGGGCATCTCCAAACAGGTGAAGCTGCTCGAGGACGAACTGGGGGTGGCCATCTTCGAGCGTAGCGGCAAGCGCTTCACGGGCGTCACCGAACCGGGGAAGACCGTGCTGACGATTGCCGAACGCATTCTTGCCGAAGCGGAGAACCTCAAGCGTGCCTGCGCCGATTTCTCGGCCGGCGACAGCGGCCGCCTGGTGCTGGCGGCGACGCATACCCAGGCGCGTTATGCCTTGCCGGTCGTCGTCCGCGATTTCGTCGCCCGCCACCCCGGGGTCAAGCTGGAGATGCATCAGGGCAGCCCGACGCAGATCGCCGAATGGGTGCTCTCCGGCGATGCCGATATCGGCATCGCCACCGAGGCGCTCGACCAGTATCCGCAATTGATCACCTTGCCGGTACGGCAATGGAGCCACTGCGTGATCGTGCCGGCCGGCCATCCGTTGCTGCGTGAACAACCGCTGTCGCTGCAGGCGCTGGTCAAATGGCCGCTGATCACCTACGACACCGCGTTTACCGGGCGCTCTCGGATCAACCGTGCCTTCGAACGCATCGGCGTCGAGCCCAACGTTGCGCTGACCGCTCTCGATGCCGATGTGATCAAGACCTATGTCAGCCTGGGCCTCGGCCTGGGCATCATCTCGGCGCTGGCCTTCGACGCACAGCGCGACAGCGGCCTGGTGGCCATCGACGCCAGTCATCTATTCGAATCGAACACGACCCGCCTGGCGCTGCGTCGCGGTACTTACCTGCGGCGTCACGATTACGACCTGATCGAACTGTTCGCTCCGCATCTGAGCCGGCGTGTGGTGGACATGACGCTGCAGGGGGGCGGCGAGGCTTATCAGTTATGACTTTCGTAGTATTCCCACCGGCAGGCTAAGCCGATAACCTTCCGGCTATCTCCTGGAGCCTGCCGCATGAATGCCGTAGATAGTGAAAAGCAGCTGGAAAAGCTGCTCAATGGTGTCGATATTCCGCCGTGTCCGGCAATCCTCGTCGACATCGACAGGGAGCTGGCCAAAGATGCCCCCGATCAACGGGAAATCGCCCGCCTGATCAGCAAGGATGTCTCACTCTCCGGGCATGTGATGCTGGTGGCGAACTCTCCGGCTTTCTCGACCGGCCATCCGCTGGGGTCCATCATTCAGGCGCTGAACGTCCTGGGAACGCGGCAGTTGTTCAATCTGGTCGTTTCGCAGCTGCTGAAGATCGCCTTGTCCGGCCGGCCGGAAGTGCCGATGGACCGCTTCTGGGAAACGTCGGCACTGACTGCCCGCCTGTCGGCCGAGCTGGCCCGTCGCCTGCGCTGTGTCCGGCCCGATGTGGCCTACACCTTCGGTCTGTTCCACGATTGCGGCATTCCGCTGCTGATGAAGCGTTTCCGGATGTGCGCGAGGTGCTGTCCGAGGCCAACGTCTGCGACGAGCGTAAGTTCACCGAGATCGAGGACGCACGCCTGGGAACCAACCA
>WBUO01000161.1 GCA_008933675.1 Dechloromonas sp.
TCTTCATGCTGCTCGCCTTCTGGCTGGCACTCGACTGGCCGGAAAACCCGAAATGGTCACGCTGTTTCGCCATCCAGATCAGCCTGCTGCTGGCGGCCCTGTTCCGCCCGGAAACGCTGGTTTTCTACCCCTGCATCGTCCTCTGGCAACATTTCCGGACGCCGGCAGAGCGTCGATGGCGAGCCACCGTCATGCTCGGCTCTCTGCCTGCGCTCGGTCTGCTCGGCCTGCTGCTCGCCCATTTCTCCGGTGCGCTGGGCGAATCGTCGCGCCTTGCCTACGAGATCAACCGCTTCAACTTTTTCGCCGAGTTCGACCAGACAGCCACCGAGATGAGCCAGGCGTTCAACCGCTACGCCCGCGAAGACGCCGAATCGGCCCACGTCATCCTGTTTTTCGGCTCGCTGGCCGTCATCCCGTGGAAATTCGTCGGCAAGCTGGGCATCTTCCTGATCCCCTTCCTGCTCTTCCTTGCCGGCCCCGATCGCCGCGAACGTTTGCGCCGGCACGACCTGCTGCTCTGGGCGCTGGCTGGCTACCTGCTGATCCTGTCGGTCTTCGTCCTCCAGCAGCAGTTCGTTTCCGGTCGCTATATCGGCCTGCTGCTGATCTTCACGACACCGTTCATGGCCTACGGCCTGCACGACCTGCTCAAGCGCTTTCCGCGCAGCAAACTGCCCTTGTTCGCATTGTGTGCGGCAATCGCCCTGGCCAACGTCATCTCCCTGAAACCGGGCAAGATGCATTTCGCCCAGGCCGGCCAGTGGCTGGCCAGCGAGTATGCGGACGGTCCGCGTGTCTATCTTGAAAGCGCGCGTACCGCGCACTACGCCGGCTGGAAGTTCTCGTCCCGGCCCAAGCCGGTCCATCGCAACCGCCTGCTCGATCGTATCCGCAACGGCGATTACGACCTCGTCGTACTCGAGGTCTCGCGCAAGGAAACCGATATCGCCGGCTGGATCGCCGCTGCCGGGCTCCAGGAAATCCGCCGCTTCGCCGACCGCAACGGCGACGCCGTGCTGATCTGCCGGCCGGCAGATCAGCCGCGGCCGGCAACCGAGTCGAGTACGGCCAGCAGCCGGGCGAAGACGACCTCGACCGAGTAGCAGGCAGCCACCCGCTGCCGCCCCGCCAGCCCCTGGCGGCGGCGCAACGTGCCATCTGCAGCCAGTTGCTGCAGTGCCTCGACCCATGCCTGCTGGGTATCGGCGAGAAAACCCGTCTCCCCCTGCACCACCGCTTCACTGTTGACGCCGGCCGGCGACGACACCACCGGCAGTCCCGCCGCCATGTATTGCAGCACCTTCAACGCGCACTTGCCGCGGCTCCAGTCGTCATCCGGCATCGGTGCGATGCCGACCTGGGCGGAGGCCAGTTCAAGCGCCTCGCTGGCTGCCTGCCAGCGTACGGGCAGCGTCGGAAAGCCCGGCGCATCGAGATCGAAATCGGCGATGATCTTCAGGCGCAACGCCGGAATGTGGCGGGCCGCCTCGCGCAGGGCGGGAATTGCCGTTTCGAGATACTTGCGCGTCGAACTGCTGCCGATCCAGACAACATCGAAGTGCTCCGCGGCAGCGGCCTCTCCGGGATGATAGCGGTCGATGTCGACACAGGTCGGAATCACGGTCACCGCGGGATTGAAACGTGCAGCCACGCCGGCCAGAAAGCTGTTGCCGGCGGTGACGTGATCGCAACAGCGAAGCATCGCGGCAAAACGCGCCATGCGGGTCGCCGAAGGGCCGCCGTCCGGCCTGCAGAAAATCGCGTCATCGAGATCGAAGACCAGGCGCCGCGCAGCCCGGCGCAACAACCAGAGCAACGGTGCCGGCAGTGTCTTGCGCAGCACCAGCACGAGATCGGCCCGGCGTGCCGCGCGCAGGGCACGCAGCACGTTGCCCGCCCCGCCGGAGAGCGTCAGATGCTGCGGCGCATGACCGGCAGCCTGCAGGCGGTCGAAGAACTGCAGCGCCCGGTAACGGGTTGACGGTGAATCCTCTCCCTTGGACAGGACCAGTATCTCAGCCACCGGCGGTATCCCCGGCACTGGCGGCGACGATGAAGTCCTCGATCCGGTCTGAAAGCAGCAGGGGCATCAGCCGGGCAATACGCTCATCGCTCCAGTTCCACCAGGCGATTTCCTGCAGGCGCTCGATGAGCGGCTCGGCAAAACGCCGGCGAACAAGCGTGGCCGGATTGCCGGCGACGATGCCATAGGGCGGCACATCGCGGGTGACCACGGCGCGCGCGCCGACCACCGCCCCGTCGCCGATCCTGACGCCGGACATGATGACGGCCTCGGCGCCGATCCAGACATCGTTGCCAATGATGACGTCGCCGCGCGTCTTCGGATGGCCGGTGATGTGCCCAGCCTGTTCCTTCCACAGCGCCGGAAAGGGAAAGGTGGTGACCCAGTCCGTACGGTGTTCGCCACCAAGGAATATCTTCACCCCGGCAGCGAAGGAACAGAAGGCACCGACCTTCAGCGTCGCCCCTTCCTTCCACGAACGGACTTCCAGGTCGCCGTAAGAAGCGCGACCAATCTCGTATTGCGGAAAGCGCTCGGCCAGTCCGCGCTTCTTGTCGCGCATCCGGCGGCGCAGTTTGCCCAGCCAGCCCATCTTCCTCAGCCCCCGGCAGCCGGCTTGACGAAGCGGGCGTGCAAGACGTCACCCTTGCCCGAGCGGCGAGCCATCCAGACGTAGAGGCGGGCCAGCAGGCGGCGCGAACGAATGCGCTTGGATGGCTTGCCGCGGTTCTGCAGGATGTAGTCGAGGCTGTTCAGCAGGATTTTCGGGCTGGTGCTCAGCTCCAGCGACTGGCGCCGCAGGCCGTGCTGTTCGGCGAGCAGGGTCAGCGCATCGGGGTTGTAGAGGAACAGGTGGCGCGGCACCTCGTTGGCGAACCAGTTGCCGCTCAGCCACTGCCGGCCGAGTGCCCGGCTGTTCGGCGTTTCCATGATCAGCGTGCCGCCCGGTTTGAGGATGCGCGCCAGTTCGCGCAGGAAGGGCTGCGGCTCGGGAATGTGCTCGATCACATGGCGCACGGTGATGACGTCGAAATGGGCATCCGGGAAAGCGGCCGAGGCCAGGTCACCGTGATGTACCGGCAATTCGGCCTTGCGGCAGACGCGCACACCATCGTCGCTGAACTCGACGCCATTCACCGTCCACCCGAGGCTGCGCATGGTGCGCAGGAAACGCCCGTTGCCGCAACCGACATCGAGCAGTCGGCCATCCGGCACGAAGGTCGGCGCGGTGGTCTCGGTAAAACAGGCAGCCAGCGGCGCGAGCAGGCCGGCCAGCGGCCCGGTCGGCAGATGGCGGTAGCCGTGCCGCTGCTGCAGCACGACCCGTTTCCACCAGCCCGGCGCCGGCTCGCGGTCGTCTTCTTCGTAAATGTCGTAGGTCGGCGGATAGAAGCCGGCGATCACCTCCGGCGCCGGCATCGGATGCATGAACAGGGTCTCGCAGCGCGGGCAGCGATAGTAATCGTGGCGCTGGCGCAGGCCGAACATCAGGTCGCGGCCGCTGAAATCGTATTCGGCAGCAGCGGTGCAGACCGGGCAAAGGGCTGAGGAAGTCATGTCAGGAAACGGGAAAGGCGTGGACCGGGCCACGGCAGGAGAGGAAGGATAGCGTGAAAAACCCGGGGCAGCCCGTTGCGGCGAACGGCGGCGGATGGCCGACCTGGGTGGCATCGGGCAGGACAGCCATGCTCAGGCCGCCGGCAAGGCATGATCGAGCCACTGGACGAGCGGCGATTCGCCCGGCCAGTTGCGTAACAGGCGGGCCCGGTCGCGCTGCCAGGCGCGCCGGAACGAACGCTCCGAGCGATGCTGGACGAGGGCATCCAGATCGATCAGGACGATCCGCCCCGCATGCCAGAGCAGGTTGGTCGCCTTCAGGTCGCCATGGCTGATCTTCAGCCGATGCAGCGTCGAGAACAGCCGGAGCAAGGCCTGTCCGATGGCCGGCAAAGGCTCCTGCGCCGGATCGAGCGTCTCCAGCAGATTGTCTCCCGGACAATGCTCGGCGACCAGGAAGGCCCGCCCACGCAGCGGTCCGGCCCGTTCTTCGATCAGGGCCAGCGGCAACGGCGTGGCGATACCGAAGAAAAGCAGGCGGTGTGCCGCCTGCCAGGAATGCCAGGCGCGACTGGGTCGCCAGGCGCGCGACAGGGCATGACGCCAGTGCTTGAGGTTGTAGCGCTTGATCACCAGCTGACGGCCCGCCACCTCGGCGGCGGCAACGGTACAGGTGCCGCCGTCCTTGAGCAGGCGGCCAGCCGCCACGGCGGCATCCGGATCGGCCAGCAGGGGCTGCAGCGCAGCCTGCTCTTCACGCAACACGACAGCGAGGCGGCGAAAATCGCGGTCGACCGCGAACTGGCTGCAATCGCGCACGGTCTTCGCCAGAAAGTGGCGCAAACGGTGCTGGCGCGCGGCGTCGACGGCGAGGGCAAGGGCCGCCGCATCGACCGGCCGGCCGTAGGCTTGCAGCAGGACGCCCTGTCTCACGTCCCAATCCGGGGTCAGCTGGGCGAGGAAGAGTGCCAGATTGTCGGCTTGCGCGGCGGGCGAAGCCCCGCTGCGCACACCGTCGCCATCGATCAGCAGCAGGCGGTCGCCATGGCGCAGAAAGTTTCCCGGATGCAGGTCCTGATGGATCAGGCCGGCCGCATGCAGCCGGCCGAGCAGGGCCATCGCCGGTTGCAGGATCTGCGGATCGTCGGCCGGCAACTTGCCCTCATCCAGCGCCAGAGCCCCGTCGAGAAACTCGCTGAGCACCAGATAACCGCCATCGGCAATCGCCGCCGCGAAACGCACTGCCGGCGTCGGCAGTGCCGCAGCCTGCACGGCCGCCAGTCCGGCGCGTTCGCGCTCGCCGTGGCGTAGCGCATCCTTGCCGAAAAACAGCTTGGCGAAGACTTTCTGGCCGTTCCACACGGCCTCGCCGGCCAGCCGCCGCCCCGGCAGCAGGCGCAGCAGGTGGGTGAAACTGAGCCAGCCGCCATTCGGCAGCGCGATCTCGAACGGCAACGCCGGCTGCCGACCGGCCTCGCGTAGCGCCTGAAGGACGATGGCGTTGCTCATTCACGCCCCGCAAAAAAACTGAGCACCCGGGCGACGACCTTGCGGTCGGCGGCATTGAGGTGCGCGCGCTGCACGTAGTCGAGGTAGAAGCGCAGGCGTTGCGGCCGCGACAGCTGGTACTTGGCCACCTTGTCGAGACAGGCCAGGTCCTTGATCTTGCGGTATTCGAGGAACGGCCCCCACCAGTAGGTACCGGCCGGACAGTCGATGAAATACAGATGCGGCGGCTCGTTGCGGTCGACCAGCAGGTTGCGCCATTTCAGGTCGTTGTGGGCGAAGCCGGCGGCGTGCATGGCCCGCGTCGCCTGCGCCAGTTGGCGCGAAACGGCGGCGACCCAGTGCCGATCCTTGAGCCGGGTATCGCCGTCTCGCGCCATCTGCGCCATGTCGACAGTTTCCGGCAGTTCCGCGGTGATCAGCGCACCGCGCACGAAACGGCCACCGTGGCGCTCCAGGCCGTAAGCGGCCAGCCGGGCGGTGGGGATGCCCCAGGCCTGGAAGGCCTGCAGGTTTTCCCACTCCCGCTGCACCGGCGGCTTCAGCAGCCGGCTGCGCAGACCGAACCAGGTGCGCCAGGGATTGCCACGATCGCCGACATAGTGCTTGACGTAGTAGCGGCGGCCGTCGAGTGTGACGCGCAGCACGCGGCTGAGCGGCGACCTGGCGATCAGTTCGCCGTCGAGCGCGAACACCGCATCGAGGCTGGCAAAGGCGCAGGCGGCCTCGGGCGCCAGGTCAGGATCGACCCACCAGGAACTCATCGGACCACCCCCGGTGCGTACTTGCGGCGATAACGGGCCAGCAGCCGCTCGCCCTCCCCGGCCAGATGGCGCAGCAGCGGCGCCTCGTCGCGCAGGATGTCGCGCAGCGGCCGCTCGAAGTAGGCGCGCAGGAAGCGGCAGAAGTCGCGGCGCGTCAGGCCGATCTCGAGCGCCGAAAAGTACAGCGCCGCCAGATCCTTGTCGCGCCAGCGGCGCGGCGTCGCTGCCCGGCACTGGGCGCGGTGCAGGTCGATGATCGACAGGCGGAAGGCTTCCGGCGTCGGCGCCAGGTCGACATGCAGCAGAAAATGGCAGATGTAGAAGTCGCGGTGATTGACGCCAGCCCGGTGCATGCGTCCGGCCATGTCGGCGACGCGGGCGATCAAGGCCCGCTTCAGGGCCGGCGGCGGCGGCTGTTGCGGCCAGTCGCGACAGAAGTCTTCCAGGCTGACGGTCGGCGCCAGTTCCTCGGTGACGATGAAGGAATGCTCGCGCGCCGGGTTGGTGCCGCGCCGGCCGTAGGCCACGGCGCGCATGGTGGCGACGCCGGCCTGTTCCAGGCGGCGGATGGCCCGCCACTCGTTGGCCGCGCCGAGCACCGGCAGGCGCAGCGACAGCAGGTTCTTGAAAATCTCGCCCCAGCCGATGCCGCGGTGGATCTTGACGAAATAGCCGCGCCCGGCGACTTCGGTGCGCAACGTGCGGCGCCCTTCCAGTTCGCGGAACACCTCGCCCTGCAGCGCCTCGACGGCGACGAACGGGTCCTGGCCAGCCCACAGTTCGGCAAAGGGCGCTTCGAGCATCAGGTCATTCGCCATCAGTCACGTTCCGCCAGGATGATGTCGGCCGCCCGTTCGGCATTGCTGTAGATATCGGCCGTCTCGGCGAAGGCCAGGGCCCGGTCCTGCCAGCGCCGGCGTGCCGCGTCATCGGTCAGCATGCGCTGCAGCAGCTCGTCCATCGCCGACTGGGCGAAGGGTTCGGAAATCACCAGGCCGGCATCGGCCTCGGCGATGTAATGTGCATAGCCGCAAACGGCCGAACAGAGCACCGGCAGGCCGGCGACCACGGCTTCGAGCAGCACGGTGCCGGTATTCTCGTTGTAGGCCGGATGCACCAGCAGATCGGCGCCAAGCAGGAAGCGCGGAATGTCGCTGCGCCCGGCCAGGATCTCCACCCGCTCGGCCAGGCCGAGGCCCGCCGCCATGCGGCGGAAGGCGCTCGGCTCGTCCTGGCCGATGGCGATCAGCCGGGTGCGCCGGCGCAGCTCTTCCGGCAGATGCGCCAGCGCCTGCAGCGAACGGTCCAGGCCCTTGGTTTTGAAGCCGGAACCGACCTGCAGCAGCAGCAGGTCGTCGGCGCCGAGCCCGAACTCGGCGCGGAATTCGCCGCGGATCTGCGGCGCTTCCGGCGGCGCCCGGCGATCCGGTGCGATGCCCGGCGGCAGCAGGTGAAAGCGTTCCTTCGGCGTGGCATAGTGTTTCTCGAAGAAAGGCTGCTGCACTTCGGAAATCATCAGAATCTGCGTCGGGCTCGCCGGCGCGAACACCGCCCGCTCGTAAGCGGAGAAATGCCGGTAACGGCCGGACAGGCGATAGAAGGGATTGCGCAGCGTCTGCGCCTTTTCCTCGTAGCAGGGATCAGCGGCGAAGTAGACGTCCAGCCCCGGCATCTTGTTGAAGCCGACGACGCGCCCGACCGGCCGCTGCGCCAGATCGGCCGCCACCCAGGCGGTGAACTTTTCGTAACGGCGGGCGTTGGTCAACGCCTTGACCGGCACCTTGACCACCTCGAAACCATAGGGAACCTCGCCTTCCCAGCTCAGCGCATAGACCCGCACCGCGTGGCCGCGCGCCTGACAGGCCAGGGCGATGCGCAGGAAATCGCGCTGCAGGCCACCGAAGGGGAAGTATTTATAGAGGCAGAAGGCAAGCTGCATCATGCATCCAGTCGACATCCCGCATGGGGAAGAGGCTTGGTCCGCCTGACACCGGAGGCTCGATGGACGGTGCCGGAAACGACACGCGAGCCAACAGGTGAAAAGTGGTGGTGATGGGCAGAATCGAACTGCCGACCTATGGGTTATGAATCCATCGCTCTAACCGTCTGAGCTACATCACCACGCTAGAGGGCGCGGATTATAGAGGGGGGCGGCGAGACGGTCAACCGCGTTATAATCGGCGACTTTTCCGCAGTCCGGTTGTCGAAGAACAACCCGTTCACACGAAGTTACCCCATGCCCAAGAAACTGTTCATCCGCACCTTCGGGTGCCAGATGAATGAGTACGATTCGGACAAGATGGCCGACGTGCTCAACGCCGCCGAAGGGATCGTCAAGACCGACAACCCCGAAGACGCCGACATCATCCTGTTCAACACCTGCTCGGTGCGCGAAAAGGCGCAGGAGAAGGTGTTCCACGACCTCGGCCGGGTCAAGCACCTGAAGAAGCTCAAGCCGGATCTGGTGATCGGCGTCGGCGGCTGCGTCGCCAGCCAGGAGGGCGATGCCATCGTCGCCCGCGCGCCGTATGTCGACGTCGTCTTCGGCCCGCAGACGCTGCACCGGCTGCCGCAGCTGATCGCCGAGCGCAAGGCCGGCGGCAAGGCTGCGGTGGACGTCTCCTTCCCGGAAATCGAGAAGTTCGACTCGATGCCGCCCGCTGACGTCAAGGGCGCTTCCGCCTTCGTCTCGATCATGGAAGGCTGCTCCAAGTTCTGCACCTTCTGCATCGTGCCCTACACCCGCGGCGGCGAAGTCTCGCGCCCCTTCAACGACGTGCTGACCGAAGTCGCCGACCTGGCCGCCCACGGCGTCAAGGAAGTGACGCTGCTCGGCCAGAACGTCAATGCCTACCGCGGCGACATGGACGGTACCGAAGAGAAAGCCGACCTGGCGCTGCTGATCGAGTACATCGCCGAGGTGCCGGGCATCGAGCGCATCCGCTACACCACCTCGCATCCGCGCGAGATGAGCCAGCGCCTGATCGACACCTACGCCACCCAGCCGAAGCTGGTCTCGCACCTGCACCTGCCGGTGCAGGCCGGTTCCGACCGTGTGCTGGCGGCAATGAAGCGGGGCTATACGACACTCGAATACAAGTCCATCGTCCGCAAGCTGCGCGCCGCGCGGCCTGATATCGCGCTGTCCACCGACTTCATCGTCGGCTTCCCCGGCGAGACGGACGCCGATTTCGAGAAGACCATGAAGCTGATCGACGACGTCGAGTTCGATGCCTCGTTTTCCTTCATCTACAGCCCGCGCCCCGGCACGCCGGCGCTCGAACTGGTCGACGACACGCCGGCCGAGGTCAAGTCGGCGCGCCTGTCGCGCCTGCAGAAGCGCATCGACGAGCTGGCACACGC
>WBUO01000162.1 GCA_008933675.1 Dechloromonas sp.
GCTGATCGAGGTGGTCAACCGGCAGAGCTTCCACTGGAGCATGGACCTGCACGTGCCCTGGCTCTCCCTTGCCGTCTTCGCTCTGGCCATGGTGCTGCTGGCGGCGCTGGCGGCCGTCCTCGCCGGGCGCCAGGCGATGCGTCAGGAGGCCGTGCTGGCCGTGCGCGAGGACTGGTGATGGCCGGCCGCCGCCATTTCCTGCGCCTGCTCGCCAGCCTGCCGGCGTGGCCCCTGGGCATGGCGATGGCGACCGATTTCGCCGCCGTGCTGCCCGGGCGGCCGTTGGTCTTCCCGCGCGATCACGGCGCCCATCCCGAATTCCGTACCGAGTGGTGGTACGCCACCGGCTGGCTGGCCCTGCCCGACGGCAAGCCGCTCGGCTTCCAGAGCACCTTCTTCCGTGTGCGCACCGGCATCGGCGAGGACAATCCGAGCGCCTTCGCCCCGCGCCAGTTGCTGGTCGCCCACGCGGCGCTGGCCGATCCGGCGCTCGGCCGGCTCCGCCATGCCGAGCGCAGCGCCCGCAGCGGCTTCGGTCGCGCCGGTTTCAGTGAAACGCGTACCGAGATCTGGATCGACGACTGGCGTTTCGCCCAGGAAGGCGATGTCTACCGCACCGCCGTCCGCGCCGCCGATTTCAGCTACGCGCTGACGCTGCGCCCGGACGGCCCGCCGCTGCTCAACGGCCGTGCCGGCTTCAGCCAGAAGGCGCCGGACCCGCGCCACGCCAGTTATTACTACAGCCGGCCGCAACTGGCGGTCAGCGGCACGGTGACGCTGGCCGGTCGCCCGCAGCCAGTCAGCGGCAAGGCCTGGCTGGATCACGAGTGGTCCAGCGAACTGCTGCCGGAAGGCGCCCAGGGTTGGGACTGGCTCGGCATCAATCTGGCCGACGGCGGCGCCCTGATGGCCTTTCGCATGCGCGGCAAGGACGGCGCCGGTGAGGGGCTGTGGGCCGCCGCCACCTGGCGCAGCGCAGACGGCGCCGCGCAGGTGCTCGCTCCGGAGGCCATCGGTTTCACGCCCCGGCGCCGCTGGCGCTCGCCGCGCACCGGCATCGATTACCCGGTCGAATGGCAACTGCGCATCGCCGGCCGCCTCTTCCAGCTGCGCCCGCTGTTCGACGACCAGGAACTCGACAGCCGCCGCTCGACCGGCGCCATCTACTGGGAAGGCGCGGTCATCCTGCACGAAGCAGAGCGCGAGATCGGCCGGGGTTACCTGGAGATGACGGGGTATGGGGAGGCGATACGGGTCTAGCGGGGCAGGGAGGTTCACGGAACGGCAAGTGACACCCTGGCGGATCAAGGCACTTGCACCGGCGGTGGCCGTTTGGGCTTGAGCCGGCGTTATCCGGTCTTGCCGGTGGTGAGCGGAGGCTGGATCTGGGGCTCTTCCCTTTTCAGTTCTTCCATGTAGCTCCGCCATTCCTCGCGCGCTTCCTTCGTCAGGAATATCCGGTAGAGCATGAACATGTTCTCGATGAACGACAGCCGTTGGCCTTTGAATCCCAGCAGAAAGAACCTGGAAATCACCTTCAGCATCAGCAGCACGGGGAAGGCAGCAAATCCGGCCATGAACAATATGTTCATGTGATGCATCGATACGAGGTCATCCAGCCATGCCGTCCGGATGGAAATGAAGCCGGTCAGTGCCAGGGCGAAGGCTGCGAGGATGAGCCTGTTCAAGGTTCGTTCGGTCATGGCCGGAGAGTGCTTGGCTGCGTTCAGCCCGTCTTCGGGCCGGAGACGGGCATCATAGCGTCATCGCCGGGCCTGGTGACGGTCGGGTGGTCGAGCAATTGGCGCTCACCCGCGATCCACATCCTCATACTGTTTCCGCAACCGGTTCAGCCCCTGCTGGAAAGCTTCGGCATCACCGTGGTCGAAGAAGCGCGGATAGCGGTCGTGGGCGGCCTTGACGCGGCGGGCGTGCTTGATCGGGCACCAGTACTGCTCGGTGCGGGCGGCGACTTCGCGGGTGTAGGCGGCGACGCCGTTGCCGTAGGAACAGTAGAAGCAGTTGAACTTCTCGATCACGTTCAGATAGGGCAGGTCTTCGCGGTCGAAGATCAGGTAGTCGCTGCGCTTCACTTTCGGGATGCGGTAGATGGGGAAGCAGATCGCCTGGTAGACGGTGACGAACAGGTCCATCAGCAGGAAGGGAATCCAGCCGGCGTAGATGACCGGCGCCGTCAGCAGCACCAGCAGGCGGGAACGGATCAGGAAGCGGAACAGCCCGGTCTTGTAGCGGCGCTGCTGGCGCAGGAATTCGTCGGCCAGTTCGGCTTTCCTCTGTGCCCACTCATCGCGGGCCTTGCGGTATTCCTCTTCCAGTTCGCTCTGCAACGCGTCGATGCGTGCCAGCAGTTCGTCGATGTGCTGTTTCATGCGGCCTCCTGATGATTTCCGGATCATGCCCGAGAGGCCGCGGAGCGTCATCCGCTGTCCGTCCCGCCGCGTGCGATACTTGCGGCGTGCGTGAAAGGGAGGAAGGACATGGCGGAAGGACAGCGTTGCCCCTGGTGCGAGGGTTTCGATCTCTACCGGCAGTATCACGATACGGAGTGGGGCGTGCCGTTGCGTGACGAGCGTGCGCTGTTCGAGCTGCTGATCCTCGAAGGCGCGCAGGCCGGGCTATCGTGGGCGACCGTCCTGAAGAAGCGGGAGAACTACCGGCGGGCTTTCGACGGCTTCGATGTGGCGCGTGTCGCTGCCTACGACGAGGCCAGGGTGGCGGCGCTGCTGGCCGACCCCGGCATCATCCGCAATCGTGCCAAGGTCGCTGCCGCCATCGGCAATGCCAGGGCCTGCCTGGCGCTTTACGAGCGGGGCACGACGCTGGTCGATTTCATCTGGCAGTTCGTCGACGGTCAGCCCGTCCGCAACCGCTGGCGCTCGCTGAGCGAAGTGCCGGCGCGTACGGCGCAGTCGGATGCGATGAGCAAGGCCTTGCAGAAGGCCGGCTTCAAGTTTGTCGGCAGCACCATCTGCTATGCCCTGATGCAGTCGGCCGGCCTGGTCAACGATCACCTGGTGAGCTGTCCGCGGCATGACGAGGTGGCCGGGGTGCTGCGAACCAATTAGCTGCCGGCCGGTCTTCTCCGGGGTAGGCCCTCAACTTTCACGGAGAAGAGCATGAGCCAAGTTCATATTGCCGTCATCGTCGGCAGCCTGCGCCGGGAATCGCTGAATCGCCGCCTGGCCACTGCCATCGCCCGGCTGGCGCCGGCGGAGTTTGCCTTCCGGCAGGTGGAGATCGGCGACCTGCCGCTGTACAACCAGGACGACGAGGCGACGCCTGCTGCACCGGTGCTCCGCCTGCGCGATGACATCCGCGCGGCGCAAGGCCTGCTCTTCGTCACGCCGGAATACAACCGCTCGCTTCCCGGCGCCCTGAAGAATGCCATCGACCACGGCTCGCGACCCTATGGGCAGAGCGTCTGGGCCGGCAAGCCGGCCGGCATTCTCGGCGTGTCGCCGGGCGCCATCGGCACCGCGCTGGCCCAGCAGCACCTGCGCAACATCCTGGCGCATCTGGATGTGCCGACGATGGGTCAGCCGGAAGCCTTCATCCAGGCCCGCGAGGGCATGTTCGACGAGGCCGGCGATATCGGCGCTGCCAGCCGCCCCTTCCTGCAGGGCTGGCTGGATCGCTATCTTGCCTGGATTCTTCGCTTTGCCCGGTAGTCTGCCGGGGCCGTCGAGTCCGGACGGGAGGTTTGCGTCATGCGGCCAGAATCTGCCAGCGATCCGTTGAGCCGGCATGCCCGGTGCCGGCGGCGCACCGTCGCCGCCGTGCTGGCCGTCGCTCCGGCCCTGCTGCTCGGTTTCCCGGCCCGCGCCGCCGGTGGCTTGCGGCTGACGCCGGCGCAGATGGAAGGTCCCTTCTATCCCGTACGCTTGCCGGCCGATGCCGATGCCGACCTGCTGCGCAACGGCATCCTCGAATACCCCGAGGGGCGTGCCGCCTGGCTTGCCGGGCGCGTACTCGATCCGGATGGCCGGCCGGTACGGGGCGCGCAGGTGGAGATCTGGCAGTGCGACCATGCCGGCCGTTATCACCACCCCGGCGACGGCGACCGGGCCGACCGGCGTTTCCAGGGCTTCGGCCAGACGCTCGTCGATGGCGACGGTGGCTATCGCTTCCGCACCATCCGTCCCGTCGCCTACAGCGGGCGGACGCCGCATATCCATGTCAAGGTCCGCCTCGGTCGCCGCGAGCTGTTGACCACCCAGCTCTACGTTGCCGGTGATCCCGGCAATGCCGGCGATTTTCTCTGGCGTCGTCTCGCTGCGGCCGAACGGGCGGCCCTGACCGTGCCCTTCGTGCCGCGCGGCGACGGCTTGCAAGCCTTCTTCCCCATTGTCGTTGCCGCTTGAGGCGTTGGCAGGCGGCAAAGAAAAGGCCGCGACATGCGCGGCCTCTGGATGGAGAACCTGTCGGCGGCTTCAGTCGCCGCCCGGCTCCATGTGCGCCTGCAGGTAGTTGGGCAGGGTCACGTCCTCGATCAGGCTCTGCTGCGTTTCCAGCCAGTCGATGGCTTCCTCGCAGTGTTCGAGCAGGTCTTCCAGCAGTTCGCGGCTGACGTAGTCCTGCAGATCCTCGCACAGCGCGATGGCCTCGATCAGCAGCGGGCGCTGGATGGTCTGCTCGTATTTCAGGTCGCCTTGCAGGCACTCGACGACGTTTTCGCCGATCAGCAGCTTGCCGAGGTTCTGCAGGTTGGGCAGGCCTTCCAGGAAGAGGATGCGCTCGATGACTTCGTCGGCTTCCTTCATCACGCGGATCGACTGCTTGTACTGGTAGTCGTTGAGCTTTTCCAGGCCCCAGTTGCGGAACATCCGGGCGTGCAGGAAATACTGGTTGATCGCGGTCAGCTCGTTCTTGAGGACCTTGTTGAGGACGTCGATGACCTTCTTGTCGCCTTTCATGTCGCGCTCCTCAGGCCGGGCTGCCCGAGCCCATCTGGCTCTGCAGGTAGTTGGGCAGGCCGACCAGTTCGATCAGGCGCAGCTGCTTCTCGAGGAAGTAGGCGTGGTCGACTTCGGTGTCTTCCAGCTGGGTCGCCAGCATGTCGCGGCTGACGTAATCCTGGGCCTTCTCGCAGGCGGCGATGGCCTTCTTCAGGTCGCCGTCGACTTCGTATTCGACAGCCAGATCGGCCTTCAGCATGTCCGGCACGGTCTTGCCGATCTTCAGCGCATTGCGCTTGGAGAGGTCGGGCTTGCCTTCCAGGAAGAGGATGCGCTGGATCAGCGCGCGGGCATGCTGGCGTTCGTGATCGGATTCGTGGATGGATTTCTCGGCCAGTTCGTTGAGACCCATGTCGGCATACATCTCGCCGTGGATCAGGTACTGGTCGACGGCGGTCAGTTCGCCGGTCAGCAGGTCGTTGAGTATGTCGATGATCTTCTTGTCGCCCTTCATGGCTTTTTCTCCTGGAGTGTCGGGAAGGCTGGCTGGCGGAACTCGGCTGGCTGACCACGGCCCGAATTGTATGGGGTGATGACGCACATTAGAAGCGCGATATGCAAAAAAGTTCTTTAATTACAATAAATTAAGAACTGTTCTCATTTGTGTTCGTATGAGTTGGCCGCCTCCGGACGCTGAGCATCGATGATTCATTTTTGCAGAGCAGCAAAAAATGCTTGCGCCGCAAATGAGAATTGTTATCATAAAAGCCATGTTCAAAGCATGGTTTTCATACGGGAGTGTTCATCATGGCGAAAGTCGGTCTGTTTTTCGGTAGCACCAGCGGCAAGACCCGCAAAGTGGCAAAGATGATCAAGAAACGTTTCGACGACGAGACGATGGCCGATCCGGTCAACATCAACCGGGTGTCGCCGGAGGATTTCGCGGCTTTCGATTTCCTGATCCTCGGTACGCCGACCATGGGGGAAGGGCAGTTGCCCGGCCTGAGCGCCGAGTGCGAGGAGGAAAGCTGGGAAGAAGCCTTGGTTCGCCTCGACGGCGTCGATCTGGACGGCAAGACGGTGGCGATCTTCGGGCTCGGCGACCAGGTGAGTTACGCCAACGAGTTTCTCAACGCGATGATCGAGCTCCACGATTTCGTCACTGAACGCGGAGCGCGCGTCGTCGGCTCCTGGCCGACCGCCGGCTACGACTTCAAGACCTCGCTGGCTGTTCTCGATGGCCGGTTTGTCGGGCTTGCGCTCGATCTCGATAACCAGTCAGATCAGACCGAAGCGCGCCTGGACGCCTGGCTCAAGCTGATCGCTCCCGATTTCGGGCTCGCCGTCTAGGAAAATCCGGGAGGTGACATGGAAAAACTGTTGACTGCCGAGCAGCTCGTTGCACGCACGATGTATCTGTTGTCCAGGGCTGCGACGATCGGGGTGTGCCCGGGTCGCGTCCGGGCGCTGATCCAGCATCTCGAATGTGTGGCCAGCGACACGACGCTGGATGCGTCCATCCGCTCCACTTCCGCCGACCTGATCGCCGACTGGCAGGCAGCACAGCGTGAGCAGTTCGGCGAGCCGGCGACGCCCCCCGTTCAGCACTGAGCGGGAGTTTTTCAGGCCGCGCGCAGGGCGTTGAGCAGGATGGCGATGGTGCTGCCGTTATGCGCGATGCTGGCGGCGACCGGTGACAGCCTGCCGGCGGCGGCAGCGGCGAGGATGCCGGTGTTGGTGCCGACGGTGAGCCGGAAATTGGCATCGATGCGGCGCATCGTGGCGAGGGCCAGGGCCCTGGCGTCGGCCACCCGCTCGATGCCGTCTTCGAGCAGCGCGACATCGGCCGTCAGACGGGCGATGTCGGCACCTTTCTGCATGGCGATGCCGACATGCGCTCCGGCCAGTGCCGGCGCATCGTTGATGCCATCGCCGACGAAGGCGATGCGGGCCCCGTCCGCTTTCATGCGAGCGACCAGTTCGGCTTTCTGCTCCGGCAGCAATTCGGCATGGAACTCGTCGAGACCCAGTTCGGCGGCCAGTTCGGCGGCCCGCTGGCGGTGGTCGCCGGTCAGCATGACCAGGCGCTTGACGCCCAGGGCGCGCAGGCGGCGCAGGGTCGCCGCGCTGGCCGGGCGGACCTGGTCCTTGAGCGCGATGACGCCGAGCAGGCGGCCGCCGAAACCGATGTAGAGCAGCGTCTTGCCCTGCCGGAACAGTCTGCGCAATACCTTGTCATGGGCGCCGACCGGTACGCCCTCGTCTTCCTCGACGAAGTGCCGGGAGCCGACGACGATGCGCTGTCCGTCGACGATGCTGGCAACGCCATGGGCGGCAATGAACTCGACTTCCTTGTGATCGAAGTGCCGTCCGTGGTGCTTGCGGGCAGCTTCGACGACCGCCAGCGCCAGCGGATGGAAATAGTGTTCCTCGACCGAGGCGGCGAGGTCGATCAGGTCTTCCGCCGTGTAATCGGGATCGAAGGCAATGGCATCGGTGACGGCGAGCAGGCCGCTGGTCAGCGTGCCGGTCTTGTCGAAGACGAAGGTGTCGGCCTGGGCCAGGCGCTCGACGACGTCGCTGCCCTTGAACAGGATGCCCTGGCGGCCGGAGCGGTACATCGCCGCCTTGAAGGCGACCGGCGTGGCCAGCTTGAGGGCGCAGGAGTAGTCGGCCTGCAGCACCGCGGCAGCACGCTGCCAGTCGCCGGTGAACAGCCAGGTGCTGCCGGCCAGCCCGAGAACGGCGGGAACCAGACGGTCGGCCAGGCGGGCGGCGCCGAGCTGGGCCTGGCTCTTGGCGCTCAGCGAGTGTTCGACATAGTCGGCGATGCGGGCGGCGGCCGTCTTGCGCCCGACATGTTCGGCGTAGATGCGCAAGCGCCCGTCTTCGAGCAGGGTTCCGGAAAGCACCCGGTCGCCGCGGCGCTTGCTTACCGGCACACTTTCGCCGGTCATTGCTGCTTCGTTGACCATGGCTTCACCGCCGAGAACGGTGCCGTCGACCGGCAGCGTGTTGCCGGTGCCGACGATGACGGTCATTCCCGTTTCCAGGGCGGCACCGTCGATCTGCCGTTCGACGCCGTCTTCCTCGATCCAGACGAGGCCGATGTCCGGACGCAGCAGGGTTTTCAGCAGATCGTCCGAGCGCCGGGCGATCGACTGTTCGAGATACTCGCCGAGGGCCAGCATGAAGCTGGTCGTGTTGGCCGCGGTGAAATCCCGCCGGGCAGCCGAGATGGCCACGGCCAGCGCTTCCAGCACGTGCGAGGTGATGCCCTCGCGCCGCAGGTCGTCGACCGCTTCGGCGAACACCGGCAGTGCCGCCGCCAGCGTCGCTGGCAGCAACAGACCGGCCGGCAGCAGGGATTGACTGGCGAGCAGGGCGCCGCTCAGGGCGACGTTGGCCAGCCCGTCATGTCTGCCCGCGCTCTTCCCGCGCACCGGCTGACCATCGGTCGCCAGCCGCAGGATGGCCTGTTCGATCTGCCGGATGTCGGTGAACGCCGGTTCGAAGTCGACGACCAGCGAGCGACTCCCGGGGTTGATGCGGGCGCTGGTGACACCGGGCAGGTTCTCGATGGCGCGAGCGACCGCAATGACCGACAGTTCCCGCCCCGGACCTTGCCGGTAACGGAAGCGGACCCGCCGGGGCAGGCGGTGTACCGCTTCCAGGGCGAGAAACGGGCCGCCGTGTTCCTTTTGCATCACTGGCCCTGCTGCTCGGCTTCCACCTCGGCCCGGATGTCGGCCATCTGTTCCTTGATTTCCTCGAAGCCGCCGGCAACGCCGGCGTACAGCTTCATGCCGGCCTTGACCAGCTTGTTGCGCATTTCCTCGTCGCCCAGCACATAAACGGCCGCCGCACCGATCAGTGCGCCGAGGATGAACTGTTCGGTGTGGCGCGAGCCGACCATGCCCTGCAGGTTGTGCAGGAAGCCGCGATCCATGTCGGGCATGGCATTCCAGCTGGCAGCCCCGGGGTTGAAGGTGCCACCCGGATTGCCGCTGTCGGCAAAAGCGTTTTCACCCCAGCCGCCTTGCCGGCCGGCGCGCTTCTTGTGCTTCTTCTTGCCCATTTGCTTTCTCCTTGAAATTCCGGTCCTGTAACAGGGTTTCGATGGCCAGCACGGCCGACATGCCGACGACCAGACTGCCGGCCGCCTGGCCGAGCCGGCCTTGCTGCCAGGCGCGTGCTGCGGCGGAGCCGGCGACCAGTGCGCTGCCGCCCTGCAGGGCCAGCC
>WBUO01000163.1 GCA_008933675.1 Dechloromonas sp.
GTGTAGAGCAGGCCGGGGCGGTCGGCGGCGACCAGCGAGAGGACGAAGTTGCCGCCGCGCTCGTCCTCGACGATGGCCGCCTCGGGCTTGATCGGGAAGTGCTTGACCTGGCGCGACAGGCGGCCGGCCGACGGCACTTCCGGCGGCATCTGCTGGATCAGGCGCTGCTCCAGTTCGTGCTCGATGTAGGTGACCATTTCGCGGTTGTTGTCGCGCTCCATGACGTCGAGCACGACAAAACTGTCGAGGGCGTAGCCGTGGGCGGTGGTGTGGATCTTGGCATCGACGATGCTGTAGCCGTTGCGGGCGAAGAAGCCGACGATGCGGGCGAACAGGTCGGGTTGGTCCTGGGTGTAGACCATCACCTGCAGGCTGTCGCCGTCCTGGTGCAGGCGGGCTCGGACGACCGGCTGGTTGTTGTAGATGCGGTAGTGGAGCGAGCGTGTGTGCCAGGCGATTTCTTCGGCCGAGTGGCGCAGGAAATAGACGGTGTCGAGTTGCTTCCACAGCCGTTCATGGACGGTGTCGGAGAGCGCGAAGTAGCGCAGCAGGCGCATGGCTTCGGCCTGCCGTTCGGCGATGACGCCGTGCGCCGCCGGGACTTCGCCCTGGTTGAGGTGGTGCAGCGTCTGGTAGTAGAGATCGGCCAGCAACTTGCCTTTCCACTGATTCCAGACTTTCGGGCTGGTGCCGCGGATGTCGGCATGAGTCAGCAGGTAGATGGCGGTCAGGTGGCGGACGTCGCCGACCAGCCGGGCGAAGCCGGCGATGACCTCGGGATCGCTGAGGTCTTCCTTCTGGGCGATCTGCGACATGACCAGGTGGTTCTTGACCAGCCAGACGACCAGTTCGGTGTCTTCCTCGTCCAGCCCGTGCTGTTCGCAGAACTCGCGGGCGTCGACGGTGCCCAGCTCGGAGTGGTCGCCGCCACGGCCCTTGGCGATGTCGTGGAAGAGGGCGGCGACGTAGAGCAGCCAGTGGCGGTCGAGTTCGTTGATCAGCCGCGAGCATAGCGGGTACTCGTGGGCGAACTCGCTCATCGTGAACCGGCGCAGGTTGCGCAGCACCTGCAGGATGTGCTGGTCGACGGTGTAGACGTGAAAGAGGTCGTGCTGCATCTGGCCGACGATGCGGCCGAAGTTGGGCAGGTAGGCGCCGAGGATGTCGAGCTGATTCATCCGGCGGAATTCGTGCACGACGCCGCGCGGGCTCTGGAAAAGCTTGAGGAAGGCCTCCCGTTGCGCCGGGTCGCGCTGGAACTCCGGCGTGATGCGTTCGCGCGCCCGCCACAGGGCGCGCAGCGTGCGCGCCGTCATGCCGTGCAGTTCGTGGCTTTCCTGCATGACCAGGAAACTGTCGAGGATGGCCGAGGGCTGGCGCTCGAACAGGGTTTCGTCGCGCAGGTCGAGCAGGTTGCCGACCGTCTGGAAGTTGTCGTCGAGGATCTGCGGTACCTGCTGGCTTTCCGGCGAGAGGGCCGCCTCCATGTTCTGCAGCAGGATGGTGTTGAGCAGCGTGATTGCCTTGGCGTTGCGGTAGTAGCCCTGCATCAGCTGTTCCGAGGCACGCCGCGCCGGCGTCGAGGCGAAGCCGAATTCCAGTGCCAGCACGTTCTGGTAGTCGAACAGCAGCCGGTCTTCACGGCGGCCGGCGACGTAGTGCAGGCGGATGCGCAGGTGGCGCAGGTATTCCTCGCACTGGCCGGCGTGTTCCATCTCCTCGCGGGTCAGGAAGCCGTTGCGCTCGAGATCGGCCCAGGTGGCGCCATAGCCGGCCGCCTGGGCAATCCAGAAGATGACCTGGAGATCGCGCAGGCCGCCCGGGGAATCCTTGCAGTTGGGCTCCAGGCTGTAGGGCGTTTCGTTGAAGCGCAGGTAGCGTTCCTGTTGCTCCAGACGCTTGGCTTCGAAGAAGTCGAGCGGGTCGAGGTGGCCGCGCAGGCGCCGCTCGAAGGTGGCGAACAGCTTGCCGTTGCCGGTCAGCAGGCGGGCTTCGAGCAGTGCAGTCTGCACGGTGATGTCGCGGCCGGCTTCTTCGACGCATTCGGAGACGGTGCGTACGCTGTGGCCGATTTCCAGGCCGATGTCCCAGAAATGGCCGACCAGGCGTTCGAGCTTTTCCTGCAGCGAAGCACCGGCCTGACGTGGCAGCAGGATCAGCAGGTCGATGTCGGAGGCGGGGTAGAGCTCGCCACGGCCATAGCCGCCGACCGCCGCCAGCGCCACCGAGGCCGGCATGTCGAGGTCTTGCCAGAGGCGGCAGAGGATGTCGTCGACACGGGCGCAGCGTTGGCGCAGCAGTTCGCTGGCGTCGTTGGTCTCTTCGTAGCGCTGGCGCAGCGCCGCCTGATCCGCCTTGACTTCGGCGCGCAGCGCCGCGACATCGACGGCCATTACTGGATCCAGTCGGGCTTGGGGCGGCAGCCGGCAGACTGGGTCATCACTTCGTAGCCCGTCTCGGTGACCAGGATGGTGTGTTCCCATTGCGCCGACAGGCTGCGATCCTTGGTGACGATGGTCCAGCCGTCGGCCATTTCGCGGATGGCGGCCTTGCCGGCATTGATCATCGGCTCGATGGTGAACATCATGCCGGGCTCCAGGCGCGGGCCGGTGCCGGCCTTGCCGTAATGCAGCACCTGCGGGTCTTCGTGGAACTTGGCGCCGATGCCGTGGCCGCAGAATTCGCGGACCACCGAGTAACCGTTCTTCTCGGCGTGTTTCTGGATGACGGCGCCGATGTCGCCCAGATGGGCGCCGGGACGGACCACCGAGATGCCCAGCCACATGCATTCGAAGGTGATTTCGCACAGGCGTTTCGCCTGGATCGAGCCTTCGCCGACGATGAACATGCGGCTGGTGTCGCCGTGGTAGCCATCCTTGATGGTGGTGATGTCGAGGTTGATGATGTCGCCGCTCTTCAGCACGCGATCGCCTGGCACGCCGTGGCAGACCTGCTGATTGACCGAGGTGCAGATCGACTTGGGGTAGGGGTTGTAGCCCGATGGCGCATAGTTCAGCGGGGCAGGAATGCAGCCCTGCACATTGACCATGTAGTCGTGGCAGAGACGGTCGAGTTCTTCGGTGGTGACGCCTGTCTTGACGAAGGGCTCGATGTAGTCGAGGACTTCGCCGGCAAGGCGTCCGGCGACGCGCATTTTTTCGATTTCTTCGGGCGTCTTGATGCTGATGCTCATGGCTGTCCGGTAAAGCGTTGGGGGATGGGCAAGGATAAAGGATGGGTACCGTTTCGCAAAGCTCGCCCGGGAAAATGGCATACTTCCCGGCTTTTCTGCGGGATATCCGACGATGACAATTCTTCTGCTCGGCAAGGACGGCCAGGTCGGCTGGCAACTGCAACGCTCGCTGGCACCGCACGGGCCGGTGCTGGCCTGCGGGCGGGCCGAGTGCAATCTTGGCGACCTGGACCAGTTGCGCCGCGTGCTGCGCGAAACGCAGCCGTCGGTGATCGTCAATGCGGCCGCCTATACGGCAGTCGACAAGGCCGAAGCAGAGCCGGATCTGGCACAGCGCATCAATGCCGAGGCACCGGCGATTCTTGCTGCTGAGGCGGCGGCCAGCGGTGCGCTACTGGTGCATTATTCGACCGATTACGTCTACGACGGCAGCAAGGCGGCGCCCTGGGTGGAAAGCGACCCGACCGGCCCGCTCGGGGTCTATGGCCGCAGCAAGCTGGCCGGCGAGGAGGTGATTCGCGCCGCCGGCTGCCGCTCGCTGATCTTCCGTACCAGCTGGGTGTTCGGTGCGCGCGGCGGCAATTTCGTCAAGACCATCCTGCGCCTGGCGCGGGACAAGGAAAGCCTGAATGTCGTCGCCGATCAGGTCGGCTCGCCGACGCCGGCGGCGCTGATCGCCACCGTCACCGGCGTGGTGCTGGCCATGCTGGGCCGCGGCGCGCAGCTCGAATCCGGCGAGAGCCGTCTCTATCACCTGGCGGCGGCGCATCCGGTCAGCTGGTGCGAGTTTGCCCGGACCATCGTCGGCCTGGCCAGTGCCATGCCCGGCTTCGACCTGCGCCTGACGCCCGGGGCGATCCGTGCCATCGGTACCGCCGACTATCCGACACCTGCGCGGCGGCCGGCCAACTCCCGCCTCGACTGCAGTCGTCTGGAAAACGATTTCGGCTTGCAGATGCCGGACTGGCAACCCTATCTCGAGCGCATGCTGCAGTTGCTGGCGCTCAAGCAGAATGGTTATTGATCTTCCGGAGAGGCAGTGCTGCTGCTATAATTGAACGGTTTTTTCCGCCCATTCCGGTCGGGAAGACGGTTGTCGGCACGGTGCCGGCAGCAAAATCCACACATCCGCCGATTAAGGGTGCGCGCCAGAATACAAGAATGGCGGGCGTTTCCGGCGGGTGGCGGTTCAACCCTTAAGGAGTTTTACATGTCCGTTACCATGCGCGAAATGCTGGAGGCCGGTGTCCATTTCGGTCACCAGACCCGTTTCTGGTCCCCCAAGATGGCCCCGTATATCTTCGGTGCCCGCAACAAGATCCACATCGTCAACCTCGAAAAGACCCTGGCCAAGTACAACGAAGCCATGGCTTTCGTGAAGAAGCTGTCGGCCAATCGCGGCAACATCCTGTTCGTCGGCACCAAGCGCCAGGCCCGTGAAATCATCGCCGAAGAAGCGCAGCGCGCCGGCGCCCCGTTCGTCGACCAGCGCTGGCTGGGCGGCATGCTGACCAACTTCAAGACGGTCAAGACCTCGATCAAGCGTCTGAAAGACATGGAACTGGCTGTCGAAGCCGGCGAACTGGACAAGATGCCGAAGAAGGAAGCGCTGACCTTCCGTCGCGAACTCGACAAGCTGCAGAAGTCCATCGGCGGCATCAAGGACATGGCCGGCCTGCCGGACGCCATCTTCGTCATCGACGTCGGCTACCACAAGATTTCCATCACCGAAGCCGAAAAGCTCGGCATCCCGGTCATCGGCGTGGTCGATACCAACCACTCGCCGGACGGCGTGTCCTACGTCATCCCGGGTAACGACGACTCTTCCCGCGCCATCCAACTGTACGCCCGCGGCGTTGCCGATGCCATCCTCGAAGGCCGCAGCCAGGTCGTCCAGGAAATCGTCGCTGCCGGCGGCGACGACGAGTTCGTCGAAGTCCAGGAAGAATCCGCACAGTAAGGTCGTAGCGGCGGAGCCTGCGGGCTCCGCCGGTTTTACAAGCTCAGGAGAACAAATATGGCGGCAATTACCGCAGGCATGGTGGCAGAACTGCGCGGCAAGACCGACGCACCCATGATGGAATGCAAGAAGGCGCTGACCGAGGCCGATGGCGACATGGCCAAGGCTGAGGAAATCCTCCGCGTCAAGCTCGGCAACAAGGCCTCCAAGGCCGCTTCGCGCATCGCTGCCGAAGGCATCGTGGCGATCAACATCGCCGCCGACGGCAAGACCGGCGCGATCATCGAAGTCAATAGCGAAACCGACTTCGTTGCGAAGAATGATGACTTCATCGCACTGGCCAACGGCTGTGCCGAACTGGTCGCCGGCAAGAACCCGGCCGACGTGGCTGCCCTGTCGGCCCTGCCGATGGGCGAAGGTACCGTCGAATCGACCCGTACCGCGCTGGTCGGCAAGATCGGTGAAAACATGTCGATCCGCCGCTTCGTCCGCTTCGAAGCCAAGGGCAAGCTGGTTTCCTACATCCACGGTGGCGCCAAGGTTGGCGTCGTGGTCGACCTGGTCGGCGGCGACGAGCAGCTGGGCAAGGATCTGGCCATGCACATCGCCGCTTCCAAGCCGAAGTCGCTGGACGCCTCCGGCGTGCCGGCCGAACTGCTGGAAACCGAGCGTCGCGTCGCCATCGAAAAGGCCCGCGAAGCCGGCAAGCCGGAAGCGATGCTGGAAAAGATCGCCGAAGGTACCGTCCAGAAGTACCTGAAGGACGTGACCCTGCTCGGCCAGGTGTTCGTCAAGGCCGCCGACGGCAAGCAGACCATCGAGCAGCTGCTGAAGGAGAAGGGCGCTTCCGTCGCTGCCTTCACGCTGTACATGGTTGGCGAGGGTATCGAGAAGAAGGTTGACGACTTCGCCGCCGAAGTTGCCGCCCAGGCTGCTGCTGCAGCTGCCAAGAAGTAATCAGCAAGGAAAGCCGATGACCGCACCCAAATACAAGCGAATTCTCCTGAAACTCTCCGGCGAGGCCCTGATGGGCAGCGACGCCTACGGCATCAATCCGCAGACCATCGCGGGTATTTGCGGAGAGATCAAGGCGGTCGCCGACCTGGGTGTGGAAATCGGCGTCGTCATCGGCGGTGGCAACATCTTCCGTGGCATGGCCGGCACGGCCACCGGGATGGATCGCGCCACCGCGGATTACATGGGCATGCTGGCCACGGTGATGAACGCCATGGCCCTGTCCGACGCGATGCGTCAATGCGGCCTGAATGCCCGTGTGCAGTCGGCCCTGAATATCGAGCAGGTGGTCGAGCCCTACATCCGCGGCAAGGCCATTCGCTATCTTGAAGAAGGCAAGATCGTGATCTTCGGTGCCGGTACCGGCAACCCCTTCTTCACCACCGATACCGCTGCAGCGCTGCGCGGCTCGGAAATCGGCGCGGAAATCGTGCTGAAGGCGACCAAGGTCGATGGCATCTACACCGCCGACCCGAAGAAGGATCCTTCGGCGACGCGCTTCGACAAGATCAGCTTCAACGAAGCGATCTCGAAAAATCTGGCGGTCATGGATGCCACCGCCTTCGCGCTGTGCCGCGACCAGAAACTGCCGATCAACGTGTTCTCGATCTTCAAGGCCGGCGCGCTCAAGCGCGTGGTCTGCGGCGAAGACGAAGGTACGCTGGTCTATTGCTGAGGGAGAGACTGATGATTGCCGAAATCAGGAAGAACGCCGAACACAAGATGCAGAAGTCCCTGGAGGCGCTGAAGAACGACCTCCTGAAGATTCGTACCGGCCGCGCCCATACCGGCCTGCTTGACCACGTCCAGGTTGATTACTATGGCTCGCCGGTGCCGGTGAACCAGGTCGCCAACATCACGCTGATCGATGCCCGCACCATCGGCGTCCAGCCGTGGGAAAAGAATATGGTGCAGAAGGTCGAGAAGGCCATCCGCGATTCCGACCTCGGTCTCAATCCGGCCACCCAGGGTGAATTGATCCGCGTGCCGATGCCGGCGCTGACCGAAGAGCGTCGCCGCGAGATGACCAAGGTTGTCAAACATGAAGGCGAGGGCGCCAAGGTCGCCATCCGCAACCTGCGCCGCGATGCCATCGCCCACCTCAAGGACTCGCAGAAGAAGGGCGAGATTCCCGAGGACGACGAGCGCCGCGCCCAGGACGACATCCAGAAGCTGACCGACAAGTACATCGCCGAAGTCGACAAGATGCTCGCCCAAAAAGAGGCCGAGCTGATGCAGGTTTGATCGCCGTCCGAAGCTGATCCCCAGCTGAATGGCGCTTTTTTCCAGTTCGACGCGACAGGTACCCGAGGCGGTGGCCGTGCCCCGTCACGTCGCCGTGATCATGGACGGCAACGGGCGGTGGGCCAAGAAGCGTTTGTTGCCGCGCGTTGCCGGCCACGTCAAGGGCGTCGAACTGGTGCGCGAAATGGTCCGCGCCTGCCTCGAGCGAGGTGTCGGCTATCTGACCTTGTTTGCCTTCTCCTCGGAAAACTGGCGGCGGCCGCAAGATGAAGTCACGCTGCTGATGCAGCTGTTTGTCAAGGCGCTCGAGCAGGAAGTGGAAAAGCTCGACCGCAATGGCGTCCGTCTGCGCGTGATCGGTGACCTGTCGCGTTTCGATCCGCATCTGCAGGAACTGATCCGTCGTGCCGAAGACAAGACTGCCGGCAACAATCGCCTGCAACTGACCATCGCGGCCAACTACGGCGGCCGCTGGGACATCATGCAGGCGGCCAACCGTATGGCACAGGCCCATCCGGAGCGCCTTGGAAGCTGGAGTGAGGCTGATCTTGAGCCTTTCCTGTCGATGCATTTTGCGCCGGAGCCCGATCTGTTCATCCGTACCGGTGGCGAGGAGCGGATCAGCAATTTCCTGCTCTGGCAGCTGGCTTACACCGAACTCTATTTCACGCCTACGCTGTGGCCGGATTTCGATACCGCCGAGTTTGGCAAAGCCATTGCCTCCTTCCAGCAACGTGAACGGCGTTTTGGCCGGACCAGCGAGCAGTTGACGGAACCGCCCAATGCTTAAAACCCGCGTCATCACGGCGCTGGCCCTGATGGCATTGCTGCTGCCCAGCCTGTTCTGGCTGCCGCAGGCCGGATGGGCATTGCTGATTGCCATGTTCATCGGTATCGCTGCCTGGGAGTGGGGCGCCTTGCTCGGTTGGGCGAATCCGGCACGCATCATTCTTGGCGGGATAGTCGCGGCGGTTTGTGCCGCACTGTCCGTGCTTGATCCCGCTGCCATTGGTGCCGCCGGCTTCGCGCCTGCTCAGGCGTGGGTGCAGGCTTTCTATCTCGCTTCGGCGATCTTCTGGTTTCTGGTCATTCCGTTCTGGCTGCGCGGGAAATGGGCGCTCGGCGGAGTGACGGGCCTTTTGGTTGGCGCTGTCGTGCTGTTGCCGACCTGGCTGGCGATGGTTCAATTGCGAGCGCTGGGGCCGTCCGTCCTGCTGGCCGTCTTCGCCGTCGTCTGGATGGCCGATATCGCCGCCTATTTTGCCGGCCGGCGCTTCGGCAAGCACAAACTGGCACCGAGTATCAGCCCCGGCAAGACGCGCGAAGGCGCCTACGGTGCCGCCACCGGCGTGCTGATCTACGGCCTGATCGTCGGCCATTTCTTTTTTGCCAGCCTGATGCCGCTGCCGATGTGGATTGCTGCTCTGCTGGTGGTGACTGCGGTCAGCATCGTCGGCGATCTGTTCGAGTCGCTATTGAAGCGCAAGGCCGGCATCAAGGACAGCAGTAATGTCCTGCCCGGACACGGTGGCGTGCTTGACCGTATCGACAGCCTGACCTCGACATTGCCCGTCGTTGCCGGTTTCTGGCTGTTCTTCCTGTACTCTGCGTCATGATCCGGCAAAACATCACGATCCTCGGTTCCACCGGCTCGATCGGGGTCAGTACGCTGGACATCATCCGCCGCCACCCCGAGCGCTATCGTGCCTACGTACTGTGCGCACACAGCCAGGTCG
>WBUO01000164.1 GCA_008933675.1 Dechloromonas sp.
ATTTAACACCACTGCAAAAAAGTCGCGACTTTTTTCCAGTTACCGATAATATAGTCGCCATGAAACGTTATCTCGACGATCTGGTCAGCACCGATCTGCAACGCAAGATGATCTTGCTGACCGGCCCCCGCCAGGTGGGCAAAACCACTCTCTGCCGCCAGCAGATGGCGGGCTCCGGCAACGCCCAGTATTTCAACTGGGACATCGCGGCCGACCGCGCCATCCTGCAGCGCGGCAGCTGGAACCCGCGTAGCAACCTGCTGGTGATGGACGAAATCCACAAGATGCCGGACTGGAAAAACTGGCTCAAGGGCGTCGTCGATGGCCGCCCGCCGACCCAGGCCCTCCTGGTCACCGGCAGCGCCCGCATGGAAACCTGGCGCCAGAGCGGCGACTCGCTGGCCGGCCGCTATCTGGCGTTTCGCCTGCACCCGATCTCGGTGCGCGAATGGTGCGAATACCAGGGCGCCAGCCCGGCCGATGCCCTGACCCGGCTGATGGAACGCGGCGGCTTTCCCGAACCCTGTCTGGCCGACAACCCGGTGGATGCCGACCGCTGGCGCAAGCAGTACTTCACCGACCTGATTCGTGAAGACATCGTCGAATTCTCGCGGCTGCATGAAATCAACACCATGCGCCTGTTTGTCGACATGCTGCGCGAGCGGGTCGGTTCCCCCTTGTCGCTGGCCTCCATCGCCCGCGACCTGGCCGTTTCGCCGACCACCCTTAAGCGCTACCTCGACATCCTGCAGGCGCTGTACATCGTCTTCACCGTCCAGCCCTGGCACCACAACATCGCCCGCGCCATCCTGCAGACACCCAAGGTGTACTTCTTCGACACCGGGCTGGTTCGTGGCGATGACGGTATCCGCTTCGAAAACGCCGTCGCCGCGATGCTGCTCAAGCACACCCATTTCAGCCAGGACGCCCTAGGCAAGGACAGCGGCCTGCACTACATCCGCACCAAGGACGGTGCCGAAGTCGACTTCGCCCTCAGCGAAGACAATCGCCTGACCCACCTGATCGAATGCAAGCTCGCCGACCACACCCTGCACCGCGCACTGACCAGCTTCGCCGCCAAGTTCCCCGAAGCCGAAAGCGTGCAACTGGTGCGTGACCTGCGCCAGGAGGAATTCCGCTCGGGCGTGCAGATCAAGGACGCGGCACGGTGGCTGGCGGGGTTGGATGCGTAGGGCTGGGCGGCGGTTGTAGCTGGCTGGCGGTCCTTGGGGCGCGGCAGTTTCCTGCCAAATGACCGTTTACACAAAATTTCTTACACGCCCAGCACTCAATTGCACACGGCTCCCAATAGGGCGAGCGCCCCTCGGGAGGTTGCAAGGTTTTATAAAGCCGATACAGGTAGAGTCCATTAAATTGAACTTAGGGATTCTCTGAACAACCCGCGATTTTTGGTCGGGCTGTCATGAAAATAATGAAAAACAGGCGATTTTCGATTGGCGAGCATGAAATTCCGGGGTTTTCCCCCGTATTTCCCGCATCACAGGCGCACCTCGCCCATCAAAGGCAACAAGCGTTTGCGCGCCAGCCACAGGTTGGTCAGCGCAAACAACGTCACAATCTGCCCGGTGTTCTTGGCGAGACCGCGATAGCGAACCTTGGCATAACCGAATTGCCGCTTGACGACCCGGAACGGGTGTTCCACCACCGCCCGGATGGCCGACAACAAGCGGTTGAACGCTTTCTGCTCCTTGCTCAGCTTGCCACCGGCCGGCTTCTTGGTCGGCGTCAGTACGGTCAGATCGCCTTCCTTCTCGAAGGTGTCAATCGTCCGGTTCTTCCTGTGATAGCCACGGTCGCCCAGGACCAGGGTTTCCTCGCCATGCAGACAGGATTCCATCATCGAGATGTCGGCAACCTTGGCTGTCGTGCATTCAACGGTATGCACCAGGCCGCTTTCGGGATCGACGCCGATGTGCGCCTTCATGCCGAAATGCCACTGGTTGCCCTTCTTGGTCTGCGTCATCTCGGGATCGCGTTTCTTGTCTTCATTCTTCGTCGAACTGGGGGCAGCAATCAGCGTCGCATCGACGACCGTGCCGCGCTTCATCGACAAGCCTTTCTCGGAAAGCACCGCATTAACCTCAGCAAAGATCGCCACCGCCAGGTCGTGCTTCTCCAGCAGATGACGGAAGCGCAGGATGGTGCTTTCGTCCGGCATCAAATCCTCGAAGGCATCCAGCCCGGCAAACCGCCGCAGCAGGGGCACATCATGCAGGGCCTCTTCCATCGCCGGATCAGAGTAGCCAAACCATTGCTGCATGAAGTGAATCCGCAACATCGTCGAGAGTGGCATCGGCGGCCGACCGTTTCCCTTCTTCGGGTAGAACGGTTCGATCAGCGCTTCCAAGCGAGACCACGGCACCACCGTGTCCATCTCCGCCAGGAACACCGCCTTCCGGGTTTGCTTCCCTGCTTTGGGCAGAAAACCCGTCTCGGCAAGGCTCAGTTGCTTCATCGATTTCATCTGTTCAATCACTGCCATGACAATGGCGCCATTTTCTCAAATCACGCTGCATGACGAGCGCTTATGCAGAGTTTCCTTAGGCGATTTTTCACAATCGCTGCGGGAACGGCGCTGTTTTCTTTCAGATAACTACCAGCGAAGTGTAATCCGACAGCTTCTCCAGTGGAAAGATCGATTACCGGAGAACCCGAGTTACCTCCAAGAGTTGAGCAATCGTGGGTAATGTAATTCTCCGCGACCTTGACAATTTGGCCAGGCTGCAATCGTTTTACATCATAGATGTCATTAAACACCTGTCGCATTACGGCTGGATCATTTCTTTTCCCATCCCAAGCAGGGAATCCTATTGCAGCGACATATGCCCCAGCATAGGTGCTTTCAGCTAACTTGATTGGCGCAGGAGCATTCAAACCAATGAACTCAACCTCAAGAAACGCAATATCCGGGCCTTCCTCATCTTCAATATGAAGAATTTTCACGACCTTAAACTCAGACTCTTCGGGCTGCATATACTCTTCTCGAAGGTCGATACGCGCTCCTATCTCTTTATTCTCATAATTACGGCGAAATTGAAATGAGCCCGATGTACCCTTCAATGCAAACTCCTGTGCAACATGACGATTAGTTACAACAATATTATCTTTTACAACCCAACCTGTACCAACCCACTCGAAATCGGAGTGATTTTTCAATTCAATTCGCCCAACAGCAGAAATCGCACTTTCAATTGTTGAGCGACCAGTCTCCAATCTATTCTTCCATACCTCGCTATCTGGAACCGAAAACGTTCCATTCTTAACAAATAGCGCAGGCCTTCCTGTGGTTCGCACTATCGCTTCAATGTCATAACCAATTGCGAATTTTTTACCCTCATGAATTTCGTCCAAGCTTCTAGTAGCCGATCTGCGATCAAAAATTGGAAACATTGGATCAGAAGCGCCTCTTTCAATTCGCGATCGAACTTCATCCATTAATTCACGATCAGCGAGAATACTAGATAAGTTCATGTTTTTCCTTTGGCATTGATTCTATACTTCCACAAAAACTCACACAGCGCATTTACCAGGTGAAAACAAATCGCCAAATAAGTCAACGAGCCACGATTTAATCGATACTAATCGATGGCAAGTCCCCCGGCCAACTAAGATTGGCATTCGAGAATGCTGCACGAGCGATGGTTCTTTTCCCAGCAACCAACTGTAGCTTTACGGTCATTGACGCTCTCCATGCCAGCATATCTGCCTCGTGCTTGTCTCTGTCCGGCTGACTAGCCGCTGCTCCAACATCCTTGGGCTTCGCTGCTTTTTGGCTTGCCATCTCGTCCCAAGTAGCTTTGTAGGCTGAATATGCAACCGAGGCCAAATCCACTTGCTTGGCATCATCTGCGGCCGCATAGCTCTCATCCAAAGATTTCTTCAAAGCGTCCTTTACCGCTGCTGAAAAATCCGATTTCTTCTCTTTAGCAATATCCTGCACCCATTGAGCAATTTGATTAGCCTTGGTTGTTTCCACCACTGAAATTTTTATATTTAACGGTAAGTATTTAATTGAGGACCTTGATGTATCGCTCATTCCCCCAGACAGCTTCGGCGGTGAAGAAAACCACGGTAGTTTCTGACCTTGAGTGAAAGCTCTCGACAGTGATTTTGCCGACATAGCTGAAAAGACATGCTCCACAAATACAGATCTAGTACCAAGCCCTGAAGAGCCAGGCGTCAAAAATTCGATTTTTAATATAAAGTCCCGAATACCATCTTCTTGAAACCATGAGCTCGACTCCTCTTTGAGAAATCGTGAGAATTTCCAATAGTTGACATCAAATCGAAATGCACTCTTGTCCGAAGAGGGAAATAGAACGAATGAGGCGAGTAGCGAAGCATCACTCAAATTATCGTCAGGTGCATTGTGAAAAATCAAACATCCACCAGAAGGTGCAATATCGCCACTATTGTCATAAAAACCATCCAGTGGAATGGTAGTCTCCAGCACTGTCGCTTCTGGCTGAGTTTTAGCTGCTGCTGAATCGATGATACTCTCCACTGCTTTGCCAGCAAACGAGACTAGGACATCCGACAGAATTGGCACGAATTGCGTCAACTCGCGCCCCTTGCCCTTCATTTCAGAAGTCTTAGCACCCTTATCGCTCGATGGACAAATAGCCCGTATAGCTTCGCTTGCATCTGCAATATCGTCCCTATAGATAAATTGGGCTTTCAGTGTGTTGATCGCGTCGGAAGCCATAGCCTCTCCCATTATCAGTAACATCGCTATCAATTGAATAAATCTATTGGTTTTTATAAAAATACCCACTGGCATCCTCCAACATGATCTAGTCAAATAGACAATTCAACTCTTACTTAAACTAGAGATGAGAATAATCCAACACCCCACATTACATATAGCCGATCACTACTCACACCTACCCCATTGCCATGCAGCCTACTCTCCGTCATAGTCAAAACGCATCATCCATTCGGATGATCGTGATACGCTGAACCACGATCGCGGGGGCGATGGATCAACGGCGTCAGATGACGCGGGGGAACGCAAAATTGAGCAGCCGGATGACGGGCTAGCGCCCGACGCAACACCAACTCTAGGAATCAACAAAGGGCTGTCAGGCAGCGCGCCAGCCTGTCGTGGCATCCGTCCGAATTGCACGCTCGGCTCACACCAGGAGCCGGTTTGCGCGGACTGTTCGTTTCTCCACGAACGGAATCTCCAGACACCGGAAGACCTGGACTTCCTTCAGCATTGCCGCGCCATTCGCCAGTATGTCGATCAGGGTGCCTGCGCCCTCTTCTCACCCTATGTGGCCGCATTTCTGGTTTCCCCGAGCGGCCGCATCCTCGACATCGATGAACGCTCAGCTGCGTTCCTGCGCGCTGGAGGAGTACTCGAGATTCGTCACAACCAGATCCGGGCGGCGACTCCTGAATTCAATGACATGCTGCTTAAGGCCATCGAAAGGGCCGCCCTGGGAAGCAAGGCGGAAACCCTGATTTGCCAGGGCAATGCGCCAAGGCAAACACGCTACACGCTGTTGCTGGAACCGAGCCTGCACGGGGCACAGCCCTCGCAGGGGCAATCACAGAATGTTGCGTGCCTCGTTTTTCCGCTGGGGCGACGCCGCATTGCCAGTGCCCGGCAACTGATGTCCATGTTTGGCCTTTCGGCCGCCGAGGCGCGATTGGCTCGGGCTTTGTGTCATGGAGAAACGCTGGAGGAGTTTGCCAGTGCGCAGGGTGTCAAAATCCCCACGGTGAAGACACAGTTGCGGGCTGTTTTCGCAAAAACGCAGACCGATCGGCAGGTCACGCTGGTGGCGCTGATTTCAGGGATACCGCCTTTACGGTAGCTGGGGCGTGCCCTTCATTGATTACTGCAACTCGGCCAATGCGGACGTTGGCGATTAGAGCAACCTACGCCTGCAATGAATCGGTCACCAGTCGTTGACCGGTGGACGTGCTATTGCGCTCAAACGAGAATTGCCCTGTTATTTGATGTTGCTCTGTTTCTCACCATCACTCACAGCCAAGGCTTCCTCTATCCTTGCCAGAACTTTCAAGGTTGCCGCTGATGGCTTCGTGTCGGATGGCACGGTAAGTGAAAAACGTCCCTCTGCAATCCGGTTGAATATCCGGCCAAGCAGGTCTCGGAACGCACTTTCAGCAACATCAGTATATTTTTCGAGAATAGCCAACTGGTTATCGTTAAAGGCTGCTAGCGTCGGGTGGGCGACGTCCACTGCGTTTCGCAGGGCCAGCGCAGGAATGTACAGCGCCTCGATCGAGACAGCATCGAACCCAAGACTCCTCAGGCCAACTCGCGCGGCACTAATAGTGCCATCGGCGCTTGGCGGAAAGAGCGATTCCAGTACCTTGGCGTAATTAAGTAGAGTTTCTGCAAGGAACTCCCAGCGCCTACTAGGTGTGTGTGCAAGGCGGCATGCAATATGAAAATATTGCGTCGCCGCTAGGAGTCTGCGATTTACAAGGCCGTTGCGTTCATCGAGTACTCTCAATCGAGACAGCGCACGTCGAAAGCGGTCCTCTTGGATATCACTAGTCGTGACATCTACGGACTCCATTCCGCTCCGCTGAAGCCCCCAGCAAAAGGAAACATTGCCTAAACGGCCGAGAACCTCTGAAAAAATGCAGGAGTCCAGCATTTCCAACCCAAGCAACGGGGGCAATGCATAGAAGTAAGACTGGATGAGTCGTTCCAGATCTTGGCGTGAGACAACATGTGCGTGTAATCGAAGGACTGGCCCATCGATATGAATGCTGCCATCCATCATGTCTAGGTGAAAATCAAGTGGTGACAGTCGGGCATCTGTCTGAATGATCGTCTCACCGCGGCACGCATTCCAACTGAAACGAGCTTTGGCGCCTAGCGGAACAGTCCGGCGTGGTGGAACGTTTTCGCCAAAAGCTCCCCCTGGTTCGAGGCGAAACTCTAGTTCAACGTTTCCTGGAAACACTAGGAGTGCTCCCTCTGGCTCCGTATATATCCCCCGGGGACGAACAATGTATGTCAGCACGCTGGCTCCTCCCCCAGAATAGCCACAATGACATTCGGTAAACAGTGATTTGGATATTTTGGCACTTCAAATAGTATGACGTGCCCCACTCGGTATTCTATTCAGCTATGAGCAACGACAAAGCTAACAGCCGCCCCATCGATGAGATCCGCAATTCTGCGATGTCGATGAAGATCGGCGCACCTGACGATGGGACGATCACGGAGATGGTCTGCGTTGGCGACCGAATGTTAGTCGTCATGGAGCGGGCGATTCATGTCATGCAACTGGCCGATAGTATCGATCCGGACCGCAACAACATTGCTATCCCCAATACACAGCAAAGATTGCTAAGTCGTGGGGCAGATGATCCCATCGTTGCGAAGACTTTGCTCACCGCACAGGTGCTCTTCAAGAAAACCCATCTTGGAAACGACTTTGATGAGCAGCGAGGCCTGACGCTCTCGCTTGATCTGTTAAAAGATATCGCCACCATGGCCGATATGCTGAACGCTACGCAGGATGCGCAAGATACGGCGATAGGAGCCTTCGAAAAAGAGACCAAAGCGGGGCGTCACCTCATGTTGCCAGCCATTGGAGACGCCGAGGCACGATGCGATGCTTTCGCTCAGAAAGTCGGACATGCCGTTGATATCCTGCGGGATATGGCATGCCTATTCTATGGCGAGGCGCTTAAGAAAAAATGGATTGATTCACTTTCAAAATTAACCAAAGAGCGATATGGCTGCGAGGATCCGTTCACCAAATTCGTGGAGGCTGCTGCCCCGTTCTTGCTAACCCTACGCGAGATGCGGAACATGATTGAGCATCCGAAGGCTGATCAGCATATTAAAGTTTTTGATTTCCGGCTATTGCCGAGTGGGCAGGTCATGGTTCCTTCAATAGAAACCATCGAGCCAGGTGATAAATCATTCCAGGCCCCCTTAACTTCGTTCATGTCACAAGTAACGGACGACATCGCAAACGTGGCCGAATTGTTGATGACCTATCTTTGCAATACCCACGTTCAGCCGTTCCCAGCTTTCCCCGTACAGGTAGTCGAACTCCCGCTGGAACAGCGATCAAATCCGCTTGTGCGTATGTCCTACGGGTGTATCCAGGGCGACCAAATAATCAGGATTGGATAGTTTCAATAGGGGAGACTGCGCAGGTATACGGGTCCATTTTCGGAGGCATTCAATGACAGACCTTACGCGCTCTTTTTCCCGGACGGCAGGCAAGCATTTTGTGACGCTCTCATGTGTTCAGCAGTTGCCTGAGGATTCGGGTGAAAAGATCCTTGTATTCTCTGGATTCGTCGTCGACGTTTCGGGCGAATGGTTTTACGTTACAGCTGGTCATATCCTTCGTGACATTCACACTGCAATATCTTCAGGTTCATCATTCGACGTATGGCGACTTGACGACCAGACAGCCTGTAATCGGTTCAACGGAATGGCGGTACCTTTTGCGTTTGACGTTAAAGAGTGGCTGGTGCTTCGCGATGAGATTAGTGGATTGGATTACGCTGCGGTGCATCTGAGTAATTTTTATAGGCGCCAGCTTGAAGCAGGCGGAGTAACAGCAATTGCGAGAAGTGCATGGAGCGATCATGCAACTGAGCACGATTATTGGGTGCTTGTGGGTATTCCATCTGAAACCGTTGCTTACGATGGAAAAACCACCATCACTGCTCGGGTGGTTGTCTCGCCCTTAACTCCTGCCGAAGCCCCTGCTTTCGCTGGAGAGAAGGCGCAGAATCAGTTCTATGCAAAGCCAGCTGACGGTTCGGAATATTTTTTCAACGATCCGGATGGCATGAGCGGTGGACCAGTGTTCGGACTAAAGAAGCAGCGAGAAAAATGGGTATATGGTGTGATCGGCGTACAGAGTGCTTGGTATCCGACAAGTAGGACTTTGGCAGTTTGTCCGTTCTCCTCATTTGGCTTTGCTCTTGAAGAAGTCGTAGCTGAAGTGAGTGCAATTCAAAGTCAATCTAGAGAAGCATCTGATATGGCTTAACCTGTCTATCAAACAGATCAATCCTGTCTTCCAGTCAACACGATTTTGATCAGAACGGCAGCTAGATTATGTATTGCCGACCTTCTCT
>WBUO01000165.1 GCA_008933675.1 Dechloromonas sp.
GCGGGAGTCCTGTCCGGCGCAACCCGCTTTGTACGCAAGGAAACTGCATGTCCATTCAATGGTTCCCGGGGCACATGACCTCGGCCCGCAAGAAGGCCGCCGAAACGCTGGCCATGGCCGATGTCGTGGTCGAGGTGCTCGATGCCCGGCTGCCGCAGGCCTCGAGCAACCCGATGATCCACGAGCTGCGCGCCTTCCGCCAGCGGCCCTGCCTGAAGCTGTTGAACAAGGCCGATCTCGCCGACCCCGAGGCGACCAAGGCCTGGCTGAAGTATTTTTCCGCTCAACCGGGTGTCTCGGCCGTTGCCATCTCCTGCAAGAAGCCCGGCGACGTGGCGAAGATTCCGGGACTGGCGCAGAAGCTGGCGCCGCACCGCAACGATGCGGTGAAACCGCTGCGCCTGATGATCATGGGCATTCCCAACGTCGGCAAATCGACGCTGATGAACGCCCTGGTCAAGAAAAAGGTCGCCGCTGTCGGCGATCAGCCGGCGGTGACCAAGAGCCAGCAGCGCATCGACATCAGCTCGCGGCTGACCCTCTACGACACCCCGGGCATGCTCTGGCCGAAGATCGCCCACCCCATTGACGGCCTGATGCTCGCCGCCAGTCACGCCGTCGGCGTCAATGCCTACATCGGCGAGGATGTCGCCATCTTCCTCGCCGACTTCCTGCTGCAGGCCTATCCGGCGCTGCTCAGCGCCCGCTACGGCTTCGCCACCGAGGGCCTGGACGGCGTCGCGGTGCTCGAGGCGGTGGCGAAAAAGCGCGGTTGCCTGCTCAAGGGCCGTGGCGGCGAGCTCGACCTGGAAAAGGCGGCCGCCGTGCTGCTCACCGACTACCGCAGCGGCGCCCTCGGCCGCATCAGCCTGGAAACGCCGGAACTGCGCGCCCTCCGTGCCGAACAGCTGAGCGCGCCGCCGGCGCCCGAGCCGGACGCCGAATAGGCGCTGCCGTTGCCGAGGGAACTCGGCAGCTTTATCGTCGTCGACTCGCACGCTTGTCCCGCGCACAACAATTCGAGAACAAACAGGAGAATCCACGATGAATGCCTTGTTCCAGCCGCTGCAGGCCGGCGCCCTGCGCCTGCCCAACCGCATCCTGATGGCGCCGCTGACGCGCTGCCGGGCGGAGGACGATCATGTCCCCGGTCCGCTGATGGCCGAGCACTATGCCCAGCGCGCCAGCGCCGGCCTGATCATCGCCGAGGCGACGATGGCCATGGAGGGCAATTCCGCCTTCTGGCGCGAACCCGGCATCTATTCCGAAGCCCAGGTGGCCGGCTGGAAAAAGGTCACCGACGCCGTGCATGCCGCCGGCGGCCAGATCGCGTTGCAAATCTGGCACGGTGGCCGCGCCTGCCATCCCTTGCTCAACGGCGGCCGCCAACCGGTGGCGCCGAGTCCGCTCGCCATCCTTAACGACGAGGTGCACACGCCGGAAGGCAAGAAACCCTATGTCGTGCCGCGCGAACTGCGGGATGACGAACTGCCCGGCATCGTCGCCGGCTTCGCCCGCGCCGCCGAGAACGCTCTGGCCGCCGGCTTCGATGCCGTCGAAGTGCATGGCGCCAACGGCTACCTGCTCGACGAATTCCTGCGCGACGGCGCCAACCGGCGCAGCGGCCCCTACGGCGGCTCGATCGCCAATCGCGCCCGGCTGACCCTGGAGGTGCTCGATGCCGTCTGCAATGTCTGGGGCAGCGACCGCGTCGGCCTGCGCACCTCGCCGCTGAACAGCTACAACAGCATGATCGACAGCGACCCGGTGGCGCTCACCGCCTGGCTCGGCAAGCGCCTGAGCGACTACAAGCTGGCCTACTGGCACGTCATGCGCGCCGACTTCTTCGGCCAGCAGAAGGGCGACGTGATGACCCCGGCACGCGACAACTACAGCGGCGTGCTGATCGGCAACATGGGCTATTCGGCGGAAGAGGCGGCAGCAGCCATCGCGGCCGGCCGGCTGGACGCCGTCGCCTTCGGCGTTCCCTTCCTCGCCAACCCGGACCTGCCGGCCCGCTTCAAGGCCGGCGCGCCGTTGAACGAAGCCAACCCGGCAACCTTCTACAGCCCTGGCCCGGCGGGTTACACCGATTACCCGACGCTGGAAGCCCTGAGCGTCGCGTAATGCGTCGCCGCTAAATCAGCTTGCTGGGCCGGGCAGGGCCGTTAACTGCCCGGCGATATCCTCGGGCCTCAATGCAGTTGGGAAGCGAAGGCGCTTGCGTCCGCCGTCGATCTCGTAATCAATGCCGAGCCCGTCGATCCCGAGCAGGCGCCGGTCCGGAGATGCCGCCGCCGCAATCAGCCTTTCTTCCTCGGCTTCGCCCAGCACGTCGACCGCCTGCCAGCCGGCGGCATCCAGCCAGCCCATGCGACCGACGCCACCGATGTAGCGCACGCACTCGACTTGCATGCGGAAGAAACGGAAATCCAGCTGCAGGTACTGCTCGGCATCCGGCTGGTAACGCAGATAGCGCCGCACCAGCCCGGCCGTCGGCTCGAACGGCTCGACCCGCCCGAGCAGCGTCGCCCGCGCCGCATCCTGGACATTGGCGCAACCGGGCTCGACCACCGCCAGACTGGCCCGCGCATCCGCCAGCAGGTTCTTCGTATGCTCTGCCAGCGCGCTGATCAACAACAACGGCCGCTGCGCCTCATCCACCACCAGCGGTACCGCCGTGCCATAGGGATAGCCCGGCTGCTGGGTGGAATGCGTGGACAGGATGGCGTGCGGCGCTTCGTGCAGCAGGTGGATGACGGGGGCGGGGGTTATCTGCATGGTGAGGGGCGCAACATGGATCGAGGCTCTGTATGTTACCCAGAGTGGTAGTGAATGACTTGAGTCGCCCCGTTGCTGCCGTAGCTAGTCTTGGAAACGGACGTTTAGGAACGTTGAATAACACCAGACGGCCGTTAGGTCGGGTTCGTGGATTGTAACGCTAGGGCTCATGTCTTAGATTGAGGGCGGCTTGATACGCCGTGGCAAGGACATCGTAGACGTGAATGAAGTGACCTGTCTCGTAGAAGTACACAAAATCTATCTCTATTGAACCGCCTGAACCCGGAACTAGCTCGAGCACCGGAATGGGGGTTCCGGTGGTGTCTGTTGCTTCACCCGTTCTGTTGTTTAGGGTGGCACCATGACTTCCCACGCGAAGGACGTAGGTCTTGACAATGGGCTCGAAGGCACTCTGGCTGTACGAAATGCCAGGAATCGCGTAAGCGTCTCCGGTTTTTCGGTACAGCCCAGGAAAGTCTGCGTGGATTAGCTTGTTACGAATTTGGCGGGCAATCTCGAAGAGCTTTGGTTCGTCCGGATTTCGGATGTATGGATTGAGTGCCTCTACTACATCAGCAAGGTGCTCATAGGAGTCCTTCGGCAGGGCGTTTGCCCTCGCATGACGCTGCAATGCGGTTCGCAATGTGTACTCAATGAGCCCACCAACGCCCACAAGGGCGTTCACCATTGCTTGCTCGTCTCGATGTGAACATCGCAGGTCGGCCAGATCTACGGACTGAAGCCATCGAGCGTACTCATTAATAAGCTCCGCGCCGTGGAGCACGACATCAAGGGATTGTGGTGCGTGATTCATGAGGCCTTATTTGAATGTCGGCCGGTTTGGTTGGTCACGAAAATCGATGGTGTTAACACCGAGAGTCGGAACGACGACGGCTTCTTGGTAGATGATTGTGGGCCATCGCGTTATCACAGCTTTACGACGCACCTCCGACCCCCTATGAAATAACGAATACCAGCGATCTGGATGCTCAAGGTTGAAGAGCACGCGATCAAACGGGCACTGTTGGTCCTGTAATTCCCACGACGAGTGTTCTTCAAACCACCGTCTATCGGCGCGACCTTCTTCACCGAACTCAGGGAACTCAAAAAGATTGTTGTGTAGTACAAGCCAACACTCCGACAAAGAGTGCTTGCCGACGTAAGCGCCATACTTGTTGCGCTTTTTACGCACCACCGAAGCCAACAACTTGCGCAAATTAATTGTGACCTCCGCTGCCCTTGAATAGACGGAGCCGGGCGGCGTCGCTAGCCACTTGCAGTATGCCTCGTAGTCAAGACGGCATATCTCAATGCCGAGCTTCCCTTGAGCATGATGAACGAGGACATCCGGGGCATCCGTAATGTCCGGATCAATTGTCGGAGCGATGATTCCGAGCCCAGCAAGAGCGGAGGGAAGCCGTTCTACTATTTTCGCCTCAGCGGCAGTACGGGTGGGGCGCATTGATGGTGCCTAGCAGTTATTCAAGCGCAGAAACGACAGGATTATTGCTAAAAATGCGGTCATGATAGAAACGCATCTTAGATTTTGAATGATCTAGAGATTATCCAGTTCGAGTTTCCTTATCAATTAACAATCACACAGATGGTGCCAGGGTCCGCTATGGAGCGATTTCTCGAGCGGCTGCTTGTGGCCGATTGGAGCCAATTAACAAGGTGATTACTGCTGGTATGAAAAGCAGTCGTCTCCAGTCCACGATGCTGTGTGCTACTGCCTGAATACAGCGCCCTTCAGTCCGGATCGCTGACCTGCAGCACCGCCCACACCCGCCAATGCCCGCAGGCCGAGCGCGCCCGCCGCAGATCGCCATCCCAGCCGCCGCCCACGCACAGGCCGGTATCGGTTTCCGCCTCGATGTTTACGCTATCCGGCGTTTCGCCAGGTTGGCGCGGTCCCTGCCAGCGGTCGCAGCTGGCGCAGCGCTTGCGGGCGATGGGGTGGTTCAGCAAGTCCTGTCGGCGCGGCAGGCGGCGAGGACAGGGGCTGCCGGGACGACCGGGCCGCTGTCGCGGATCCAGCCCTTGATGCCGGCCTTGACGTTGTAGACGGTGGCATAGCCGGCCTGTTGCGACATGAACTGGCTGACCGCCTTGGTCCGGTTGCCGGTCCGGCAGATGACGATGACCGGCTGGTCCTGGCGGGCGTAGGGCTTGACCTGGCTCAGCCAGGCGGCCGGGTCGGCGCGGCCGCGTTCGTCGAAGAAGGTGTGCAGCTTGCTGCCGGCGACGATGCCGGTTTCTTCCCATTCCGACTGCAGGCGGATGTCGATGACGGGGACGCCGTCCTGCATCAGTTTGCGCAGCTGGGCGTTGTCGATGTCGATGACTTCGGCCCGGGCGAAGAGGCTGCACAGGGCGAGGGAACAGGCGAGGATGGCGTGGCGCATGGTGTCCGGCAGATAAGAAAACACTGATTATATAGACCGGCGGGCCAGGGCCATTGTTCCGGATGGTTTGCTTGCCGGGGCCATTGCGCCGGCTCAGCGCGCCTGCTGCTGGCGCTTCATCATCTCCTTGATCTGCGGATCGTTCATCATGTCCTGCATGTTCATCTTGCCGACGCCAGGCATGATGATGTCGCCCGGCTTCTGCCCTGGTTTGCAGGGACCGAGCCAGCGGGCTTCCTGGGTCATCTTCATTTCCTTCATGCCGTTCTGCGGCGGGTTGAAGCGGGTGACCATGTCGCTGCGGTAGCTGTTCTCGAAGTCGCCGGTGATCACGGCGTCGGTGGTGGCGGTCGTGCCGTCGTGGCGGCAGACGGAATGCACCGTCATCTTGCCGGCACCTGGGCGGACTTCCATGACGGGGCAGTCAGCCTTGCTGCGCGGATCGTTGCGCTCGCTCATGACGTTGTCGCTGGCCTGGTCGATGCACATCTGCATCGGTCCCTGGCCCGGCATGCCGGTCATCTGGGTCTTGACTTCCCAGAGGCCGGATTTGCGTTTCGGTGCGTCGGCGGCGGTGGCGGTGCCGGCAAGGAGCAGGGCGAGCAGGCAGGGGGCCAGGCGAAGTGTCTTCATGTCGGTTCTCCGGGTGGGCTGTGCGTTGAATCCTAGCCGGCTTTGCCTTGGGCGTCATGGGATAATCCGCACTTTTTCCGGCGCCCGCATGGCTCTCAAATCCACCATCTTCAAGGCCGAGCTGCAGCTGGCCGACCTCGACCGCGGCTACTTCGCCGAACACTCCCTGACGCTGGCCAGGCATCCGTCGGAGACCGACGAGCGGATGATGGTCCGCCTGCTGGCCTTCGCGTTGAATGCTTCGGCGACGCTGGCTTTCGGCCGCGGCCTGTCGACCGAGGACGAGGCCGATCTGCAGGATCTCGATGCCACCGGTGCCATCGAGTGCTGGATCGATGTCGGTCTGCCTGACGAGAAGAACATCCGCCGTGCCTGCAACCGTTCGCGCCAGGTTTGCGTGCTGGCCTACGGCGGCCGGGCGGCCGATATCTGGTGGCAGCAGAACGCCGACAAGCTCAAGGGGCAGAAGAACCTGCGCGTGCTGCAACTGGCGGCGGAAGAGGGCAAGGCACTGGCGGCGCTGGCCGAGCGGACGATGAAGTTGCAATGCACGATCCAGGATGGCGTCGTCTGGCTGGGCAGTGACAGCCAGCAGGTCGAGTTGCGGCCGCAGGTGCTTTTCGCCAGCGAATCGGCATAGAATCTTCGGCAGTTGTCCGACCCATTCCTTTTGTGAGGTAGCCATGGCAGCAAACGACGAAGACGAATCGACAGCAGTGGTGGTGGGAGTTCTGGCCGGTATTGCGCTGGCGGTTGTGGCGGTGGTTTATGGCGCGAGCGCCGGCAAGCTGGCCTTGCCGGATTCCCGGGCGCCGATGGAGCAGGCGGCGGACATCGCGCCGGTCGGCGAGGCGCTGGCCAAGGTCTATTTCGCCGTCGGTTCAGCGGTGCTGAGTGACGCCGACCAAGCCGTGGTCGGCAAGACGCAGGAAGCGCTGGCTGCCAATCCTGCTGCCATCGTGCTGCTCTCCGGTTTCCACGATCTTTCCGGTGATGCGGCGCGCAATGCCGAGCTGGCCAGGGAGCGAGCCGTTGCCGTGCGCGATGCGCTGGTGGCCGGCGGTGTGGCTGCCGAACGAATCAAGTTGCGCAAGCCGGAATCGACGCTGGGCAGCGGCAGCGATGCCGAGGGTCGGCGCGTCGAGATTCGCGTGCAGTAGACATCCCGCGGCTGACGCCGCGGTCGAAAGCCGTCCAGTCAGGACGCATTCCCGCGGAGGCGGGATCCCGGAGCGGGCCACGGCCCGCTTTTTCATTGCCGGCTCAGCGCCTTGGCGATGAAATGCCGGCCGACGCGCGGCTTCGGTACGCGCTCGTCGAACCAGGCACGCACATCCTCGTCCAGGCCGAGGCCGTGCATGTAGTTGTACAGCGCCTTGTTCAGCGCCTGGCCGAGGCGGGCATGGTCGACGCCGGTGGGGTCGATGAAGCCGATGTCGTTCTTGGCGAAGCTGACCGGCGGCAGCGGCTGCAACTTGATGCCGTATTCGGCCGGATTCTTGCCGACCGGCGAATGCACGGTGCACGAGAAGCGGTGGAAGAAGCCGGACTGGATGCAGCCTTCGGCGAACAGCTGGCGCACGTATTCGAGGGCGTCGACGGTGTCCTGCACGGTCTGCGTCGGGAAGCCGTACATCAGGTAGGCATGGACCAGTATCCCGGCTTCGCTGAAGGCGCGGGTGACGCGCGCCACCTGATCGACCGAGACGCCTTTCTTCATCAGCGCCAGCAGCCGGTCGGAGGCCACTTCCAGGCCGCCGGAGACGGCGATGCAGCCGCTGTCGGCCAGTTGCCGGCAGAGTTCCGGGGTGAAGGACTTCTCGAAGCGGATGTTGCCCCACCAGGAAATCGCCCGGTTGCGCCGCTGCAGCTCATCGGCCAACGATTTCAGGGCTTTCGGCGGCGCCGCCTCGTCGACGAAATGGAAGCCGGTTTGGCCGGTCTCGGCGATGATCGTCTCGATGCGGTCGACCAGCAGCGCGGCCGGGGCGCCGTCGTAGCGGCCGATGTAGTCGAGATTGACGTCGCAGAAGCTGCATTTCTTCCAGTAGCAGCCGTGCGCCACGGTCAGCTTGTTCCAGCGCCCGTCCGACCACAGCCGGTGCATCGGGTTGAGCATGTCGAGCAGCGACAGGTAGCGGTCGAGCGGCAGGCCGTCCCAGGTCGGCGTGCCGACCTCGGCGAAGGGGATATCCGGTTCGCTGCTGTTGAAATAGCGCACCTGGCCATCGACGCGGGCATAGGTGCGGACCAGGTTGAGGCGCGGGCGCTGGCCGTCGAGGTGTTCGAGCAGGGCCAGGATCGGCCGTTCGCCGTCGTCGAGCGTGACGAAGTCGAAATGGTCGAAAACGCGCGCTTCCTTCAGTTCGCGCAGCTCGGTATTGACGTAGCCGCCGCCGAGCACGGTGACGATTTCCGGATGTGCGGCCTTGATCGCCTGGGCCATGCGAAACGCCGCATAGACCGAGCCGGGGAAGGGCACCGAGAGCAGCACGACATCCGGCTGTTCGGCGGCGACGGCGGCCAGCGTCAGCCGTTCCAGCGTCGCATCGACCAGCGTCGGCGGCGCCGCCAGCGCCCGGGCCAGCGGTTCGAAGGTCGGCTGGCTCATGGCCAGCGACTCGGCGTAGCGGACGAACTCGAAGCGGGCGTCGGCGGCATCGCGCAGCACGTCGGCCAGGTCGTCGAGGAACAGCGTCGCCAGGTGGCGCGCCCGGTCCTGGATGCCGAGATTGCCGAAGGCCCAGGCCAGCGGATCGCCGCCCTCGTCGTCGACATAGACGTCGAGCGAAGCGAAGCGCGGGCCTTCGGGCAGGAAGGCGCGGCCGGCGATGCGGTAGCCCATCGACGGGTCGCGCCCCTGCAGGAAGGCGACGGCCGGCGTCACGGCGGCCAGGTAGCGTTCGAACTGCCCGGCGAAGGCGTGCAGGCTGGGCGAACGCTTCTTCGCCGGCACCGCCTGCACCTTGGCGTGCAGCGCCCGCAGGCCGTCCGGCGAGAACAGTTCGAGCACCAGCTGCAGTGCGATGTCGCGCTGCGTCGCGGCGATGCCGCGCGAGCGCAGGAAGCCGGTCAGGTAGGCGGTGGACGGATACGGGGTGTTGAGCTGCGTCATCGGCGGGATGAGCGACAGCACGCGGCGGGAGGTAGGGCGCATGGTGGGCGAATGATAGGGAAAGCAGCCCTGTTGTAAAGGGTGGCTACCGCTCGGGCGTTGCCGGTGATGGCAGCGCTCACTGGAAGGAAGGGATTTCCTTATCTGGCAAATATTGTTCTCCAGGCA
>WBUO01000515.1 GCA_008933675.1 Dechloromonas sp.
ATTGGAACAATCCGGCGCAGACTCGGACTATCACGATAAAAGACCAGGACGACGTTTCCTGGCAGGTCCGCGAGATCGCTCAGCTTTCCGGTTTCCGGGTGTTCGAAGTCATCCCGACGAGCGCGTCCACACCGCTTCCGAACGCAACCACGCAGAAATTCATTTGGAAAATCCTCGATGCCCAATCTGTCGAGAAGCTCGTTATTTTTATCGATCGTGAGCGGACTCAGTCGCTTTGGTATTGGCGCAAACGTGAAGGCTCACGCTTCTTGGAACGGCGGCATCCCTACTTGAAGGGCCAGCCAGGAGATCTCTTTCTCAGCAAGCTATCCGCCCTTGTCATCGATCTGTCTGAGCTGGATGCCAATGGCAACCTCCCCATTACGGAGACTGCCAATCGCGTCCGGGCTGCGCTCGACATCGAGCAGGTAACCAAGGCCTTTTTCCGCGATTTCCAGACCCAGCACGCGGCATTCCTTGACTCAATTCAGGGCATTTCAGATGTCCGTGATCGTCGCTGGTATGCCAGCGTTTTGCTAAATCGTCTCATGTTCATTTGGTTCATGCAGGTTAAAGGCTTTCTTGATGTAGCCCGCCTGCCGGATGGGGACCGCAGCTATCTTCCTCGGCAACTCAAGGCCTCCTCAGCCAAGGGTAAGAACAAATTCTTCTCTCACTTTCTTCGTGATCTGTTTTTTGAGGGCTTCGCTAAACCTGATTCAAGGCGCACGCCTCTGGAATTTCTTCCGCTTGGTGACATCCCTTATCTAAATGGCGGCCTCTTTTTGCCACACGGCATCGAAGCTCGCATCGAGGGCGAAGGACTTGCCTCCGGACCTTACCAGAAGATCAAAATCCCGGATGTGGCTTTCGCTGGGCTGTTCGATTTGTTTGGTCGCTACTCGTGGTCGCTCAATGACACGCCCGGCGAGGACGATCGCGAGATCAACCCCGATGTTCTGGGCTACATCTTCGAGAAATACATCAATCAAAAGGAATTCGGTGCCTACTACACTCGGCCCGAGATCACCGACTACGAAACGGAGCAGACGGTTCATCAACTGATTCTCACCGCAGCACGGAAATGGACGGACGCAGCCGCGCAACTTCACGCTGCCGGAGTAACGAAAGCTGCGGCGCCCAGAGACTTTGAAACCATCGGCGATCTTCTGTTACATGCCGACGGTGGGCTTTGCCAGCACCTGCTGCAGGACGTCTTGCCCAAACTTTCTCTGCTCGATCCTGCCTGCGGTTCTGGAGCCTTCATCGTAGCCGCGCTCAAAACCCTTCTCAATCTTACCACCGGCCTTATTGGCCGCTGCACCGCACTCAACCACCGTCCCGTTCTACAGTGGATCGAACATGAGCGTAAGCAGCATAAAGCTCCGGAAGTCTATTGGCTGAAGAAACGTATCATCACCGAAAATCTCTACGGTGTCGATATCATGGAGGAAGCCGTGGAAATCGCCAAACTCCGCCTCTTCCTCAACCTTGTCGCCTCCGCCGAAAAGCGCGACCAACTCGAACCGCTTCCCAACATAGAGTTCAACCTCCTTGCCGGCAATTCTCTCATCGGCCTGCTCAAGGTCGATCCGGCCGATTTCGAAAAGAAGGTGAGCGCTCGCAACCTGCCTCCGGCCAAGGGTGGTGAGCAAGTCCGCCTCACGCTCGCCCATGAAGCCGAATTGGGATTCACCGTCGAATCCACCGTAGCTCCCACCTCCAAGCAAACGGCCGCTGCCTACGT
>WBUO01000166.1 GCA_008933675.1 Dechloromonas sp.
GGGCGCGGAGCGAGGTTATGCAGCAGTTGGGTTAATTGATGGCAAATTTGACGGCACGGGCATGCGCTGCCAAGTGTGTTAACGAATTATGGAGAGGCTGGCCGGGCGCCCGGCTCGATGGCGGCGACCGCTGTCGCCTGCTCGGCCGTCAGTTCCGGCAGGACGGGGGGCTGGCCGGGCGCCGCCTGGCGGATCGCACGGCGGGTCGGTGGATCGCAGCGTCTGAGCCCGGCCGGCAACGCCTGCAGCAGGACTTCGCCCAAAGGGGCCTGATAGTAAGTGCTGGCAAACGCGCAGAGGGCGAAGAAATCTGCGGGCAACGGCGGCAGATCGCCGAGGACTTCGCCTGCCGGCTTGAGTTGGTCAACCGGCCAGTTGCCGCTATCGACGACATCGACGATGATGCCGAGCTTCTCGCTGCGTCCGAAGGGCACGCGGACACGGCGGCCGATGTCGTCACGACCGGCCGTGGCCGGCGCGACATAGTCGAACAGGCGATGCAGCGGCAGGTCGAGGGCGACGCGAAATACGGGCATTGATCGACCGACGGGAGACGTCGGAACTCCGGATTCTGGCGAAAAACCCCGATAAAAAAAGGGTTTATGGAGTTACCCACAAAATCTGTGGATAACTTTGTGGATTGCTTTCTCAGGCAGGCGCCAAATGGCGCCAATCAAGGAGATTTGTCACTTTGCCGAAATATTGAGCAAAATAACAATCCCTTTGTTTTCAACAATTTAAAAAAGAAACCGGCTGTCAAGGGTCTTTGGCCGAATTTTTTCACCCCTTGACAAAACTCTGTGCATAAGTCGGCCTTTGGAGCGAACTTATGAGCATTACTTTCGTAATAGACGGCTATGGCTGTGAACGGTTTCGACCAGCGCGGTGACGGTTTCCGGCGGTGTGAACTGCGAGATGCCGTGGCCGAGGTTGAATACGTGGCCGGTGTTGCCCGGACCATAGCTGTCGAGCACCTTGCGCGCTTCGACGGCGACGACTTCCGGTGCCGCGAACAGGACGTTCGGATCGAGGTTGCCCTGCAGCGCCACCTTGTCGCCGACGCGCCGGCGCGCTTCACCAATGTCGATGGTCCAGTCGAGGCCGACCGCGTCGCAGCCGATGGCGGCGATCTTCTCCAGCCACAGGCCGCCGTTCTTGGTGAACACGATGCTCGGAATGCGCTGGCCGTCCTTGTCCTTCTTCAGGCCGGCGACGATGCGCTGCATGTAGGCCAGCGAAAATTCCTGGTAGGCGGCATTGGACAGCGAACCGCCCCAGGTGTCGAAAATCATCACCGCCTGGGCGCCGGAATCGATCTGGGCGTTCAGGTAGCTGGTCACCGAATCGGCAGTCACCGCCAGGATGCGGTGCAGCAGATCAGGGCGGTTGTATAGCATGCCCTTGATGTGGCGGAAATCGCTTGAGCCCTGGCCTTCGACCATGTAGCAGGCGAGCGTGTACGGGCTGCCGGAGAAACCGATCAGCGGCACCGAGTTATCCAGCGCACGGCGGATTTCGCTGACCGCGTCCATTACGTAGCCGAGATGCTCGTAGGGGTCCGGCGCCGTCAGGTTGTTGATCGCCCATTCCTCGCGCAGCGGGCGCTCGAAACGCGGCCCCTCGCCTTCGGCGAAGTAGAGGCCGAGGCCCATGGCATCCGGCACGGTCAGGATGTCCGAGAACAGGATGGCGGCGTCGAGGTCGTAGCGGGCCAGCGGCTGCAGCGTGACTTCGCAGGCCAGCGCCGGCGACTTGCACAGGTTCAGGAAGTTACCCGCCCGCTTGCGCGTCTCGCAGTATTCAGGGAGGTAGCGGCCGGCCTGACGCATCAGCCAGAGCGGCGTGTAGTCGGTAGGTTCCTTGAGCAGGGCGCGCAGGAAGGTATCGTTCTTGGGTCGGCTCACGTCGGACTCCACCTGAAAATCGGAAAGGCGGAATTATCCGCCTTTCCGGCGCGCAGGTCACTTCCGCCAGAAGGCTGGCGACAGTACGACGAGCAGCGTGAAGATTTCCAGACGGCCGAGCAGCATGGCGAAGATGCAGACCCAGGTCTGGAAGTCCTCGAGCACCTGATAGGTGGTCGACGGGCCGACCAGGCCGAGGCCAGGGCCGGTGTTGTTGACACTGGCAACCACCGCCGAGAAGGCAGTGACGATGTCGAGACCGGTAAAGGCGAGGACCAGGGTCAGCGAGACGATGCTGACCATGTACACGAAACCGAAGGCGAGCACGGCGAAGAGCACCGACTGGGGCGCCGTCTGGCCGCCCAGGCGGACGTTGTAGACGACGGACGGGTGCATGGCGCGGACCAGTTCGCGGTAGACCTGCTTGTAGAGCAGCAGTGCCCGCATCATCTTGATGCCGCCACCAGTGGACCCGGCGCTGGTGGCGAAGCTGCACAGGAACAACATCCACAGGCCGGCGAACATCGGCCACAGGCCGTAATCGGTGGTCGAGTAGCCGGTCGTCGTGGCCACCGAGACGACGTTGAACAGGGCATAGCGCAAGGCGGTGGAAACATCCTCGTAAACGCCGTCCTTCCAGATGTAGTTGGCCAGGATGATGACGCTGACGGCCAGCACGCCGACGAACCAGCCGGCCTCCGGATCGCGGACATAGGCACCGGGCGAGCGCCCGCTGATGGCAAGGAAATGCGTCGCGTAGTTGATGCCGGAAAAGATCATGAAGGCCAGGCAGATCCACTCGATGGCTGCCGAGTCGAAATAGCCGAGGCTGGCATCGTGCGTCGAGAAGCCGCCCAGCGAGACGGTCGAGAAGCCATGGCAGACAGCATCGAACCAGCCCATGCCGGCCCAGCGATAGGCGAGGATGCAGGCGATGGTGATGGCGAAGTAGATGAACCATAGCCCCTTGGCGGTTTCGGCAACGCGCGGCGTCATCTTCGAGTCCTTCATCGGCCCCGGGATCTCTGCCTGCAGCATCTGCCGGCCGCCGATGCCGAGCAGCGGCAGGATGGCGACAGCCAGCACGATCAGGCCCATGCCGCCCAGCCATTGCATCAGGTGGCGCCACAGATTGATCGACTCCGGCAGACTGTCGAGCCCGGGAATGATCGTCGCCCCGGTTGCCGTCAGACCGGAAACGGCTTCGAAGTAGGCATCGGTATGGCTCATCTCCAGGTGCAGCATGAAGGGCAGCGCGGCGAAGGCCGGCAGCACTGTCCACACCAGAACAACCAGCAGGAAGCCGTCGCGCACGTTGAGATCGCGCTTGCAGTTGCGGTAGCGGTACCAGAGGAAGGTGCCGCACAGTACGGTGAGCAGGAAAACCTCGTCGAAGACGTCCTGGGCGCCGTCATCGACCAGATGTGAATGGACCAGCGGCACCAGCAGCATCAAGCCGAAGAGCATCAGGATCAGGCCGAGTGCGCGATGGACGGGAGCGAAACGGGTCACGGGCGGCGTCCTAGAGGAAGTGGAAACCGACCTGGAACAGCTGCTCCACCTTCTTCACCAGTTTCTTGCGCGTGCAGAAAATGATCACGTGATCGCCGGGCTGGATCACCGTATCGTGGTGAGCGATCACCACCTCCCCGTAACGGGTGATGGAGGTCCAGTCATCGGTCTGGCCGACGACGATGGCCTCGTCGAAATTGCGCACCAGGGCGGCCACCGTCACGCCTTTCGGCCAGTCGATCTCCTCGAGACGGCGACCGACGACTTTCGAGGTATTACGGTCGCCATGGGCAACCACCTCCAGCGCTTCGGCCGCGCCGCGGCGCAGTGAATGCACTTCGGCGACATCGCCGTGGCGGACATAGGCAAGCAAGGTACCGATCGATACCTGGGCCGGCGAGATGCCGATGTCGATCGGGCCGCCCTCGATCATCTCGGCATAGGCCCGACGGTTGATCAGGGCGACGACACGCTTGCAGCCGAGACGCTTGGCCAGGCTGCCGGCCATGATGTTGTCCTCGTCATCGTTGGTCACGGCGAGGAAGAGGTCCATCTCGGCGATGTTCTCCTGTTCCAGCAATTCCTCGTCGGTGGCGTCGCCGAGCAGCACCAGGGTGTCGTTCAGCTCGTTGGCCAGCAGTTCGGCCCGCTCCTTGCGCCCTTCGATCAGCTTGATTTCGTAATGCGCCTCGAGCGACCTGGCCAGGCGCATGCCGATATTGCCGCCGCCGGCGATCATGATGCGCTCGACGCGGTTGGTCAGCCGGCGCAGCTGGTGCAGGACCGGCCTGATGTTCTCGGCAGCGGCAAGCAGGAAGACTTCGTCGCCGGCCTCGACGACGGTATCGCCCTCGGGAAACACCGGCTGGTCACGGCGGAAGATGGCGGCGATGCGGGCATCGGTCTCGATCGGCAGCAATTCGCGCAGGGCGCGGATCGGCTTGCCGACCATGGCGCCCCCCTCATAGGCGCGCACCGCCACCAGACTGACGCGGCCGCGGGCGAAGCTGAGTACCTGCAGGGCTTCCGGGAATTCGATCAGGCGGCGAATGTAGTCGGTGATCACCTGCTCCGGACAGAGCGCGAAATCGACGGCGAAATTGTCGCTGGCCAGCAGCGTCTCGTCCTGCAGGAAATCCTGGGAGCGCAGGCGGGCAATGCGCGTCGGCACGTTGAATACACTCTGCGCCAGCTTGCAGGCGACGAGGTTGGCCTGGTCGCTCTGGGTCACGGCGATGATCATGTCGGCGTCTTCGGCACCAGCCCGGCGCAACACCGACGGGGTCGCCGCATTACCGACGACGGTGCGCAGGTCGAGACGATCCTGCAGCTGATGCAGGCGCGGCCCGTCGAAATCGACAATGGTGATGTCGTTTTCTTCCGATACCAGACCTTCGGCAACGCTGGCGCCGACCTGGCCCGCCCCAAGAATGATGACCTTCATGCTGCCCCCCGGCGGTGTCTTCTATTGTTCCTCGTGCCGCTTGCCAAGGCGGACGTCAAGCTGCTTCAGCTTGCGATAGAGGTGGGTGCGCTCGAGGCCCGAACGCTCGGCCAGCTTGGTCATGTTGCCCCCTTCGAGACGCAGGTGATGCTCGAAATAGAGCTTCTCGAAGGCATCGCGCGCTTCGCGCAACGGCTGCTCGAACAACGGCAGAAGGGAGGCAAGCTCCTGGTCTTCCCCAGCCTCGGCCGGCATCACACGACCGACGTCCTCGGCGCTGATCTCTTCCTCGAGTGCCGTCAGCGCCAGATTGCGGACGAGTACGTACAGATCCGTCCAGCTGGCGTCCGGCCGGTGCTTCCAGGGCTGCGTGCGCAGGGCGTTGAGGGCGCCGGTGGAGAAACGGCGCGGCTGGACTTCACCACGCTCGACAAAGTTGGTCAGCAACAGGCTGGCAATTTCCGGCAATTCGTCGGCATGGCCGGCCAGCGAGGGCATGGCCAGCCAGACTTCGCCTAGGCGGGCGAGCAGCTTGCTGTCCCACCCGGCTTCGGCCAGCGAGGACAGAGGCGTCACGGTGGCCGCCAGCAATTGCAGGTTGAGGCGGTCGAGATGATTGACGGCAAAGGCCAGGTTCATCTGCTGCATCTTGCCGAGCGCGGCCAGATCGGGGACGAACAACACGCCACCGGCGATCTTCTCGAGCATTTCCTGGGTCAGCGCGCTGCACACTCCGGACAGGTCCAGCCACGGGGCCCGCGGCGGCTGCAGCGTGCGGGCGCAGATTTCCGCCATGCCGCCGGTCGCTCCCTTGAGCAGCAGTATCGGCGACTTGGCAGCCGCCTGTTCGAGGCGGCGCTTGAATTCCTTGATGAAGGCCGAGCGGACGAAGGCATCCAGCGTCAGCGGCGGACGCGGCGGCGGCGTATCGTGCTTGAGCGCCTTCTGCACCGACGCCAGCAGCTTCTGCAGGGCGATCGGCTTTTCCAGGAAATCGAAGGCTCCGATGCGGGTGGCTTCGACCGCCGTGTCGATGGTGCCATGCCCGGACATCATCACCACCGGCATGTTCAGATGACCGGCAGCATGCCACTCCTTCAACAGCGAAACGCCATCGGTATCCGGCATCCAGATATCGAGCAGCACCAGATCAGGGCGCAATTCGTTGCGCAGCCGACGGGCCGCCCCGGCGTTCTCCGCCAGACGGACATCGTAGCCTTCGTCGATCAGGATCTCCGAGAGCAACTCGCGAATGCCGACTTCGTCATCAACGACCAATATGATGGCCATGCTTGCCTTCCTCCTCCTTCACCAGCGGCAGGCGAATGTCGATGCGCGCGCCGCCCTCCGGTGCATTGCTGATTTCGATGGTACCCAGATGTTCCTCGACGATCTTCTTGACGATCGGCAGGCCCAGACCGGTACCGCGTGTCTTGGTAGTGACGTAGGGTTCGAAGATGCGCGGCAGCAGGTCCAGCGGAAAGCCGGGACCATTGTCGCCGATGGTCAGCCGGGCGCAGCGCCCGGCGGTCGCGGTGACGATCCCGATACGGCCGTCGCTGTGCCCCTCGAGGGCATCCTCGGCATTACGCAGCAGATTGTGGATGATCTGCCGCAACTGGGTGGCGTCACCGAGAACCGGTGGCAGGTCATCGGCCAGCCGGGGTTCAATGACGGCGGACGAACTTTCGTAGAGACCCAGCACTTCACCGATCAGCGCGTTGAGATCGAGCGGCGCCGTCTCCGGTGCCGGCAGACGGGCGTAATCGCGGAAATCGTCGACCATGCGCTTCATCGACTGCACCTGGTTGATGATCGTCTGCGTGCCGCGCGCCAGCATCTCGGCATCGCCATTGCCCAGCTTGCCGGCCAGCTTGAATTGCAGGCGCTCGGCCGACAGCTGGATCGGTGTCAGCGGATTCTTGATCTCATGGGCCAGACGGCGCGCCACTTCGCCCCAGGCGGCACTGCGCTGGGCGGCAATCAGTCGGGTGACGTCGTCGAAGACCACGACATCACCGCCGCCGCTACCGGCCGGCAGGCGGGAGCCACGCAACAGCAGCACCTGCGGCATGCCGTTGCTCCGCTCGAGTTCGAGCTGGGCCTGCCATTCCGCATCATCGGTCGCCGCAAATCGACTGCGGATGAATTCGCCGAACGACTGCTGGCGCGGCCATGATTCCGGCGGCAGACCGAGCAGGCCGGCGAAATCATCGGCCAGGATGGTGCGCGCCCCTTCGTTGACGGTACGCAACACGAAGCGGCGGTCGAAGACCAGCACACCGGTCGACAGATTGGCCAGGATCGATTCCAGATAGGCCCGCGCCGACTCCAGCTCGGCCCGGTGGCGCTCGGTATCCCGGCGGGCATCGTCGAGCTGCCGGGTCATCTGGTTGAAGGACTGGGTCAGCACGCCGAGTTCGTCACCGCTATAGACCGCCTGACGCGGCGAGAAATCGCCCTGGGCAACGGCCTGCGTGCCCTCGGCCAGTATGTAAAGGGGTGCCGCCAGTCGGCGGGCCATCAGGTAGGCCAGCGCAAAGGCACCGAACAGGGCGACCAGCATGGTCAGGGTCAGGGTCAACGCGTAGATGCGGGTCAGCCCCTGGCGCGCCAGCTGCAGCTCCTGATAGTCGCGATAGACGGCCTGCACTGCTTCAGCGTCCTTGGCCAGACTCTCCGGCACCGGGTTGATCAGCTGCAGGATGCGCGGCTCGTCGAACATGTCGCGGGCGCTGACCGGCACCAGCACGCGCAAAAAGAGCTGTCCGCCGCCGCCCTCCACCGTCGCCAGCGCCAGGGAGCTGCGCGCCTGCTTGAGTTGGGCTGGCGTCGGCAGCTCCGGCAGCAGGCTGCTCAGATCGGCAGTGGCGCTCGACAGCAACTGGCCGCCTACCGAAAACAGCGCCGCCGACTGCACGCCGCGTTCCTCGCGCAGACGCAGCAGGGCCGAACGGCGGGAGACCTCCTGGATGTCGGACAGCTCGCTGGCCATGCTCCGCCCTTTCTCGCCGAGATCAGCGAGCAGCGAATCAAGCGCCGAGCGGCCAAGCTGCAGGCCGGATTCAAGCGCCTTCTCGACGCGCACATCGAACCAGCTTTCGATCGAACGCGTGACGAACTGCACCGAAACGCCGTAAACCAGTGCCCCGGGCAGCACGGCAATGACACCGAACATCAGCATCAGGCGCAGCTTGAGGCGGGAACCGAAGACCTGTGCCTGATAATCGCGCCACAGGGCCCGCAACTGCCAGCCGACGAGCGCCACCATGCCGAGCGCGAGCAGGATGTTGAGAACGATCAGCAGTGGATAGTTACGCGAGAAGATAACGGTATCCGCCGCCGTCGACATCAGCAGCAGGAACCACAGGATGCCCCCGATCGCCGCTGCCAGTGCCCCGCCTGCCGCGACGAAACGCCTCACTTGGCCTCCGCCGGCATGGGCAGCGTTATCGACCAGGTCTTCCAGTCGGAGGACAAGGCCCACTCCTTGTTACCGAGTGCAGTAATCTGGAAGGGACGGGGTAGCTGGGTGATGTCTAGGCGCAGACGCAAAGCCGCTTGATAGGCTTCACCGGGGCGTACTGCCGCCTCGCCCTTGTCGATGACCTGCCAGTTGCGTAGCCGTGAAAGCACAGCCAGCGCCTCGCCTAGCGTGGCGAAGGACTGATGGAGGCCGCCGGTGGACAGACGGTACTGACGAGTCAGCGCGTGATACGAAAGACTGTAGGTCAGCGATCGGGCAACCACCGTCTCGTCCAGCCAGTACCAGCGTTCGCGGGTCATCTCGTAGTCCACCACGAAGTACAGCACGACGCCGCGTGCCACCGCCTCTTCCAGGCGCGGCCTGAGTTCGAAGCGGAAATCGGCCGACAGCACATAACCGTCATCGCCGAGCGTCAGCTGCGGTTCGCCGACCTGAATCTCCGCCGCCCAGACGATCGTCGGCAGCAGAAGCGCCAGCAGCAGCCAGCGGCGCAGGCGCTCAGACAGATTTTTTGAGCAGGCAGTAATAGAAGCCATCGTGTTCGGCGGTCGGCAGAAGCTGTTCCTCGTGGCGGCGGCTGGCTTGCGGCTGGCGCTCGAGAAAGCGCGCGACCTGCTCGCCGTTTTCCGCCGGAAAGACCGAGCAGGTCGCGTAGAGCAGTTTACCTCCCGGACGCACGACCTGCCAC
>WBUO01000167.1 GCA_008933675.1 Dechloromonas sp.
CGACTACTCCGCCTCATCCATCCGCGTCCTCAAGGACCTCGAACCCGTCAAGGAACGTCCCGGGATGTACACCCGGACGACCTGCCCGACCCATATCGTGCAGGAAGTCATCGACAACGCCGCCGACGAGGCGCTGGCCGGCTTCGCCAAGAAGATTTCGGTGACGATCCGCGCCGACGGCAGCGTTGAGGTCGCCGACAACGGCCGCGGCATTCCGGTCGAAATCCATCCGGAAGAAGGCAAGCCGGCGGTCGAGCTGGTGTTCTGCAAGCTGCACGCCGGCGGCAAGTTCAACAAGACCGAGGCCGGCAACGCCTACCGATTCTCCGGCGGCCTGCACGGCGTCGGCGTCTCGGTGACCAATGCGCTGTCGACGCGGCTGGAAGTCGAAATCAAGCGCGGCGGCGGCGTGCACAGGATCGCCTTTGCCGACGGTTTCGTCGCCGAGCCGCTGGCCCGCATCGGCGACTGCGGTCAACGTAATACCGGCACCACGGTGCGCATTTCGCCCAATCCGAAGTATTTCGATTCGCCCAAGGTCAATCTCGGCCAGCTGGAGCACCTGCTGCGCTCGAAGGCGGTGCTGATGCCCAACGTCACCGTCGAACTGGAGATCGAAGGCCAGGACAAGAAAGTCTGGTGCTACCAGAACGGCATGGCCGACTACCTCAACGAAATGATGGTCGGCCAGCCGGTGGCGCCGATCTTCGTCGGCGAGAAGTATGTCGACACGGCCAACGGCTTCGCCGTTGGCGAAGGCGCCACCTGGGCGCTGGCCTGGTTCGAGGAAGGCGGCGGCAAGCCGGAAAGCTACGTCAACCTGATCCCGACGCTCGACGGCGGCACCCACGAAGCGGGCCTGAAGGCCGGCGTGTTCGAGGCGGTGAAGACCTTCGCCGAGCACCACGCGATCCTGCCGGCCAAGGTCAAGCTGGCGCAGGAGGACGTCTGCGGCCGGATGACCTTCCTGCTCTCGGCCAAGGTGCTCGACCCGCAGTTCCAGGGCCAGACCAAGGAGAAGCTGACCTCGCGCGACGCCTACAAGCTGGTCTCGCAGATGGTGCGCGACCCGTTCGAGCTGTGGCTGAACAGCCACGCCGATTTCGGCAGGAAGATCGCCGAGCTGGCGGTCAAGGCGGCGCAGAACCGGATGAAATCGACGCAGAAGGTCGAGAAGAAAAAGTCTTCCGGCATCGCCACCCTGCCCGGCAAGCTGACCGACTGCGAATCCGACGACATCACGCGCAATGAAGTCTTCCTGGTCGAGGGCGACTCGGCGGGCGGTTCGGCCAAGCAGGGCCGCGACAAGGAAACGCAGGCGGTGCTGCCGCTGCGCGGCAAGGTGCTGAACACCTGGGAAGTCGAGCGCGACCAGCTGTTCAAGAACAACGAGGTGCACGACATCTCGGTCGCCATCGGCGTCGATCCGCACGGCATCGACCAGATCGACACGATCGATGTTTCAGGCCTGCGCTACGGCCGCATCATCGTGATGTCGGATGCCGACGTCGACGGCTCGCACATCCAGGTGCTGCTGTTCACGCTGTTCCTCAAGCACTTCCCGGCGCTGGTCGAAAAAGGCCACATCCACGTCGCCCAGCCGCCGCTGTTCCGCGTCGACGTCGAGGCGCGCGGCCACACGCGCAAGGTCTACTGCCTCGACGAAGCCGAGAAGGAACAGGCGCTGGTCAAGTTGCGCGACGAAGGTGTCTCGGAGAACAAGATCACCGTCTCCCGCTTCAAGGGCCTCGGCGAAATGAATCCGGACCAGCTGTGGGAAACCACGCTGTGCCCGGACACCCGCCGCCTGGTGCCGTTCACCGCCCCGCGCGAAGTCATCCGCGAAATGGCCAAGACCTTCAACCTGCTGATGGGCAAGGGCGAGGCCTCCGGCCGCCGGGCCTGGATGGAGAAGGATGGCGGCCTGGTCGAGGCGGATGTCTGAGATGGCGGGATAGCTCCCGCCAGACCGCAGAGTCCGGCGCCGGCAACCGGATTGCCGGGCGCTCCCCGGAACCGTCCCGGTGACGGCAGGAGCAATCCGCACAGCGAACCGACGGGCAACCGGCAAGCCCGAAAAACTTGCTCACGGCATGGGGAAATGGCTAGGATGATCGATCCGTCATAGCCATCGGCATTCCGCCCTGCTGCATGTTCTCCATCTATCAGCTGAAATCGCGCTTTCAGGGGCTGCTCCGCCCTTTCACCGCTCGTCTGGCCAGAGCCGGCATTACCGCCAATGCCGTCACCCTGACGGCCATGGTCATCTCCGTCGCCCTGGGCGGAATCCTCTATGCTTTTGCCGGCAGCCAGCCCCAACTCTTCCTGCTGCTGCCCGTCTGGATGTTCCTGCGCATGGCGCTGAATGCGATCGACGGCATGCTGGCCCGCGAGTTCGGCCAGAAATCACCGCTCGGCGCCTATCTCAACGAACTCACCGACGTCCTTTCCGACGCCGCTCTCTACCTGCCCTTCGTGCTGGTGGCCCCCTTCGGCTGGGCGAGCGTCGGCAGCCTGATCTTCCTCGCCGCCGTTTCCGAGATGGCCGGCGCCCTCGGCCCGATGGTCGGCGCCCCGCGCCAATACGACGGACCACTGGGCAAGAGCGACCGCGCCTTCCTGTTCGGCGCCCTCGGTCTCTGGCTCGGCCTGGCCGGCAGCCTGCCGGCGTGGACTTTCTGGCTGCTGCCGGCAGCCTGCATCGCCATCGTGTTCAACATCATCAACCGCATCCGCAGCGGCCTCGCCGCCATACACCCATGACCCGACCTGTCGAAGAACACCAGTTTTCCACCCACGACGGCGAAGCGCTGTTCTATCGCCGCTGGCCCGCCCCTGCCGAAACCCGCCGCGGCGCGGTCGTCATGTTCCATCGCGGCCACGAGCATGGCGGGAGGATGGCGCACCTGGTCGACGAACTCGACCTGCCCGACTTCGATTTCTACGCCTGGGATGCCCGCGGCCACGGCCGTTCGCCCGGCACCCGTGGCTACTCGCCGAGCTTCGCCCATTCGGTGCGCGACGTGCAGACCTTCATCCACCATCTGCGCGACACCTGGGGTATCGCCGAAGAGGAGATGGCGGTGCTGGCGCAGAGTGTCGGCGCCGTGCTGGTGTCGACCTGGGCCCACGATTACGCACCGCGCATCCGCTGCCTGGTTCTCGCCTCGCCGGCCTTCAAGGTCAAGCTCTACGTGCCTTTCGCCCGTTCCGGCCTGGCCCTGCAGCAAAAGCTGCGCGGCAACTTCTTCGTCAACAGCTACGTCAAGTCGAAGTTCCTGACGCACGATCCGCAACGCCAGGCTTCCTACGACAGCGATCCGCTGATCACCCGCCCGATCTCGGTCAACATCCTGCTCGCCCTCTACGAAGCCGCCGAGCGTGTCGTCGCCGATGCCCAGGCGATCACCATCCCGACCCAGCTGCTGATTTCCGGTGCCGACTGGGTCGTGCACCACGGGCCGCAGCACGACTTCTTCGAGCGCCTCGGCGCCAGCGTCAAGGAGAAGCACGTGCTCGACGGCTTCTACCATGACACCTTCGGCGAGCAGGATCGCCAGCTGGCCACCGGCAAGGCGCGCGACTTCATCCTGCGCCAGTTCGCCGCGCCCTGGTCGCGCCCGGACCTGCGCCAGGCGCATCGCCGGGGGCCGACCTTCGACGAAGCCCAGGCGCTTGCCGCACCGCTGCCGGCACTCAGTCCCAAGGGCCTCTACTGGGCCGCCTATCGCGCCAACATGAAACTCGGCGGCCTGCTTTCCGCCGGTGTCGCGCTCGGCCACAAGACCGGCTTCGACTCGGGCAGCACGCTCGACTACGTCTATCGCAATACGCCCACCGGTTGCGGTCCGCTTGGCCGCGCCATCGATCGCCAGTACCTCGACGCCATCGGCTGGAAGGGCATCCGGCAGCGCAAGCTGCATATCGAGGAGTTGCTGCGCGCGACGCTCGAGCGCCTGCAGAACGAGGGCAAGCCGCTGCGCGTGCTCGACGTGGCCGCCGGCCATGGCCGTTACGTGCTGGAAGCGCTCGACCGCGGCCCGCGGCCGGAATCGATCCTGCTGCGCGACTTCAGCGATCTCAACGTGCGCCAGGGTGCCGCGCTGATTGCCGAAAAGGGCCTGACCGCCATCGCCCGCTTCATCCAGGGCGACGCCTTCGACCGTGCCAGCCTGGCCGCCGTGACGCCGCGCCCGACGGTCGGCATCGTCTCCGGCCTCTACGAACTGTTCCCGGACAACGATGCCGTCGCCACCTCGCTGGCCGGTCTTGCCGATGTCGTGGAACCGGGCGGCTACCTGATCTACACCGGCCAGCCCTGGCACCCGCAGCTGGAACTGATCGCCCGCGCCCTGACCAGCCACCGCGGCGGCCAGGCCTGGGTGATGCGCCGCCGGACGCAGGCCGAAATGGATCAACTGGTTGCCGAGGCCGGCTTCGAAAAACTGGAGCAACGCATCGACGAGTGGGGCATCTTCACCGTCTCGCTGGCCCGCCGCAAGACGGCATGAGCGAGCGCATCATCGCCACCCGGGCGGCGCCACTGCCGTGGAAACGCAGCCTCGCCTGGCTGCTCTTTCTCGGCCCCTTCTTCTTTCTCAGCTACGGCTACTCGAACCAGCTGGCAGCCGAGCGCGGCCTCGCCGCCAGCCTCTACTACCCCTGGGAAACGCACATTCCCTTCCTGCCGTGGACCATTGTTCCCTACTGGTCGATCGACCTGCTCTACGGCCTATCCTTTCTCTGCTGCCGCACGGCCGGCGCGGTCGATCGTCACGGCCGGCGCCTGCTGACGGCACAGATCGTCGCCGTCGCCTGCTTTCTCGCCTTCCCGTTGCGCTTCGCCTTCGAGCGCCCGCCATCGGAAGGCCTGTTCGGCGCTCTGTTCGATGCCCTGACCAGCTTCGACCAGCCTTACAACCAGGCGCCTTCGCTGCATATCGCGCTGCTCGTCCTCATCTGGATCCAGTTCGCCCGCCTCCAGACCGGGCCGCTGATGCGTGCAGTCGTGCACGGCTGGGCCTTGCTGATCGGCGTCTCGGTCCTCACCACCTGGCAGCACCATTTCATCGACCTGCCGACCGGTGCAGCACTCGGCCTGTTCTGCCTGTGGCTCTGGCCGGACGAAGCCGGGAACTCGCCGCTGCGCCGCACCTTGCCCATCGGCCGGCAACGTCGCCTCCTGGCCGGCTTTTACGCCGGCGGCGCCGCGCTCGCCGGCCTGCTGGCCTGGCGCTTCGACACGCCGGCCCTGCTCTTCGGCTGGCTCGCCATTGCCCTGGCACTGGTCGCCTGGAATTACGCCTGGGCCGGCGCCGCCGGTTTCCAGAAACGTGAGGGCCGCCTGTCGCTGGCCGCTGCCTGCCTGCTGGCCCCCCATACGCTCGGCGCCTGGATCAATGCCCGGCTGTGGACGCGCCAACGTCCGCAGGCCGACGCCATCGCCGATGACGTCTGGCTCGGCCCGTTGCCCACCGCGGCCGGCATGCAGGCCGGCGGTTTCACGGCGCTCTGCGACCTCACCGCCGAACTGCCGGCACCGCGCGGCAGCTGGCGCTACGTCGGCCATCCATGGCTCGATCTGGTCGCCCCGGATGCCGGCCAGCTGCTCGCCGCCGCGCGCAGCATCGAAGCCTTACGCGGCGACGGACCGGTACTGGTTGCCTGCGCCCTCGGCTATTCGCGCAGCGCCGCCGCAACGGCCAGCTGGCTTCTGCTGAGCGGTCGTTGCCCGGACATCGATGCCGCCCTCGCACTGCTCGCCGCACGCCGTCCGGACATCGTCATCGGCCCTGCCCTGCGCGCTGCACTGGACGAAGTCGAGCATCAACTTGCAGCGCCCACCGGGAATGTCTGAAGCCGCCGCCACCGACGACCTGGCGGCCCAGGCCGGAGTTTTCGCCGCGCTGCTCGCTGTCGGCCGCCGCCTCGATCTCGCCGGCCTGCTGCTGATGGCTGCCGCCCTGCTCGCCCTGGTACTGGCGCCGCTGGCCCTCGGCCCGCGTCTCGCGTTGCTGGGCGTCGTCGGTGCCGGTCTGGCCGAACACATCTTTGCCCTGCGCACCGCCTTCGACCGGCCCATCTTCGCTGCCTGGAGCCGTCGCTGGCACGACCATGGTGCGCACCCGGAAGCCGATCTGGCCGCCTTCGATCAGGCACTCGCCGACGCCGCCCTGCGCCCGGCAAGCGCTGCCGCCCCACGACCGCTGGCCGGACGCATTGCCGGCGCACGCCGCCTGTTGCTGCGGCAGGGCCAGTGCCTCATGCTCGAGGTCGCCGCCTGGCTGCTCGCCGTGCTGCTTGTCATCCGCTCAACCTGACCCCCGACGCCATGCCGATCGATCGCCTCATCGCCGCAGCCCTGTGCGGTTTCGCCAAACTCTTCACCGGCGTCCGCGCCCGCTGGCTCGGCGGCCTGCCCGATGGCAAGGTCCGCATCTATTACCCGAACCACCGCAGCCACGGCGATTTCGTGCTGGTCTGGGCAGCGCTGCCGCAGCGCGTGCGCGCCCTCACCCGGCCGGTGGCCGGCGCCGATTACTGGCTGACCGGCGGCCTGCGCCGCTACGTGATCAACCGCGTCTTCCGCGGCGTGCTGATCGATCGCCAGGCCGGCCGCAACGCCGACCCGATCGGCACCATGGGTGCGGCCCTGGATGCCGGCGAATCGCTGATCATCTTCCCGGAAGGCACGCGCAACCTCGGCGAAGGCCTGCTGCCGTTCAAAAGCGGCATCTACCATCTGGCCCGCGCCCATCCCGATATCGAACTGGTACCGGTGTGGATCGAGAATCTCGGCCGCGCCATGCCCAAGGGCAGTCTGATCCCGCTCCCCCTGTTGTGTACGCTGACCTTCGGCCCGCCGCTGCGCATCGCGCCCGACGAAAGCAAGGAAAGCTTCCTGACCCGCGCCCGCCAGGCCCTGCTCGATCTGGCTCCGCCCGAAGACTGACGGCACCCCGCACATGAACCCGACCGACACCCTGATCGCCCTCTTCTCCGGCGTTTTCGCCGTCCTCGCCGTGGCCAGCGCCATCGGCGGCATCCTGCAATGGCGTCTTCCCGCCGGCCAGACGAGCAGCGTCATCGACAACCTGAATGCCCGTATCAAGGCCTGGTGGTGGATGATCGGCGCCCTCGCGCTCGCCTTCTGGGGCGGCAAGGCCGGCGTCATCGCACTGTTCGCCTTCATCTCCTTCCAGAGCCTGCGCGAATTCATCTCGGTCACCCACACGCGGATCGGCGACCACCGGGCGCTGCTCTGGTGCTTCTTCTTTTTCCTGCCGATGCAGTACTGGCTGATCGCCATCGACTGGTACGGACTCTTTTCCATCCTGATTCCCGTCTATGCCTTCCTGCTGCTGCCCATCTCGGCCTCGCTCGGTGCCGACACGACGCGCTTCCTCGAACGGGCGGCCAAGGTGCAGTGGGGACTGATGATCTGCGTCTATTGCATCTCGCATGTCCCGGCCCTGCTGACGCTGGACATTCCCGGCTTCACCGGACGCAACCTGCAGCTGATCGTCTTTCTGGTACTCACCGTGCAGTCGAGCGACGTCTTCCAGTACGTCTGGGGCAAGCTGTTCGGAAAACACAAGCTGGCGCCCGAAATCTCGCCCTCGAAAACCCTCGAAGGCCTGGTCGGCGGCGTGCTCACCTCGACCGCCGTCGGCGCCGCCCTGTGGTGGATCACCCCGTTCAATGTCTGGCAGGCCGCCCTCGTCGCACTGACCGTCAACATCCTCGGCTTCTTCGGCGGTTTCGTGCTTTCCGCCATCAAGCGCGACCGCGGCCTGAAGGACTGGGGCGCCATGATCGAAGGCCATGGCGGCATGCTCGACCGGGTCGATTCGATCAGTTTCTCGGCGCCGATCTTCTTCCACATCGTGCGCTACTGGTGGGTGCCGTAAGCAAAAGCGCGAACGGCCGGGCTATCATCGGCCCTTCGATTTTTCGCCATCACGCAACATGCCCAGCCCGCAAACCACGCTCAACCTCGCCCTGCAGGGTGGCGGCGCTCATGGCGCCTTCACCTGGGGCGTGCTCGACGCGCTGCTCGAAGACGGTGCGTTCGATTTCGAGGGTGTCAGCGGCACCAGCGCCGGCGCGATGAACGCGCTGTGCCTGGCGCACGGCCTGATGACCGGCGGCCGCGACGGCGCCCGCCTGGCACTGAGTGATTTCTGGACCGCCATCGCCGGCCAGTCACGTTTCACACCGCCAGCCGAAGCGGCCGGCAGCATGGCACCAGCTCTGAAGCTGATGCTGCAATGGACCGACCACCTGTCGCCGGAACAGCTCAATCCACTCGATCTCAATCCGCTGCGCGACGTGCTTGCCGCCCAGTTCGACTTCGACCGCCTGCGCCGCGAATGCCCGGTCCAGCTGTTCATCGCCGCCACCCATGCCAATTCCGGCAAGCTGCGCATCTTCCGCAACCCCGAGCTGAGCGTCGATGCCCTGCTCGCCTCGGCCTGCCTGCCGACCATCCACCGGACCATCGTCATCGATGGCGAACCCTACTGGGACGGCGGCTACAGCGCCAACCCGGCAGTCTTCCCGCTGCTCTACCACTGCACCGCCGCCGACATCCTGCTGGTGCTGCTGACGCCGCTGCATTACAGCGAGACGCCGGCAACGGCCGCCGACATCCGGCTGCGCCTGCGCGAGCTGGCCTTCAACTCCACCTTCCTGCGCGAAATGCGCATGTTCGCCCACATGCGCGAGCAGATCGGCGACACCTGGCTGCCCGACTGGCTGCCGCCCGGCCGCTTCGAACGGCGCATCGCCAAGCTGCGCTTCCACGCCATCGCCGGCGACCACCTGCTCGGCCAGATGCCGGCCGAGAGCAAGCTGGCGGTCAACCTGCCCTTCTTCGAGCGCCTGCGCGACCAGGGCCGCGCCCACGCCCAGACCTGGCTGGCAGCCCACCGAGCGCAGGTGGGGCAAAGCGCGACGCTGGACCTGATGAAACTGTTTTACTGAAATTTCCCGAGATGAACGA
>WBUO01000168.1 GCA_008933675.1 Dechloromonas sp.
CACAGTGGCTGGGCCTGCCCGCCGCCGCGGGCTACCGCCTGCACATCGTCGATCCGCTCGGCCAGCGGGTCATCGACTACCCCGCCGCCGTCGGCGGCAAGGAGCTGCGCTTCGACCTCGAACGCCTGCTCAAATTCGCCTGGACCGGTTAGGAGAAGCACCATGCAGACCATCGCCGCCCCCTCGCTATCCTTCGCCCAACGCCTGGCCGCCTTCAGCCACCTGTGCAAGCCGCGGGTCAACAGCCTGATCGTGTTCACCGCGATGATCGGCATGTTCCTGGCGACGCCGGGCTTTCCGCCGCTGCTGCGCTTTTTGGTCGCGGCGCTCGGCATCGCGTTGGTGTCGTTCGCCGCCGCGGCACTCAATTGCCTGGTCGAGCGGACGGTCGACGCCAAGATGGCGCGCACCAGCTGGCGGGCGACCGCGCGCGGCGACATCTCGCCGCTGGAGACGGTGACCCTGGCCAGCCTGCTTGGCGCCGCCGGGCTGTGGCTGCTGCACAGCTTCATCAACGACCTGACGATGTGGCTGACGCTGGCCACCTTCGTCGGCTACACGGTGATCTACACGCTGCTGCTGAAACCGGCAACGCCGATGAACATCGTCATCGGCGGCGCCTCCGGGGCGATGCCGCCGCTGCTCGGGTGGACGGCGATGACCGGCCAGGTCTCGGCCGAGCCGCTGGTGCTGTTCCTCATCATCTTCCTGTGGACGCCGCCGCATTTCTGGGCGCTCGCCTGCTACCGGCGCGACGACTACGCCCGCTCCGGCCTGCCGATGCTGCCGGTGACGCACGGCGTCGCCTTCACCTGCCAGCACATCCTCTGGTACACACTGATGCTCGCCGCCGCCAGCCTGATCCCGGTATCGCTGGGCATGAGCGGGACGTTCTACCTGGTCGCCATCAGCCTGCTCGACCTCGTCTTCCTGGCCTACGCCATCGCCCTCTGCCGGCACTACAGCGACGACCTGGCCAAACGCACCTTCCGCTACTCGATCCTCTACCTGACGCTGCTCTTCGCCGCACTGTTCGCCGACCGCCTGATCGTCTTCTGAGTCATGCGCCTCTACGCCCGCCTGCTGCTCGCCGCGACGCTGCTCGCCGTCGTCGTCATCGGCCTCGGCGCCTACGTGCGCCTGTCCGATGCTGGCCTCGGCTGTCCCGACTGGCCCGGCTGCTACGGCCACCTGCTCGGCGTGCCGGACGGCAGTTCCGCAGCCGTCGCGGCCTACCCGCAGCAGCCGTTCGATGCCGGCAAGGCCTGGAAGGAAATGGTCCACCGCTACGCCGCCGGCAGCCTCGGCCTGCTGATCCTCGCCCTGTGCCTGCTGGCCTGGCGGAAGGAACTGCGCGACCGGCAATCGCCGGCCCTGCCGACGCTGCTACTCGCCCTGGTTGGCCTGCAGGCGGCGCTCGGCATGTGGACGGTGACGCTGCTGCTCAAACCGCTGATCGTCACGCTGCACCTGCTCGGCGGCATGGCGACACTGGCCCTGCTGGTGACCCTGCTGCTGCGCACCAGGACAAGCCGCAGCTTCGCCCCGGCCATCCGCTGGCCGGCGGCCCTGGCGTTGTTTGCCGTGATTGGCCAGATCGCCCTCGGCGGCTGGGTCAGCAGCAATTACGCGGCGCTGGCCTGCGCGGACTTCCCGGCCTGCCAGGGGCAATGGCTGCCGCCTGCCGATTTCGCCCACGCCTTTACCCTGCACCGCGAACTCGGCCAGACGGCCCACGGCGAGCTGATCTCCGGCGCGGCGCTGACCGCCATCCATCTGACCCACCGCCTCGGCGCCTTGCTCGTGCTGCTCGCCGTCGGCACGCTGGCGGCGCTGCTGCTGCACCAACGCGAGCGGCGCTGGGGCGCCCTGCTGCTGGCGCTGCTCGGCCTGCAACTGGGGCTGGGCATCGCCAATGTGCTGCTGTCGCTGCCGCTGCTGCTGGCCGTCGCCCACAACCTGGGCGCGGCGGCGCTGCTGAGCGTGGTGCTGGCCGTCAATCTGCGCTGCCGGGCCAGTCAGGCGCAGCCTGCCGGCCGGGTCAACGCGGCGCTGACCTGAGCCAAGCCGGCCTTTCCGGCTGCTAGAATCGCCGCCTCCCCGCCCGCCGATCATCACCGCATGCGCCCGTCCCGCTCCGAATTCCTCGACCTGCCATCCGTCCGCCTGCACATCCGCCGCTGGGGCGACCCGGCAGCGCCGACGCTGTTCCTGCTGCACGGCTGGATGGATGTCTCGGCCTCCTGGCAATTCGTCGTCGACGAACTGCAGCGCGACTGGAACATCGTCGCCCCCGACTGGCGCGGCTTCGGTCCGTCGCAGTGGCTGAACCGGCCGTATTTCTTCGCCGAGCACCTGGGCGACATGGAAGCCATCGTCGACCGCTACGCGCCGGACGGGCCGCTGCGCCTGGCCGGCCACAGCATGGGCGGCATCCTCGCCTGCCTGTATGCCGGCCTGCGTCCCGGGCGGGTCGAGCGGCTGATCTCGCTGGAAGGCTTCGGCATCGCGCCGACGACGCCGGACATGGCGGCGGAGCGCTACCGCCAGTGGCTGGGCGAGCTGAAGAACCCGCCGCGCCTGCACGCCTACCCGGACCGCGCCGCCTTCGCCCGCCGGCTGATGAAGAGCGACCCGTTCCTGACGCCGGCACGCGCCGACTACCTCTCCCGCCACCTGGCGCGCATCGGCGACGGCACGACGCGCGCCGGCGAGCAGCGCCACGGCATCATCTGGAACGGCGATCCGTGGCACAAGGCGATGTCGCCCTACCTGTTCCGCCTCGAGGAATCGATGGCCATCTGGCGCCAGGTCACCTGCCCGGTGCTGTGGGTGGCCGGCCGCCAGTCGTGGATCGTCCGCGACTACGCCAACCGCCCCGGCGACTGGGAACAGCGCCGCGCCTGCTTCGCCGACGTGCGCGAGGAATGGATCGACCAGGCCGACCACATGCTGCACCACGACCAGCCGGCTACCGTCGCGGAAATCATCGAAAAGTGGTTCACCTGAAACTTTCCGGCCGCCGGACTGTCGCTCCGGCGGAACTGGCATAATCGGCGCGTTCCCGCCCGCCGCCTGTCATGCCAGCCATCAACCCGCGTCCGCTGCTCCCCCTGTTACTGGCCATCCTCCTGGTCGGGTTGTATTTCGTGCTCCGCCAGCCGCCCCCGGAGCCGATCCGTATCGGCGCCATCCACGCCCTGAGCGGCAGCATGGCCGACAGCGAACGCGGACTGGTCGATGCGCTGCAACTGGCCGTCGAGGAAATCAATGCGGCCGGCGGGCTGCTCGACCGCCCGGTCGAACTGATCGTCGCCGACAGCCACTCGGACTGGACCCGTGCCGCCCTCGAGGCCGGCCGACTGCTGCGCGACCAGCAGGTCGCCGCCCTCTTCGCCTGCTGGACCTCGTCCTGCCGGCAGGCGGTACGCCCGGTGGTCGAAGGCCTGCATCATCTGATGTTCTATCCGCTGCAGTACGAAGGCATGGAGAGCTCGGCGCATATCGCCTACATGGGCGCCGCCCCCAACCAGCAGATCATCCCCGGCGCCCGCTGGGCCATCGACCGCTTCGGGCGACGCGTCTATCTGATCGGTTCCGACTATCTGTTTCCGCGCGCCGCCAACCTGCTGATCCGCGATCTGGTCAATGCCAGCCAGGGCAGCATCGTCGGCGAGCGCTACCTGCCGATGACCGCCGGTGACTTCACGGCGATTACCGAGGAGATCCGCCGCCTGGCGCCGGACGTCATCCTGAACACGCTGAACGGCGAAAGCAACCGGTCATTCTTCGCGGCGCTGGCGGCTGCCGGGCTCGGCGGGGTGCCGGTGGTTTCGTTCAGCATTGCCGAACCGGAACTGCAACTGCTGCTCGGCGAGCACTTCCACCCGGCACACTACGCCGTCTGGGGTTACTTCCAGAGTCTGCCGGGCGAGGCGAACCAGCGCTTCGTCAACCGCTTCCGCCAGCGCTTCGGCCAGAACCGGGTACTCAGCGACCCACTGATCAGCAGCTACGAAGCCGTCCTCCTCTGGGCCGCCGCCGTCCGTGAAGCCGGCACCGCCGACCCGGCACAGGTCAATCAGGCGCTCAGCCGGATCAACATCGTCGGCCCATCCGGCATCGTCGCCGTAGACGCCACGACCCGTCACCGCTGGCGCCGCGTCTTCATCGGCCAGGCAGGCATCGACGGCCAGTTCGCGGCGACCGAGATTTCCGAAACACCGATGCGCCCCTCGCCCTTCCCCCCCTATCTCAGCCGCAGCGACTGGCTGGAGCGGATTCGTCCGCTGACCGGAGCGCCGCTGCAATGAAACAACTGAGTCTGGCCGCCCGCCTCGCCCTCGGTTTCCTGATCGTCGCCTTCCTGCCGCTGGCCGGACTGGCCTGGTTCTATCTGCACACCTTCGAGGAAGCGCTGACCACCACCGTGCTGCGTAACATCGCCTCGATCGCCGACAAGAAGACGCAGCAGATCGACCAGTACCTCAGCGAGCGTCTGGCCGATGCGCGCCTCCACGCGACCCAGCCCGAACTGCGCGACCTGCTTTCGGCCCTCGCCCAGCAGCAGGCCCATGCCGCCCCGGGCAATGCCCTCGACAAGCAGGTCCGCAGCGAACTGAACGCCCTCGCCGAGCGCGGCAACTTCCATGACGCACTGCTGATCGATGCTGCCGGCAACGTCGTCTTCTCGCTGCGCGGCGAACCGGATCTGTACACCAACCTGCTGCACGGCCCCTACCGTGACAGCGGCCTGGCCAGCGGCTTCCGGCAGGCGCAGGCCTTTCTCCACGTCGACCTGAGCCGCTTCGCCCCCTACGCGCCCTCCGGCAATCAGCCGGCCGCCTTTGCCGTGGCCCCCATCCTCGACCGCGGCAAGGCGCTCGGCGCCCTGGCCCTGCAGGTCAATCTGTCCACCCTGATGCCGGTTGTCACTGATCGCACCGGCCTCGGCAACAGCGGCGAAACGGTGATGGCCGTGCGCGAGGGCAATCAGATCCGCTACACGGTGCCCCTTGCCCGCCAGCCGGGCACTCCGTTCAACATCCTGGTGCCCGAGGAGAATCTGGCCAGACCGATGTTCGAGGCGCTGTCCGGAGCAAGCGGACGCGGCATCACCAGGGACTATTCCGGCGAGCCTGTCGTCGCCAACTGGAGCTACCTGCCGGCACTTGGCTGGGGCATGGTCGTCAAGATCGACGTCGCCGAAGCGCTGGCCCCGCTGCACACCCGCCAACGCCTGACGGTACTGGTTTTCGTCACCTTCCTGCTGCTCTCGGCCGCCGCCGCCCTGCTGCTCGGCCGGCGTTTCGTCAGCAGCGAAGCCATCATCGCCGCCCAGGAAGCACGCTATCGGGCCATGTTCGGCAGCATGAACGACGGCGTCGCCCTCTATCGACCGACCGCTGACGGTACGGAATTCATCGTCCTCGACATCAACCCCGCCGGCGAACGGATCACCGGCGTGCAACGCGAGGCCGTGCTCGGCCAGCCCTCGCGCACTGCCTTCCCCGGCCTGGAAGAGTCCGGCATCTACGCCGCCTTCTGCCGCGTCGCGGCCAGCGGCGATACGGAAACAGTGAGTCTTACCGCCTACCGCGACCAGCGTGTTGACCTGTGGGTGGAAAACGACGTGATCCGCCTGCCCGGCGGTGAAATCCTTTCCGTCTTCCAGGACATCACGGCGCGCAAGCGGGCCGAAGAGGACCTGCAACTCTACGCCAACGTCTTCCAGCACAGCGGCGAGGCGATCATGGTCACCGACCACGACAACCGGATTGTCGCCGTCAATCCCGCCTTCACACGACAGACCGGCTATAGCCTCGAGGAGATCGCCGGCAGGAATCCGCGCACCCTGGCCTCCGGGCGCACCACGCCGGAAACCTATGCCGACCTGTGGCGGGCGGTGAACGACACCGGCTACTGGCAGGGCGAACTCTGGGACCGCAATCGCAGCGGCCAGATCTACCCGAAATGGGCGGCCATCTCGGCCATTCGCAACGCGCAGGGGGCCATCACCCATTACATCGCCGGCTTCACCGACATCAGCGAACGCAAGGCAGCCGAGGAGCGCATCGAACACCTCGCCCACCACGACAGCCTGACCGGCCTCTTCAACCGCTACAACCTGGAAATCCGCCTGTCGCAGGCGCTGCTTTCGGCGCGCCGGCAAGGCCAGTATCTGGCCGTGCTGTTCATCGACCTCGACCGCTTCAAGGTGATCAACGACACGCTCGGTCACCATACCGGCGACCAGCTGCTGGTCGAGGTGGCGCGCCGCCTGCGTCTTTGCGTGCGCGAAAGCGACATCGTCGCCCGCCAGGGAGGCGACGAGTTCGTCGTCGTCCTGAACGGACTGGGCACGCCGGCCGAGGCCTCGCCGATCGCCGGCAAGATCCTGCACGCACTGGCCGAGCCCTATGCCATCGACGGTGACCGTCTGCACAGCAGTCCGAGCATCGGCATCGCCATTTTCCCCGGCGACGGCGAGGATGGCGGAACCTTGCTGAAACACGCCGACGCCGCGATGTATCACGCCAAGGAACAGGGCCGCAACAACCTGCAGTATTTCACCGCCGCCCTCAATGCCGCAGCCAGCGAACGCCTGCTGCTCGAACGCGAACTGCGCATCGCCATCGAAAGCCGCCAGTTCGAGCTGCACTACCAGCCGCAATTTGCCGCCGGCGGACCATTCACACGACCGCTCGCGGTCGAGGCCCTGGTCCGCTGGCGCCACCCGCAACGCGGCCTGATCCCGCCTGACCGCTTCATCCCGGTCGCCGAGGAAACCGGACTGATCGAAGCCATCGGCGACTGGGTACTGCACGAAGCCTGCAGCCAGCTGGCCAGCTGGAAGGCGGAGAACATCGGCCCGCAGCGCATGGCGGTCAACATCTCGGCCCATCAGTTGCGCACCAGCAACCTGGTCGAACGGGTCGCCGACGTGTTGCAGCGCTACCGGCTGGGTGCCGGCGAACTCGAACTGGAAATCACCGAGTCGGTGGCGATGAGCGATCCGGCCAGCGCCATCGTGCAACTGGATGCCCTGCGCCGGCTGGGCGTGACGCTGGCCATCGACGATTTCGGCACCGGCTACTCGTCGCTGGCCTACCTGAAGCGCCTGCCGATCCAGATCCTGAAACTGGACCGCGCCTTCGTCCGCGACATCGAAACCGATGAGAACGACGCGGCGATCAGCGCCGCGACGCTGGCCCTGGCGCACAGCCTGGGCCTGAAGGTGGTGGCCGAAGGGATCGAGACCGAAGGGCAGAGCCGCTTCCTGCGCGAACACGGCTGCGACCTGCTGCAGGGCTACCTGTACGGCCGCCCGGAACCGGCGGCGGCACTGGCCGCGCGCTGGCGCGCTGAACCGCCACCCGCCGCCTGAAGCCGGTTCAGGACTTCAGCAACTCCTCGCGCGAACCGAGCCAGCGGCGCAGGTGACGCTCGGCGAATTCGAGGTACCCGGTCAGCATTTCCTCGGCGACGCCGCGCGCCAGTTCGACCAGCTCGGCGTCGAGCTCCAGATCGGCATAGCGCAGCAGCGGCACGCCGCTCTGCCGGGCCCCGACGAACTCGCCGGGGCCGCGCAGCTGCAGGTCCTGGCGGGCGATCTCGAAGCCGTCGGTGTTCTCGAAAATGATCTTCAGGCGCTGGCGGGCGATCTCGCCGAGCGGCCCGGCGTAGATCAGGACGCAGCTCGATTCGTACTGGCCGCGGCCGACCCGGCCGCGCAGCTGGTGCAGTTGCGACAGGCCGAAGCGCTCGGCGTGCTCGATGACCATCAGGCTGGCGTTGGGTACATCGACGCCGACCTCGATCACCGTCGTCGCCACCAGCACGTCGATGGCGCCAGCGGCAAACGCCGCCATCACCGCCTGTTTCTCGTCGGCCTTCAGGCGGCCGTGCACCAGGCCGATGCGCAGGCCGGGCAGGTCGGCCGCCAGTTGCGCGTAGGTCTCCTGCGCCGTCTGCAGCTGCAGGGCCTCCGATTCCTCGATCAGCGGGCAGACCCAGTAGGCCTGGCGACCTTCCTCGACATGTTTCTTGACGAAGCCGACGACGTCCTGGCGGCGGTTGTCGGCGACCAGCCGGGTCTTGATCGGCGTGCGGCCGGGCGGCAATTCGTCGAGCACCGTGACGTCGAGGTCGGCGTAGTAGCTCATCGCCAGCGTGCGCGGGATCGGCGTCGCCGACATCATCAGCTGGTGCGGGTTGCTGCCCTTGTTGCGCAGCGCCAGGCGCTGGGCGACGCCGAAGCGGTGCTGCTCGTCGACGATGGCCAGGCCGAGCCTGGCGAAATCGACGCCATCCTGGATCAGCGCATGCGTGCCGACGACCAGTTGCGCGTCGGCTGCCGTGGCTGCCAGCTGTTCGCGCCTGGCCTTCGACTTCAGGCTGCCGGACAGCCAGGCGACGCGCACGCCAAGCGGTTCCAGCCAGTCGCGCAGTTTCAGGTAATGCTGCTCGGCGAGGATTTCCGTCGGCGCCATGAAGGCCGCCTGCCAGCCGGCCGAGATCGCCTGGCAGGCGGCGAGCGCGGCGACGATGGTCTTGCCGGCGCCGACGTCGCCCTGCAGCAGGCGCTGCATCGGGTAAGGCTGGGCGAGGTCTCCAGCGATCTCGGCCATCGCCCGCAATTGCGCCCCGGTCAGGCCGAAGGGCAGGCGGTCGAGCAGGCGGGCGCCGAGATCGTCCTGCGCCACCAGCACCGGCGCGCCCTGCTCGCGACGGGCCAGGTAGGCACGGCGCAAGGACAGCTGCTGGGCCAGCACCTCGTCGAACTTGATGCGCTGCCAGGCCGGATGATGGCGCGCCTGCAGCGCGTCGACATCGGCCTCCGCCGGCGGCGTGTGCAGGTAACGCAGGCTGCGGGCGAAGGCCGGCAGTTTCAGGCGCTGGCGCAGGTCCTCGGGCAGCGTGTCGGCAAGATCGGCGTGGGCGAGCGCCGCACCGACCAGCTTCTGCAGCGCCGAGTTGGCG
>WBUO01000516.1 GCA_008933675.1 Dechloromonas sp.
GCCGCGGGGCTGCGTCGGGGGCGGCATTAAGGATGTTTAGAATCGTGAGGGGTGATATTCCAACTCTGAATCATCACCCCCATATGATATTGACGACGAACATCACCTTGATGCCTTGTAGTGGCGTCGAGACATATTTATGCTACTGAACGCGATGGGTGCACCGAAATGACGCAAATGGCCACTGCGAGGCCTGTCAATGACAAGCATGCTGTCACAGCCGTGTTGTTCGGTGTCGAATTCGCGAAAAACGTCGAAGGCGATTTGCTGCGTCAGATCGAGGTGATTAAGCCTGAATTCGAAGACACGTTGCCAATCTATGGTTTGCAACAGAACGTCTCGGTCCAGGGGAAGCCATCACCGGATGGTAAGTTCGAAATCGTTTCTCAGGGCGCTACGGAATATGCCGGTTTCGTAATGCACTCCCTTAAGCCGGACGGGCGTATTGATCATCAGCTTAGCGTCGAGGCCAAGCTTATCAAGTACGTGGCGTTCCGCTACAGCTCGTGGACCGATATCTGGCCGTTCGTTGAAAGACTGCTATCGGCGTGCATAACGGCGATCAACGGACAATGGCCGATCAAGTCTTTCACATTGGAATACAATGACCGTTTCACATGGGAAGAAGGCGTCGACTACGACGCGGCCCATGTTTTTCGGGAGCGAACCGAATTCGTTGCCCCCAAGGCATTGGCCTCCAAGACGGCGTGGCATAGCAATAATGCCTTCTTCGAAATGCACCCCTTTCGCGATACCGGCGATGAGTGGGCGCGGCTGGTAACGGTAAGGAGCAACGTTGCTCGGATAATGATTTCGAACAAAATGCGGTGGGCGGCAACGATCAAAACCAACCTACGGGATAGCTTCAATCCGGGATTGATCAACTGGCAGGATCCAGCTGAGTCTATTGCGTTGCTCAGTGAGAGGTTTCCGTTGCTGCATGAAAAGTCCAAGGAAGTGCTAGCGTCGATCATTAATGACGCGCAAATGGCAAATATTAACCTGTACGGTGGGCAAGATGCTTGAGATGCTGTGTGTTACGACTCATCTCACGGTTAACCCTATGCTGGAACTTGATTCAGCACATAGTTTTGAAGCGGTGCTCGGTCATATGATCACCATGCCGGATGCCGTCGACTACTCCTATCATGTGGCCGATTCGGTCTTCTATAGGGTGGGGCCGGAAACGAGCGATACCCAATCCCAGGTGATCAAGAATGACGCGGCCAGAGAGCCGGGGAAAACCGTTGAGAAGCTGATGTCAGCGCTCGATCGGCTTGAGGAATTCCGTTTCTATGAAGCGGATTGGGACGGCTATGGCGCCGAAGCGCCGACCTCGACCGCGATCGACGCGGCGGTCGCATTTCTGCGGAAACTGCCACTGGGTTGCCCGGCTCCTCATATCTCGCTCAAGCCAGATGGGGAGCCATTGTTCTACTGGAAGTCCAGCGGCTGTTACATCGACCTGACATTCGGTCCCGATGGAACGATGAGTTACCTCGTCGAATCGCCCGCGCTGGCCGAAACGGGCGAGGAGGGGATTCCCACCTCGGCTCCAGCGAGAGATTTGTGGAATACCATCTTTAGGTTGATGCCCTCTACTGAGATGAGTGTTTCCAGGGCGGCATGAGCGACTGTCCAGACAATTGCGTCGCGCGGTTTGCGGCGGCTGCGGCAGGAAAGCCAAGCGAGTTTGCCCAGCAGGTGAACGCGGAGGCGCCCGA
>WBUO01000169.1 GCA_008933675.1 Dechloromonas sp.
CGCCAGCGGTCGCCTGCGCGCCGTGCTCGAGGCCGATTTTCTCGGCATGATGCGCACCGGCGCTGCCAGCGGCGTCGCCGCCCGCTGGCTGGCGCGGCCGGATGCCACGGTGGCCGGCGTCTTCGGGGCCGGCTGGCAGGCCGAGGGCCACGTTCGGGCACTGTGCGCGGCCTTGCCGCTGGAGCGGGTCAAGGTGTTCAGTCGCCGCACTGACAAGCTGCAGGACTTCTGCACGCGCTTGAGCGCCGCCACCGGCGTCGCCGTCGTGCCGGCCAGCAGCGCCGAAGAGACGGTGCGCGGCAGCGATGTCGTCGGCACGGTGACCACCGCCGCCCAGCCGCTATTCGAGGCCGACTGGCTGGAGGAGGGGGCGCACATCAACGCCGCCGGCTCCAATGCGCTGATCCGCCAGGAATTGTCGGAAGCGGCCGTACGCCGCTGCGGCCTGATCGCCGTCGATGCCGTGCCGACGGCGCTGGCCGAGGCCGGCGACCTGCTGCCCCTGCTCGAGAAGGGGCGCCTGCATCCGCGCCAGCTGGTCGAGCTGGGCGACATCATCAGCGGCCGCCACGGCGGGCGCAGCGGCGTCGGCGAAATTACCCTGTTCGAATCGCAGGGCATGGCCATCCAGGATCTGGCGGTCGCCGTGCGTGTCGTTGCCGCGGCCGAAGCGGCCGGCCTGGGCAGCACCTTGCCGTTGCAATGAGGTTTGACCGCGCGGTCGAGTCCGCGTGAAAATGCGGAAGCGGCGAGTTCCGCAATTGGGGCCATAGACAAGGGGTGGGGATGGCGAAGTCAGCGTTCTGGAAATCCGACCGGTTTCTCGGTATTGCGATCACCCTTGTCATGCTTGCTGCTGCCGGAACGGATTTGCTGCAGAGCCTGGAACGCAAGGCCTACGACATGGGCGTGCAGCTTTCCAGCCGGACGCCGAGCGACCGGCTGGCAGTGATCGCCATCGACGACCAGAGCATCGCCAACCTCGGCCGCTGGCCGTGGTCGCGCGAATTGCATGCCCGCATGACCGATCTGCTCGCCGGTGCCGAGGCCAAGGTGATCGGCAATACCGTCCTGTTCTCGGAGGCGCAGCGTGATCCGGGTTATGTCTATATCAGCCGTCTGATCGAGATCGTCAATCAGGCGCAGCCTGAAGCGGTCGAGCCAATGCCGGCGTTTGCCGAGATTGCTGCCCTGCTCGGTGAAGCCGAGGCCGCCCTCAACACGGATCGCAAGCTGGCTGACAGCTATACCCGGGCCGGCAATGTCGTCCTGCCCATGCTGTTCGAGCTCGGCGAGCCGCTTGGCCGGCCGGACCGGGCCCTGCCTCCCTATGTCAGCGCCAACCGGCTGCAGCGGGTGGCCGAGGGGGAGGGCTTCGTGCCGCCGGCGGCCGGGGTGCAGGTGCCGGTCGAAGTGCTCGGCAGCCGGGCGCTGGCCATCGGCCACCTGAACAGCCTGCCCGACGTGGATGGCGGCGTGCGCAGCGAGGCGCTGGTCGTGCAGTATTTCGACCAGTTCTATCCGTCGCTGGCACTGGTGCTGGCAGCGAAGAGCCTCAATCTCGGCAGCGATGACATTCATGTCCGGACCGGCGAAGAGGTGCGTCTGGGCCGGCTGCGCATACCGACCGATACGGCAACGCGCATGAACACCTTCTTCTACAAGGGGACGGAGGGGCGTCCGGCCTTTGTCGTCGATTCCTTCTACGACGTGCTGAGCGGCAAGATCCCGCCGGCCAAGTATGCCGGGAAGATCGTGCTGATCGGAGCCACCGCCGCCGGTGTCGGCACGCCGCAGGTGACCCCGGTGGCGGCGGCGATGGATCCGGTACTGATTCTGGCGCACACGGTGTCGAGCATCCTGCAGGAGCATTTCTTCGTCACGCCAAGCTGGGGTGTGTGGGCCAGCCTGGGGGCGATCGTGCTGGTCGGCCTCTATCTTGTCCTTGCCCTGCCGGTCCTGGGCGCCGGATTGGGGGCGCTGGCCACGCTGGCCTTGCTGGCCACCCTGCTCGGTGCACATTTCGGGCTGATGATCGGCGCCGGCCTGTGGATTCCGTTGAGCGCCGCCGCCTGCCTGCTGCTGGTCGGCCACCTGTTGCTGACGACCAAGCACTTCCTGGCGACAGAGCGCGGCAAGGCGAAGTCCGATCTCGATTCGGCGGAATCCAACCGCATGCTCGGCCTCGCCTTCCAGGGCCAGGGGCAACTCGACATGGCTTTCGACAAGTTCCGCAAATGCCCGATGGACGACGGCTTGATGGAAAACCTCTACAACCTGGCGCTCGATTACGAGCGCAAGCGCCAGTTCAACAAGGCGGAGGCGGTGTTCCGCACCATGGCGGAACATGATTCCACTTTCCGCGACATCGCCAAGCGCCTGACCCGCGCCAAACAGATGTCGGAGACCGTGATGCTGGCCGGCGCGCGTGGCCAGACCAACAGCGGTACGCTGATCGTCGGTGATGGCGAGATCGAGAAACCGATGCTCGGCCGCTATCAACTGGAAAAGGAACTGGGCAAGGGGGCGATGGGGGTTGTCTATCTCGGCCGCGATCCGAAGATCAACCGCGTCGTCGCCATCAAGACCATGGCGCTGGCCCAGGAATTCGATGCCGAGGAACTGGAAGACGTCAAGCAGCGATTCTTCCGCGAGGCGGAGACGGCAGGGCGGTTGAGTCATCCGAACATCGTCACCATGTACGACGCAGGCGAAGAGCACGATCTGGCCTACATCGCCATGGAATTCCTCAAGGGCCGCGATCTCGTGCCACAGTGCAAGGCCGGGGCGCTGCTGCCGCTGCCGACGGTACTCTCGATCGGTGCCCGTGTCGCGGAAGCGCTCGATTATGCGCATGCCCAGCAGGTGGTGCACCGTGACATCAAGCCGGCCAACATCATGTATGAGGCTGCCTCCGACCAGGTCAAGGTGACCGACTTCGGCATCGCCCGCATCACCGATTCGTCGCGCACCAAGACCGGCATGGTTCTCGGCACGCCGTCCTACATGTCGCCGGAGCAACTGGCCGGCCAGAAGATCGACGGCCGCTCCGATCTGTATTCCCTGGGCGTTACGCTCTACCAGCTGTGTTGCGGTCGGCTGCCCTTCACCGGCGAGTCCCTGGCGCAACTGATGTACCGGATCGCCAACGAGGCGCCGCCGGATATCCAGGGCATCAACCCCGCCCTGCCGCCCGATGTGGCTGCCGTGATCGCCCGGGCCATGGAAAAGGATCTTGCCAGACGCTATCAGCGCGGCAGCGAACTGGCCAGCGATCTGCGCCGTTGTCTTGATCGGCTTAAAACCGGCGGGGCGGCATGAACCGGGGATGCGCATGAAGCTGCCCGAAGTGCTGGAAATGGCGGTGCGGACCGATCCCGGTCTGGTTCGCTCGCACAACGAGGATGCCGTGTTCGCCGATGCCGCCCTGGGTCTGGCCATCCTGGCCGATGGCATGGGCGGCTACAACGCCGGCGAGGTGGCTAGCGGCATGGCCAGCACCCTGCTGGCCACCAATTTCTCCCGCTTCATTCCGACCTGCTCCGGCCGCTCGGATGGTGCTGGCGACCCCGATTTCGCCGGACATCACCTGGTGTCCGAGATCAAGGCCGCCAATCTGGCCATCTTCAACGCTGCGCAGAGTCAGCCGCAATATGCCGGGATGGGCACGACGCTGGTGCTGGCCTGGTTCTACGACAATCGGGTGCATGTCGCCCATGTCGGCGACTCGCGTCTGTACCGCCTGCGGCGCGGCCATTTCGAGCAGTTGACGCGCGATCATTCGCTTTTGCAGGAGCAGCTTGATAATGGCATGATCACCGCGGAAGAAGCGCGCTTTTCGCAGAACCGCAACCTGGTGACGCGGGCGCTGGGGGTCGAGCCGGAGCTCGAGGTCGAAGTCCATGTGCACGACGTATGGCCCGGCGACATCCTGCTCCTCTGCTCGGATGGCCTGAACGACATGGTCGAGGATGAGGATATCCGGCTCACCCTGCTGACCCTGGCCGGCAACCTGGAGCTGGCTGCCGAGCAACTGGTGCATCTGGCCAATGACAATGGCGGGCGGGATAATGTCTCGGTGATCCTGATCAAGGTGCTCGGCGAGTATCCGGTACCGCGGGGCTGGTGGCAGAGGCTGCTGGCCGCAATGAAGTAGAACGAGGAAGGCAAGATGGCAAAACTGATTCTTTCGATGGACGGGCTGGTGCTCAAGGAAATCGCGCTCAACAAGGAGCGCCTGACCATCGGTCGCAAGCCGCATAACGACATCCAGATCGACAATCTGGCCATTTCCGGCGAACACGCCGTCGTTGTCACCATCCTCAACGACTCCTTCCTCGAGGACCTGAACAGTACCAACGGCACCCTGGTCAATGGTCAGCCGATCAAGAAGCACATCCTGCGCAACAACGACATCGTCGAACTGGGCAAATACCGCCTCAAGTACATGGCGGGCGAAGCGGAGCCGAGCGGCGATTTCGAGAAGGCCCAGGCGTTTCGTCCCGGCATGGCCAAGCTGGCCTCGGAAATGGAGCTGGCACCTACCAGCGGTTCGCCGACCCGATCCAATATCGGTGTGCCACCGCCGCCGCCACCGGCTCCGACCATTCCCGGGGCTGCCATCCAGTTGCTGAACGGGCCCAATGCCGGCAAGGAACTCGAGCTGACCAAGACCCTTACCACGCTCGGCAAGCCCGGCCTGCAGGTGGCCGTCATTGCCCGCCGGCCGCACGGCTATTTCATCACCCATGTCGAAGGCAAACAGTTCCCGGTGGTCAATGGCCAGGCGCTCGATGCCCAGGCGCACCCGCTGGGCGACCACGACATTGTCGAGATCGCCGGCATCAAGATGGAATTTTTCCTCAAGGCCTGATTTCCCCCCTGGCGCCGTCCGGCGGTCATCTTGAAAAAACACCTGGTCCGCTTCGTTCTCGGCGCCCTGTGCGTCCTGCTCCTGCTGGGCCACGCAGCCCGTTTCTGGCAGATTCCCTTCGTCAGTGCGCTCGATGCCTATCTGTACGACGCGCGCGTTCGCCTGACCATGCCCTCGACGGTGGATCCCAGCGTTGTCGTGGTCGACATCGACGAACGCAGCCTGGCGGAGGTCGGTCGCTGGCCCTGGAGCCGCCACCTGCTGGCCGATCTGGTCCGGCGTCTGAGCGAAGACTACCGGGCCTCCGTGGTCGGCTTCGACGTCGTCTTTGCCGAGCCGGACGAAAGTTCCGGACTGGGCGTGCTGGAGAGCATCGGGCGCCAGCAGTTGCGGAATGAAGCCGCCTTCCAGCGGGCGCTGGCCGAGTTGCGGCCGACGCTCGATTACGACCGGCGTTTCGCCGACGCCTTGCGTGGCAAGCCCGTTGTCCTCGGTTACTACTTCTCCGGTACACGCAGCGCCCGTCAGGGTGGTGAACTGCCGCCTCCCGTCTTCGCTGCCGGCAGTTTTGCCGGCAAGCAGGTTCCGTTCGTTTCGTGGGCCGGCTACGGTGCCAATCTGCCGGAGTTGCAGCAAGCGGCAGCCAGCGGCGGTCACTTCAACCCGCTGGTCGATTTCGACGGCAGTTCCCGCCGGGTTCCATTGATCGTCGAGTTCGACGGTGCCTACTACGAGGCCCTGTCGCTGGCCGTGTTGCGTACACTCCTCGGCCAGGCGCAGGTGCGGCCGGGATTTCCGGAGGGCGACACCCAACTCGAGTGGCTGGACGTGGTCGGCGAGAAAGGCAGCTTGCGCATTCCGGTGGACGAGAATGGTGCAGTGCTGGTGCCTTACCGTGGCCGTGAGCACAGTTTCCCCTACGTCTCCGCGGTGGATGTGCTGCAGGGCAGGGCGCCTGTCGAACAACTGGCCGGTCGCATCGTGCTGGTCGGCACCACGGCGCCAGGTTTGATGGACCTGCGCTCGACGCCGGTCAGCGCTGTCTATCCCGGAGTCGAGGTTCATGCCAATCTGATTGCCGGCATGCTGGCCGGAACGATCAAGGAAAAGCCTGCCTACGTGATGGCCATCGACGCCATCCAGTTACTGCTGTTCGGCGGCCTCCTGGTCGCGTTGTTGCCGTTGCTGACGCCATTGCGGGCGAGCCTGCTGACGCTGGCGGTGCTGGCCGTGGCGCTGGCACTCAATGGCTGGTTGTGGGCTTCGGCCAATCTCGTCCTGCCGCTGGCCGCCATGCTTCTGCTCATCGCTCTGCTCTACGCGCTGAACATGTCCTGGGGCTATTTTGTCGAGTCGCGGATCAAGCGGCAGTTTGCCGACCTCTTCGGCCAGTATGTGCCGCCCGAACTGGTCGACGAAATGGCGCGCGATCCGGAGAGCTACAGCATGGAAGGGCGAAACGCCGAGCTGACCGTGCTGTTCGCCGACATCCGCAGTTTCACGTCGCTGTCCGAGGGTATGGAGCCGAAGGAACTGGCGCACCTGATGAACGATTATTTCGGTGCGATGACCGACGTCATCCGCCAGCAGCGCGGTACGCTGGACAAGTACATCGGCGACGCCATCATGGCTTTCTGGGGAGCGCCGGTGAGCGACACCGAGCACGCCCGCCACGCCGTGCTGACGGCGCTCGGCATGCAGCGGGCGGTCGCCGCGCTGGCCGATCCTTTCCGTGCCCGCGGCTGGCCGCCGCTGCAGATCGGCATCGGCATCAACACCGGCCCGATGACGGTGGGCGACATGGGCTCGCCGGTACGCAAGGCCTATACGGTCATGGGCGACGCCGTCAATCTGGCTTCGCGACTGGAAGGCATCACCAAGGAGTATGGGGTCGGCATCGTGGTTGGTGAGGAAACGCGCCAGCAGTTGCCGGACATGAGCTTCCGCGAACTCGACCGGGTACGCGTCAAGGGCAAGGAAGAGCCGGTGGCTATTTTCGAACCCCTGGGGCCGACTGCCGAACTGGCGCCGGCCGTGCTCGAGGAGCTGCGCCACTGGCATCAGGCACTGCGTCTTTACCGTGCCGCCGACTGGGACGGCGCCGAACTGCAGATATACAATCTGCAACGCGCCGCCCCCAATTGCCGCTTGTATGCGCTGTATGCCGAGCGTATCGTTTCCTGGCGCAGGAATCCGCCCGGCGGGAACTGGGACGGGACCACCACCTTTCTGACCAAATAGACATGAAGCTACGCGTACTCGGTTGCAGCGGCGGTATCGGCGGCAGGCACCTGCGGACAACGGCGCTGCTTGTCGACCAGGATATCCTGATCGATGCCGGGACGGGGGTCACCGATCTGTCGATCGCCGAAATGGCGGCCATCGACCATGTCTTCCTGACGCACTCCCACCTCGATCACCTTGCCGCCCTGCCGCTGATGATCGACACCGTCGCCGATCGCCGGCAAAAGCCACTGACTGTCTACGGGTCGGCGGCGGTGCTCACCATCCTGCGCAATCACATTTTCAACTGGGCCATCTGGCCCGATTTTTCCGAAGTGCCGAATGCCGAGCAGGCGCTGATGCGCTATCAGGTCATCGAGCCCGGCGTGCCGGTGACGCTGGGCGGCCGGCGTATCACGGCGCTGCCCGTTGAGCATACGGTGCCGGCTGTCGGCTACTGTCTGGATTCCGGCCGGGCCAGTCTGGTTTTCTCGGGCGACACGGGCGTCTGCAACGATTTCTGGCGGGCAGTCAACCGCGTGAGCAACCTGCGCCACCTGATCATCGAATGCGCGTTCTCCAACCGCGAGGAACGTCTGGCGGTCGTTTCCAAGCACCTCTGTCCGGCCATGCTGGAGCGCGAACTGCAGAAGCTGGAGCGCGAGTGCGACATCTTCATCACGCATCTCAAGCCGGGGCAGATCGAGCTGACCATGGAAGAAATCGAGCGCTGCCTCGGTGAGTTCAAGCCGCAGATGCTGCAGAATAACCAGACCTTCGAGTTCTGACATGTCGCCCGCAGCCGCCACCCTCGCCACGCTGGAGCCGATCCGCGGGCTTTCGGCCGCCCGCCTCGACGAGCTTGCCCGTCTCTGCCAGATCGAGCGCTTTCCCCTCGGCGTCGATCCGCTGGTCCTGGCGGGCGGGACGAGCAGCCTGATCTACCTGCTGGCCGGCGAACTGCGGATCGTCCTGCACGACGGCAGCTCGCGTCTGCTGGTCGGCGGCTGCGACATCGCCAACTGGCCGATCGGCTACAAGACCGTGCTGCCGCTGAGCAGCAAGGCCATTACGGCAGTCGACCTGCTGCGCATCGATTTCGACCTGCTCGACATCATGATGACTTGGGACGAGCTGGCCACCGTGGCCGAAGGCCGTCCCGGCGGCGGCGACGAAAGCGCACAGTGGAGCAGCATGACCGGCGCCTTCAGCGCCCAGGCACTGACCGCCGGTGCCCTCGCCGAACTGCCGCCGGCCCATATTCACGAACTGATGCTGCGTTTCGAGCGGGTCAAGGTGAAGCGTGGCCAGACCGTCATCAAGGAAGGCGATGCGGGCGATTACTTCTATCTGCTCGAATCCGGCCGCTGCTCGGTCAGCAAATGGGTTGGCGGTGCCGCCCTCGGTATTGCCGAACTGAAGGCCGGCGATTCCTTCGGCGAGGAGGCGCTGGTTTCCGATTCGCGTCGCAATGCCACGGTGACCATGAAGACCGATGGCTGCCTGCTGCGCCTGGCCAAGCCGGATTTCGTCGAATTGCTGCAGGCGCCGCTGCTGCACGCAGTCGAGCGGGTGGAGGCCGAGCGCCGGGTGGCGACGGGGGCGGCCCGCTGGCTCGATGTCCGCTATCCGGCGGAATATGTCGATGACGGTCTGCCGGGCGCGATCAACCTGCCACTCAATGAAATCCGCAACGCGCTGAATCTGC
>WBUO01000170.1 GCA_008933675.1 Dechloromonas sp.
GTAGTCGCCCAGTCCAGGAGTTTCCTTGTGCTGGGTGACGCGGACGCCGGCAATGGTGCCGTCGTTGCGGATGGCGATCAGCAGGCGGATGCGTCCGGCGTAACCATCCGGCGCCACCGCCTCGAAGATGGCTGCTGCCGGCAGGCCCCCGCGACGGGCCGGGTAGAAGGTGCTCGCCTCCTTCAGGCCGAGTTCGGCCGTCGGCGGCAGCTGGCGCGCCTCGGCGACCGGGTCGTTGTCGTATTCGCCGGCGGGCAGGACTTCGTTGAGCAGGCGCAGGCGTTCTTGACGGGCCGTGGCTTCGATGACCGGGCGTGTCCATTTGTAGACGGCGGACAGCAGCCCGGTGAAGACGACGACGAAGAGGAACAGGATGGCCGCCGTGCGGACGGCCATGGCCGGTGCGGCAAATTCCTTCGGCGCACTGCTCATTTCTTGTCCTTCATGCCGAAGATGGCCGGCTGGGTCAGCAGGTCGATGACCGGGGCGCTGAGATTCATCAGCAGCACGGCGAAGGCAACGCCGTCCGGGTAACCGCCGAAAACGCGGATGACGTAGGCAAGCAGGCCGGCGCCGGCACCGAAGATCAGCTTGCCACGCGGCGTCGTGCAGCCGGAAACCGGGTCGGTGGCGATGAAGAAGGCGCCGAGCAGCGTGCCGCCGGAAAAGAGATGGAAGACCGGGTTGGCAAAGGCGGCCGGGTTGTACAGCCAGAGCGCGCCGGAGAGCAGTGTCAGCGAGCCGATGAAGGCGACCGGTACCTGCCAGGAAATGATGCGGCGATGCCACAGCCACAGACCGCCGATCAGGTAGCCGGTGGCCACCCATTCCCAGCCACGGCCGGCGAAGTTGCCATAGATGTCCTGGTTGGCCAGCAGCTGGGCGATGTCGAAGTTGCTGTCGCCCATGCGCAGGGCCGTTTTCATCGCGTCGAGCGGTGTCGCGCTGGAAAGCGCGTCGACGCGCGGGGCGAGGCCGAAGATGATGTCGATCTGGTCAAGCAGGCGGAGTTCCAGGCCGACGGCCGGCCATTGCGACATCATCGCCGGGAACGAGACGATGCAGACGGCGAAGGCGACCATCGCCGGATTGAAGGGGTTCTGGCCAAGCCCGCCGTAGATGTGTTTGGCGAAGACGATGGCGAAGACGGTGCCGGTGAACACCATCCACCACGGGGCCAGCGGCGGGAAGGTGAGGGCGATCAGCCAGGCGGTGACGATCGCCGAGCCGTCGGACAGGAACAGCGCCAGCGGCTTGCCACGCAGCTTGAGCATGAACGCCTCGGCGAGCAGCGCGGCGAAGGTGGCGATGACCAGCTGGACCAGGATGGCCGGGCCGACCAGCCAGGCGTAGGCGATGATGCCCGGAATCAGGGCGACGCAGACCTGCGTCATCACCTGGCTGACGCTGGCGTCCTTGAGCAGGAAGGGCGAAGGGGCAAAGATCATTCGGCTTTCGGTTCCTGGGTGGCGGCCGGTGGTTCGGAGATGCCGGCGGCCTGCCGGCGGGCTTCTATTTCGGCCAGGTCGCGCTGCTGTTCCGGCGTCAGCTCCCCGGTATTCCTGGGTTGTGCCGCTTCGCGTTGTGCCTTGGCGCGCTCCATGGCGGCCTGGATGGTCGCCATCTTCGCGGCTTTTTCGCTGTCGGCAGCGCTTGCGGCGGCGGGGGCAGTCCTTGCATCGGCCGCCGGGGCTTCGCCGGCAGCGGGCTCGGCAGCCGCCGCAGCAGCTTCGGCGGCTTTCTTGGCGGCCTGAGCTGCTGCTGCCCTGGCCAGTTTCTCGGCTTTCTCGGCCTTCTCGCGCTCCTCGCGGAACTGCTTGAATTCGAAGCGCGCCTTGGCCTCGTCGGCGGCCTTCTTTTCGCGCTCGCGTGCCCATATTTCGCTCTTGGCGAAGCGGAAATACTGAACCAGCGGAATGCGCGACGGGCAGACGTAGGAGCAGCAGCCGCACTCGATGCAGTCGAAGATGTTGTATTCCTGCGTTTTGCCGAAGTTCTTGGCGCGCGCGTACCAGTACATCTCGAAGGGCTGCAGTTCGTGCGGGCAGACCTGGGCGCAGGAGCCGCAGCGGATGCACGGCATTTCCGGCGCCTTGGGCGGGAACAGGCGCTCCGAATGGGCGATCAGGCAGTTGGTGGTCTTGACCACCGGCACCTGGCGATTGGGCACCAGAAAGCCCATCATCGGGCCGCCCATCAGGATGCCGTCGGTGTCAGGATGCGGCCGGGCGAGCTTGAGCAGTTCGTCCATCGGCGTACCGATCAGTACCTCGACGTTATGTGGCTCGGCGACATTGCCGGTCAGCGTGACGATGCGCGAGATCACCGGTTCGCCATGGGCGACGGCACGCCAGGCGGTGTAGGCGGTGGCGACGTTGAAGACCTGGACGCCCATTTCCGCCGTCGAACGCATCGAACCGGGGACTTCCTTGCCGGTCAGCACGCGGATCAGCTGTTTGGCACCGCCGGCCGGGTAACGTGTCGGAACCGCGACGACAGTGAAGTTCTCGCCAAGTGCGGTGACGGCAGCCTGCATCGCGGCGACAGCTTCCGGCTTGTTGTCCTCGATGCCGATCAGCACCTTCTTCGGCTGCAGCAGATCACGGAAGAGGGCAGTACCGCGGACGATTTCTGCCGCCCGCTCGCGCATCAGCAGGTCGTCGCAGGTGATGTAGGGCTCGCACTCGGCACCGTTGATGATCAGTTCGTCCATCGCCACGTTCGGTGCCGGCGTCAGCTTGCCGTGCGCCGGGAAACCGGCGCCGCCCAGGCCGACCACGCCGGAACGTTGCAGGTGGGCGAAGACATCGGCCGGTGCGGCAGAGGCAAGGTCGAACGGGGCATGTTCGATCCACGCGTCGCGACCATCGGGATCGATGACCACGCACAGCGAGTCGAGGCCCGACGGATGCGGCCGCACGTGCATGGCGACCTCGCGCACCGTGCCGGAAGTCGGCGCGTGTACGGCGGCGGATATCCAGCCATCGGCCTCGCCGATCAGCTGGCCCTTCAATACCTTGTCACCAGCCTTGACCACCGGCTTCGGCGTGCCGCCGATGCTCTGGTGCAGCGGCACCACCAGGTGCGAGGGCATGGGGGCGACAGAGATCGGCTTGTTGTTGGATTCCGTCTTGTGGCTGGGCGGCTTGACCCCGCCCCAGAACTTGAACAGGTTGAGCATCACGCAGCGTCCTTGAGCGGCACAGCCTTGATGCCGACCACCGGGTATTTCCATTTCCAGTTGTCCAGCGTTTCACCGACGGCTGCCATATGGATGCATTCGACCGGGCAGGGCGGCAGGCACAGTTCGCAGCCGGTGCATTGCTGGGCGATGATGGTGTGCATCTGCTTGGCGGCGCCGACGATGGCATCGACCGGGCAGGCCTGGATGCACAGCGTGCAGCCGATGCAGGTGTTCTCGTCGATGATCGCCACCTGCTTCGGCTTTTCCTCGGCTTCCAGCGGCTTGACCTCGCGGCCGAGCAGGTCGGCCAGGCGCTGCACGCCCTCCATGCCGCCCGGCGGGCACAGGTTGATGTCGCACTCGCCCTTGGCGATGGCCTCGGCGTAGGGCTTGCAGCCGGGGTAGCCGCACTGGCCGCACTGCGTCTGCGGCAGGATGGCTTCGATCTTCTCGACCAGCGGGTCGCCCTCGACCTTGAACTTGATCGCGGCGTAACCGAGCGCGGCGCCGAGCACGACGGCGCCCAGGGCCATGATGGCGATGGCAGTCAGGATGTCCATTTACTGATACTTGTCCAGACCGGCGAAGCCCATGAAGGCCAGCGCCATCAGGCCGGCGGTGACCATGGCGATGGCCGAGCCGCGGAAGTGGATCGGTACGTCGGCACACTCGATGCGTTCGCGGATGCCGGCGAAGAGGATCAGTACCAGCGAAAAGCCGACGGCGCTGCCGGCGCCGAAGAGCAGCGATTCGACGAAGTTGTGGCCGCCGGCGATGTTGAGCAGCGGCACGCCGAGGACGGCGCAATTGGTGGTGATCAGCGGCAGGTAGATACCCAGCGTCTGCTGCAGCGTCGGCGAGGTCTTGGCGATGACCATCTCGGTCAGCTGGACGATGGCGGCGATGGTGACGATGAAGGACAGCGTGCGCAGGTATTCCAGGCCGAAGGGAGCCAGCAGGTAATGATCGATGATGTAGCTTGCCCCGGTCGCCAGCGTCAGCACGAAGGTGGTGGCGGCGCCCATGCCGTAGGCCGTTTCCAGTTTCTTGGAGACGCCCATGAAGGGGCACAGGCCGAGCATCTTGACCAGCACGACGTTGTTGACCAGCACCGCGCCGACAAGGATGAATATGTAGTGGCTCATGGGTTGGGGAGGGGGCAGAGGCGCGTATTATCGGGCTTTGCCGGCGGTCGAACAACTGCGCGCCGGTTATGGCCTTATCGTGTTTTCTTCGTCATTACGTGGGCCAGCGTTTCCGCCACTTCGGCCACCAGATCCGGGCCGCGATAGATGAACCCACTGTAGAACTGCACCAGGCTGGCGCCGGCGCGGATCTTCTCGGCCGCATCCTCGCCGCCCATGATGCCGCCGACGCCGATGATCGGCAGTTCACCGGCCAGCGCCGCCGCCAGCTTCCTCTGCACCGCTGTCGATCTGGCGAACACCGGGGCGCCGGAGAGGCCGCCCGCCTCGTTGCCGTTCGGCAAATTGTCGACACCGTCGCGCGACAGCGTCGTATTGGTCGCGATCACCGCGTCGAAGCGATGCCGGCGCAGCGCGTCGGCGATGGCGGCGACCTGCGTATCGTCGAGATCGGGGGCGATCTTCAGCGCCATCGGCACGTACTTGCCGTGCTTTTCCGCCAATTGTTGCTGGCGCGCCTTCAGTTGTGCCAGCAGGTCGTCGAGTGCCTCGTCCTTCTGCAGTTCGCGCAGATTCTTGGTGTTCGGCGAGGAGATGTTGACGGTGACGTAGCTGGCGTCGTTGTATACCTTGTCGAGGCAGATCAGGTAATCGTCTGCGGCCTTGTCGATCGGCGTCGTCGCGTTCTTGCCGATGTTGATGCCGAGGATGCCGCCCTTTTTCGGGAATTCGGCGCGGCGGACGTTTTCCAGCAACTTGTCGACGCCGGCATTGTTGAAGCCCATCCGGTTGATGATGCCCTGCGCTTCCGGGATGCGGAACAGCCGCGGCTTCGGGTTGCCGTCCTGCGGCCGCGGCGTGATCGTGCCGATCTCGATGAAGCCGAAGCCGAGCTTGGCCAGGCCGTCGATGTGGTCGCCGTTCTTGTCCAGACCGGCGGCCAGGCCGACCGGATTGGGGAATCTGAGGCCCATCACCTCGACCGGGCAGGGCGTCACCGGCTTGGCCAGCAGCCCGGCGAAACCGGCGGCGTTGAGGAAATCGATGCCATTCATGCCGATACCGTGGGCGGTTTCGGCGTCGAGGGCGAAAAAGAACTTGCGGATGAGGGGATAGAGCATAGTGGGGCGCGATTTTACCGCATCGCGCCCCCCTGTGACCTGTGGTCAACCCCTAATTGGCGAGCAGGAAGCGCAGGCCGAGCAGTACCGCCATGCCGGCGATGAAGGGCAGCCACGGGTTGCGCCAGAGCAGGGCGGCGACGACGGCGGCGATGGCCGCGGCCAGCTTCGGGTTGAACGGCTCGACCGTATTGCCGACGACCAGAATGTCCGGCGCGATGATTGCCGCCAGGGCGGCGGCCGGGGCGTAGCGCAGCGCCCGCTGCAGGGTGCCGGGCAGACTGACGCGGCTGCCGAGGACGATGAAGCCGGCGCGCGGCAGTGTCGTTGCCAGACCGATCAGGATGAAGACCAGCCACAGGCTGCCGTCGTCAATCATGGTCTTTCCTCCCGTGCTCGAAGCGCTCGGCGGCAAAGCCGGCGGCGATGCCGAGAACGATGCCGCTGACGATGCCCAGGCGTAGCGGCATGTTGCGCAGCAGGGTGGCAGAGAGGCCACCGACGACGGCGGCGACAAGCATCGGCCGGATGCGGGCCATCGGCACCAGCAGCACGAGCAGCGCGATGGTGGCCATGAATTCCAGCGACCATGCTTTCGGCACGATGCCGGCAGCGAAGATGCCGATCAGCGTGAAGGCTTGCCAGAGCACCCACGACCAGACGGCAGGTGCCAGGTAGTAGCCGAGGCGCCAGCGTGGGTCGTCGACGCTGAGCATCTTGTCCAGGCAGGTGGCGAACACGCCGTCGGTCAGCAGATGGCCGGCCAGCCAGCGCTCGTGCGTCGGCACGCCGCGAAAGCCGGGGGCGAGGGCGGCGCTGAAGATGACGAAGCGCAGGTTGAGGGCCAGTGCGGTGACGACGATCAGCCATAGCGGTGCTTCGGCGGCGATCAGCGGCAGCGTGCCGAGCTGGGCGGTGCCGGCGAAGACGATGACGTTCATGCCCATCGCCTGCAGCGGTGAAAAACCGGTGCTGGTCATGGCCATGCCCATCACCAGCGCCCATGGCACGAGGCCGACGGAAAGCGGCAGGAAGGCGGTGAAACCGGCATGGGCGCCGGCCCGGAAGGATGTGGTCAACGAAGCGATTCCGCAGGGTCGAAAGGCGCCGAGGATACCGCTGCGCCGCTGGTGGTCAAAATGTCGGAGCATTGCCGACGCCGTGTGCGCGTGGTGGCGCCGGTTCGCGCTTGCCGTCACTGGCCGAAAGCCGCGCACCGTCGCACAATGTCGTCATTCGGGGTGAGCGGAGACTTCCATGCAGACCACGGCAGGCAGCGGCCAGCAGTACGTGCTGTCCCTTGATCAGGGCACCACCAGTTCGCGCGCCATCCTCTTCGACCGCCGTGGCCAGCCGGTGGCCATCCGCCAGCAGCCCTTCGCCCAGTCGTTCCCGCAGCCCGGCTGGGTCGAGCAGGATGCAACGGAGATCTGGCAAAGCCAGCTCGCCGTCGCCCGCGCCGTGCTGCACGACCAGGGCGTCGCCGCCGGCCAGGTGGCGGCGCTCGGCATCACCAACCAGCGCGAGACGACCATCCTCTGGGACCGCAAGACCGGCGCGCCGCTGGCCCCGGCCATCGTCTGGCAGGACCGGCGTACCGCCGCCCAATGTGCGGCGCTCAGCGCCGCCGGCCACGATGCACTGTTTGCGCAGCGCACCGGCCTGCGCCTCGATCCGTACTTCTCCGGCACCAAACTGGCCTGGCTGCTCGATCACCTGCCCGGTGTCCGCCAACGGGCCGAGCGGGGCGAACTGGCCTTCGGCACCGTCGACAGCTGGCTGGCCTGGCAACTGACCGGCGGTCGGGCGCATGTCACCGATGTCTCGAACGCCTCGCGTACGCTGCTCTTCGATATTCATCGCGGGGTCTGGGATGACCAACTGCTGGGCATCCTGAACATCCCGCCGGCCTTGCTGCCGCGCGTCGTCGACAGCAGCGGCATCGTCGCCCCTATCGACGCCGGTTGTCTCGGCGGCGAAATCCCCCTGGCCGGCATCGCCGGCGACCAGCAGGCAGCGACCTTCGGCCAGGTCTGCCTGACGCCCGGCATGGCCAAGAACACCTACGGCACCGGCTGCTTCCTGATGCTCAATGTCGGCCGGCAGGCGCAGGCTTCGCAACACCGGTTGCTGAGCACCGTCGGCTGGCGCCGTGGAGGCGACACCACCTATCTGCTCGAAGGCAGTGTCTTCATGGGCGGGGCGGTCATCCAGTGGCTGCGCGACGGCCTCGGCATGATTGCCAGCGCCGGTGAAGTCGAGGCGCTGGCCGCTTCGGTGCCGGACAGCGGCGGCGTCTGGCTGGTGCCGGCGCACACCGGGCTCGGTGCGCCGTACTGGGACCCGCAGGCGCGCGGCGCCTTGCTCGGCCTGACCCGCGGCAGTGGCCGCGCCCAGATCGCCCGGGCGGCGCTGGAAGCCATCGCCCTGCAGAGCGCCGAGGTGCTGCAGGCCATGGAGCAGGATGCCGGCCGGCCGCTGGCCGAACTGCGTGTCGACGGCGGGGCGGCGGCCAACAACCTGCTGCTGCAGTATCAGGCCGACCTGCTCGGGGTGCCGGTCATCCGCCCGCAAGTCACCGAAACGACGGCGCTCGGCGCCGCCTACCTGGCCGGGCTGGCCGCCGGATTCTGGCAGGACGAAGGCGAGCTGGCCGCCTTGTGGCAGATCGACCGCCGTTTCGAGCCGGGCCGTTCGGCCGCGTGGCGGGCGGCGCAACTGGCCGGCTGGCGGCGGGCGGTACAGCGCTCGCTCAACTGGGCGGAAGAAGCATGAAGGAGACACCGACGCGGGCCGCACTGCTCGCCCGCTTGCGGGCCGGCCGGACCTGGGACGTCATCATCATCGGCGGCGGCGCCAGCGGCCTCGGCGCCGCGGTGGATGCCGCCGCCCGCGGCTATGCGACGCTGCTGCTCGAACGCGGCGACTACGCCTGCGGCACCTCGTCGCGCAGCACCAAGCTGATCCATGGCGGCGTCCGCTACCTGCGCCAGGGCGATCTCGCCCTGGTCCGCCACGCCCTGCTCGAACGTGAGCGTCTGCTGGCCAATGCCGGCCACCTGGTGCACGCGCTGCCCTTCGTCATTCCGGCGCGCAGCCTGGCGCAGCGCCTGTTCTACGCCAGCGGTCTGAAGCTTTATGACCTGCTGGCCGGCAGCAGCAGCCTGCCGCCATCGCGCCAGCTAGACCGCCGGCAGACGCTGGCCGCCTTGCCCGGCCTGCTGGCGCCGGGCATCGCCGGCGGCATCCAGTACTGGGATGGCCAGTTTGACGATGCCCGCCTGGCCATCGCGCTGATGCGCACCGCCGGCGAGCTCGGGGCCACCTGTCTCAACT
>WBUO01000171.1 GCA_008933675.1 Dechloromonas sp.
GTAAAGCGGCAGCGCGAGAAGCGCTGCCGCCAGGGCGAATTTACGGTACATGGGCGGTCCCCCGGTTCAATATTTGATGTTCTTCAGCACCGTGTCGAAGTTGGGGTTGACGCTGCGCGCGAAAACGATCGCAGGGTGATTGGGCGCCAGCGCATTGTAATAGAATGCCGTGCCTTCCTTGCGCTCTTTGTCGACCGCCGCCTGCATCGACAGGATGCCCTTGTTGAAGGTCTCATAGCCGTCGTTGGGCGCCTTGCCCTTGACGACCAGGAGCAGCGCGCCTTCGCCGAATGGGGCTTCCCATCCCGTCGGCATCTGGTCGCCGAAGCGGAAGAGCGAGCCGGCTTCCATGACCTGGCGCTTGCCTTCGCTGGCGAGCACCCACTTGCCGCGCACCGTATAGATAATGCTGCCTGTCGGGTGGGGATGCTCGGCGAGGAACATGCCCGGCTTGAGCTCGATGAAGAAGGCGCGGTTCTGCTCGGCGAACAGGAGCGGCCCGAACAGGCCTTCGTGCGTCAGGAGCGCCGAGGGCGAGGCGACCGCCTTTTCGATGTCGGGGATAATCTCGATGTTCGTCGCGAACTGGACATATTCGGGCGAAATCGATGTGGCGGGGACCGTTTTCTTCGGAAGGACAGGGGCATTTGCTTGCGCATGATTATCGTTTTCGTCGTGCGAATGATCACCATGATGGGCCTGTGCGAACGCGGTTGCCGGCAGCAGCGCGGCGGCCAGAATAATGGCAAGCTTCATCGTCGTCTTCCTTTCAGTTCAGTTGCAGTCGAAATCCTCACAATCGGTAATCGGTCGATGATGGCGGGCGCCAGCCAGCGGTCCGGCTTTCGCCAGCGGACGGGATAGGCAGATGCCGCCTGAGGAGCGGAGGGCGAAGGCATGAAGGCCCGGCAATTCGGCGTGGCAGATCATCATTCGCGCCCCCTGTTGGTCCGAGTCATCGCCCGGATATGACACTACATGTCTATACAAGCAGAAGGCTGTCAATAGGCAAATCGCTTCCTCCATGCGGCGACGGCGTCAAATATGCATAAACGTATATACAGGTATTGACGTTTGCGCGAATCATGTCACAAAAACGCTGCACATGGCCGGGCGCCGCCGAGGCTCTCCGGCCGCAACTACAAATGAAAAGGTGCGCAGGAGCGAGACAGTCCTATCGAGCCGCAACAAGGGGGCCATTATGAAACCGTCGAATTTCATCAATCTTTTCGCTGGCACGGCTATGCTGAGCCTTATGAGCACGACGGCGTTCGCGCAGTCAGCCGAAGAGAGCGCTAGCGCGCCGAAAGATGGTGGCGATATCATCGTCACCGGCAGCCGCATCCCCCGCGCGAACGTCGCCGCCGCCAACCCGATCTCGGTCGTTGGCGCCGAGGAAATCGAGAACACCGGCGCGGTTAACCTCGACTCCATTCTTCAGCGCCTTCCCGCTTCGGCCGGTTTCGCCGGGAACCAGGGCAATGCCTACTGGACCGGCCGGGGTTGGGGCACGTCGCAGGTCAACCTTCGCGGGCTCGGGATCAATCGCACCCTGACCCTTCTCAATGGCCGCCGGCTCGTTTCGGGCGGCACGGGCGCGAACACGTCGCCCGACCTCAACATGATCCCGACGCAGGCGCTCGAAAGGGTCGACGTGCTCAAGGATGGCGCATCGGCCATCTACGGGACCGATGCGGTCGCAGGCGTCGTCAATCTCATCACCAAGCGCAATTTCGAAGGACTCGGACTCGCGGCCCGGCAGGGGATTACCGAGCGCGGAGACGGGCGTAGCACGACGATCGACCTGTCGCTCGGGCTCCGCAACGATCGCGGCGGGATATCCTTCTACGCGACCTTCCAGGACACCTCGCCGATCAACATGGCGAGCCGGGCGCCCTGCGGGCTCGGCGAAGTGGGCGGCGCGCTCGTTTGCGTGGACAGCGCATCGACGGCGGGCGGACGCGCGGCGCTGCCCGACGGTAGCCAGATCAACTTCAACAATGATCCGAACGGCAACGGAAATTTCTACGAGCCCTATGTGGCGTCGAAGCATAACTTCAACGGCAATCCCTATATCAACGCGGTGAGCCCGATCCAGAGGATCAGCACGGCGATGTTCGCCGACTATGAAATCAGCGACGACATCGATTTCTTCGCTGAATTTCTCTACACGCACCGCGAGTCGAAGCAGATTGCGACGCCAGGCACCATCCGCAACCTAGCGGTCTCGGCTGCGAATCCGACCAATCCCACCGGCCAGAACATCACGCTCATCCAGCGCCGTCTTGCCGAAGCGGGGCCCCGCGTCGCCTTCCAGGATACCAATACGCTCCAGGCGACGGCAGGGTTCAAGGGCGGCATCGCCGGCGACTGGCGCTATGAAGTGTCGGCCGGCTACGGCCGCAACACCGGCATCGACGGTTTCACGAATATCGCAAACCTCGAGCGGGTGCGCAATTCGCTGAACCCCGCCGTTTGCAGCTTCGCGACGGGCGCGGCGATCCCGTGCGGCGACTATCTCGGCGCCAATCTCACGCCCGAGGTGCTCAAATATATCCTCTTCACGTCGCGCGACACTGGCGGCAATGAATTGCTGACGGCGAGCGCCGATGTTCACGGCTCGCTGTTCGAATTGCCCGGCGGGCCGCTCGGAATCGCCGCCGGCGTCACCTACCGGCAGGACAAGGGCTGGCGCGATCCCGATCCGCTGACCGTGCTTGGCATTGCCAACACCAACCAGCAGGATCCCATTTCCGGCAAGCTCGTCAGCCGCGAGGCCTATCTGGAAGTCTCGGCTCCCATTCTGGCCGACCTTCCGTTCATCGAGGAGCTGACGCTCAACGGCGCAGTTCGCTACTCCAAATATGACCTGTTCGGCGGAAGCTGGAACTACAAGTTCGGCGGCGACTGGCTCTTCGGCGCAGGTCTGCGCATTCGCGGCACCTACGGCACGGCCTTCCGCGCGCCGACCGTGCCGGAGCTCTTCGCCGGCGTCGTCCAGGGCAACCTCACGACCACCGACCCGTGCAGCAATTATTCGACCAGCAGCAATGCGGTGCTCGTCGCCAATTGCCGCGCAGCCGGCGTCCCGGCTGGCTATGTCCAGCTTGGCAACTCGATCCTCACCAACACCGGTGGCAATCGGAACCTGAAGCCCGAAACCGCGAAGACGCTGACAGCCGGTGTCGTTTACGAGCCGACCTTCGCGCCGGGCCTGACGCTCACCGCAGACTATTATGACATCAAGATCCGCGGCGGAATCCGGTCGCTCGCGGGCTCGACCAAGCTCGCGCTCTGCTATAACACGCCGGGCCTCGGCCTGTCTTTCTGCGGGCCTTCGGATATCGCGCGCAGCACGGTCACCGGCGAGGTTTCGCTCTTGTCGTCGCAACTGATCAATGTCGGCCGTGAGGATATGCGCGGTATCGACTTCGGCGCGCTTTACGCGGGCCGGATCGGGTCGCTCGATGCATCGCTCAATATGAATATCACCTATCTCGATAAATATGAGATCACGCCTTATGAAAGCGCTCCGCCGATCATCTACGATGGTCGTATTGGCGGCGGCAACGGAGGCTTTCCGCATTGGCGCGGCTATGGTGTCTTGAGCCTCGGCAAGGGAGGCTTCACCGGCACCTATTCGGTCCAGTGGACGGGCAAGGCGCAGGACTTCAACGCCGCTCCGGCCAACATCGGCTACAAGACCAAGGATATTCTCTACAATAATCTTCAGCTGGCCTATGAATTCGACAACGAAGCGCGGATCGCATTCGGTGTCGATAATCTGTTCGACACAAAGGCGCCGTACATTCGCAGCTATACCGACGGTAATACCGATACGATGACATATGATCTGTCGTATCGGCGCTACTATGTAAGCATGAGCTACAAGTTCAAATGATCCTGTGAACACGTCGCATTTCTTTCGACCCGGTTTGCAGATATGCAGGCCGGGCCTTTCTTCTCTGAGGCCGGAAACCTTGTGCCCTATTGCCGCCCCGCGGCCAGCCACTATCTATGGTGCAGGGAGAGCATCACGCTATGAACATGACGTTTGATCTGAAACCGCGCGCCTCAATGCGAGATGGCAGGCCGGGCCTTGGGGCCGATCCGCTCTATGCGGTGATTAAACAGTCGGTGACTGAAGGAATACAGAGTGGGGCGCTCAAGCCCGGCGACCGGCTTCCCTCGGAAGCCGAACTCGTCGACCGGTTCGGTGTCTCGAGAATGACTGCCAACCGCGCATTGCGCGAGTTGCAGAAGGAAGGCGTGATCATTCGCCACGCGGGCGTCGGATCCTTCATCGCCGAGCAACAGCCGATCGGCCACATGATCGAGATCCGCAATATCGCCGACGAAATCCGTGGGCGCGGTCATGAATATCACGCCGAGGTGGTCGAGAATGCAGCGCTCAAGAGCGATGCCGATTCGGCGCCGCTTCTGGGCGTAGCGATCGGAACCTCGGTCTTTCATTCGATCATCGTTCATTATGAGGCTGGCGAGCCGCTCCAGCTCGAAGACCGCTATGTTTTGGCCGCGATCGCGCCCGGCTACTGCAATCTGGACTTCTCCGAACATACGCCCAACGAATATCTGACGCAGGTCGCACCGATCGAACGCTTCGAGCATCGGGTACGTTCGGTCATGCCTGAGCCGCGTGTTCGCAAGCTCCTTCATATGCGCGCGGGAGAGCCCGCGCTCGTCATGACACGCCGAACCTGGAGCCAGGGAAGAGTCGCTTCCTTTGCGACGCTGACGCATCCGGGGAACCGCTTCGAGCTTACCGCCGCCTTGTAGGACGTATTTCCAGATCCGCTGCTTGCGACGGCGGCCTGCATTTCCTTGACGAGTTCGGTCTTGGGTTTGCGCGGATCGGGCCAGTCCTTGCGGGCCTTCCGCTTGCCGGTCACGACATCCGGGCCACGATATGATTCCGGATGTAGCTTTCTCGCGGATATCTTTTTATTTGCCGTGCGACAAGCGAAGCGTTCACGGTCCGGCATCGGTTCGCTCGCCTTGGTCGCGGCTCCCCGGCATTTGCCGATTCCTGCCCCAAACTGGATTGCGCGGATCGCCTGCCGGACAAGTGCAGGCATGTTGTCGAACACGGCTTTGGACTGCTCCGCCCGCAACCATTGCAAGCAGAGCGATCACATCGCCGAGAAGGCGGGCGGCAAGGGTATGCGGCGTCAGTTGGCCCGTTCGAGTTCCATCTCGACAGCCTGGTGCCATCTCTGCATTGGCTTTTCCGGGACCGGCATACAGGAGAGCGAGCCGACCTGGACGCTCCTCAATGCAGAATCTGGCTAAGAAAGGCTCTCGTGCGCTCGTGCTCCGGATCGGCAAAGAATTTCTCTGGCGTCGCGGACTCCAGAATACGGCCCTCGTCCATGAAGATGATTCGATCCGCCGCCTGACGGGCGAATCCCATTTCATGGGTCACCACGAGCATGGTCATTCCATCCTCGGCGAGGCCCAGCATCACGTCCAGAACTTCCTTGACCATTTCGGGATCGAGCGCGGAAGTGGGCTCGTCGAACAACATGATGCTCGGTTCCATGCACAGGGCGCGTGCGATCGCAACGCGTTGCTGCTGGCCACCGGAAAGCTGGCCCGGCTTCTTGTGGGCCTGATCGGGTATACGAACGCGCTCCAGCAGCGCCATCGCCTTTTCGTCGGCCTCTCTCTTGGAAAGCTTTCTGACCCATATCGGTGCCAATGTGCAATTCTCGAGAATGGTCAGATGGGGGAAAAGGTTGAAGCTCTGAAAGACCATCCCGACTTCCCGGCGGATGGCTTCAAGCTGCTTGGGTTCGGAGCCCACCTTGCGCCCGTTGACCAAAATGTCCCCGGCTTCATGCCGTTCGAGCTGGTTGATGCAACGGATCAGCGTTGATTTGCCAGATCCCGACGGGCCGCAGATCACGATCCGTTCGCCGCGTGCAACCTCGAGATTCACCGAACGGAGAGCCTGAAAGGCTCCAAAATGCTTTTCCACATTCGACAGGGTGACGACGGGAACCTGATTGGACTCATTCATTTTGTGGGGACTTTCGTTCGTCGCTCGAGCCGGTCAGCAAAGCGGCTGAATCCGAAACAGAGCAGGAAATAGATCAGCGTGATGAACAGATAGGTTTCGATCGACGGCGAACTCCACGCCGGATCGGCGAGGGCGGCCTTGCCCGAACTGATCAGGTCGAACAGGCCAACGACCAGCACGAGACTCGTATTTTTGATCATCACGATGACGGTATTGGTCAGCGCCGGAATCACGACGACGATCGCCTGGGGCAGGATGATTTTGAGATGCAGCTGCCAATAGGGGAGCCCGAGCGCTTCGCCCGCTTCATATTGCCCCCTCGGGATAGCCTGCAGGCCGCCTCTGACCACTTCGGCGAGATAAGCCGATGCAAAGAGGTATAGCGCAATGAGCGCCCGAAAGAATTTGTCCGGGAGAATTTCTTCGGGGAGCAGCAGAGGAAGCATGATCGATGCGATGAAGAGAATGCTCAACAGGGGGAGCGCGCGCGTCGTCTCGATGAACAAGGTCGCTAGTAGCCTTATAACCGGCAGGGTCGATCGCCGCGCAAGCGCGAGAAGGACGCCGGTCGGGAAGCCGAGGCCGATCGCGACGACAGTGAGGATGAGGGTCACGGGCAAACCGCCCCAGAGATCCGATCCGACGGGAACCAGGCCCGCGCCTCCAGCCATCAACCACCACGAGAGGCCCAGGGCGGCGAACCACGCAATGGCTAGCCGGGGTTGCCAGGCGCGAGGCCTCACCGAAAAGACCAGCAGGCCGAGAAGGATGACGCAAACGACAAGCGGACGCCACCGCTGTGCATCGGGATAGATGCCGAACAGAATCTGGCTGTGCTTGGCGACGATGAAGCTCCAGCATGCGCCGGAAACGGCCCGGCAACTTTCCGGCACCGCCGGAAAAAGCGCGGCGTCGGTGATCGCCCAGCGAACGAGCGGAGGCAGTATCACGACCATCGATGCCGCGAGCAACAGTGTGATGAGAGCGTTGCCGGGAGACCCGACCAGACGCCGCGCGAGGGATGGCGTTCCGGCCATCGTTACGATGCGTGCCCTGGCCATCATCGTTCCGCCACCTGTACGAGACGATTGACCCGGCTCATCAGCGCTGACAGCGACAGGTTGATCAGCAGATAGGTCGCGATGATGATCAGCGTCCCCTCGATCGCATGGCTCGTCTTGTTGATCATCGTTCCCATCACCACCATGAAGTCGGCGTAGCCGATAGCAATGACCAGCGTGCTGTTCTTGACGATGTTGATATACTGGCTCGTCATTGGCGGAATGATCACGCGCAACATTTGCGGAATGACCACCAGCCGGAGTGTGCGCCACCGCGAGAGTCCAATCGAATATCCCGCTTCCCACTGGCCTCGGGGAACGGAGAGAAGCCCCGTGCGGATGATTTCCGCGACAAAACCGGTGGTGTAAAATGTCAGGCCGACAATCAGGGAAAAGAACTCCGGCGACACCACGATCCCGCCGCTGATGTCCGGACCGTTCGCAACGGGCAGATCCGCTTTGATATCCTGCCATGTGAACAGTACCAGCGACAGGAAGATGCTACCAAGCGCAAGCGAAACGAATTTCAGCCAGGGAGGCCTCCGCCCGGTTCGCTGCTGGGCCCGCGTTACGGCCCGGTTCGTCCAAAGGAGCAGTGCGATAGCCGCCGCGGCACCGAGTGCCATCGACAGAGCGGATCCCGGATGTGAAAACCAGGGGAGCGCGAACCCGCGCTGCGAAACGAGGATATGCGGCATTAATGTTACCGCGTCGACGATGGGAAGCACCTTACCGATCGCGCTGTAGAGGAAGAGCAGGATCAGGATCGGCGGAGAATTGCGCGCGACTTCGACCCATGCCTTCGACAGGCCGGCGGCAAGCGGGTTGTCACTGATCCTGGCGATGCCGAGAAACAGGCCAAGGATCGTCGAGTAGAGCGAGACGAGACCCGCGACCACCAGCGTGTTGCCGATACCGACGAGAATAGCCCACAGATTGCTGTCGTCAGGCGAATAGGGAAGCGAGGTCTCGGAAAGGCTGAATCCTGCCCGATCACCAAGAAATTCCGTTCCCGCCTCGATTCCGCGCTCGGCGAGATTATTCGACGCGGTCGCAACGATGAGCGTCGCGAAACCGAATACCGCCAGCAGCGACAATGTCTGATAGGCGAGGTCGCGCCGACGCCGCGTCCAAAAGACGCTGCTCGCCCTTTCCACTGCGGTCACGCTCCTCACTCCCAAGGCAAGGGAAACATGAGGCCGCCGTCCGAGTACAGCTTGTTCAAGCGGCGGTCGGCCTTGATCGGCGTGTCGGCACCAAGATTCCGGTCCCAGATTTCCTGATAATTTCCGACCTGTTTGATGACGTTATAGGCCCATTTGGGATCGAGTCCCATGGCTCGGCCGAAACTGGGGTCGCCGCCAAGTATCCTTTTGGTGAGTTCGTCGCCGTTGCGTGCCATTTCGTCGACATTGGCCTGGGTGATACCGTTTTTCTCTGCCCAGATCAGGGCGTTGACGGTCCATCGGGCAACGTCGAACAGCTTGTCGTCGCCGCGCCGGATCGCAACGCCATTCGGCTCGATCGCGTCGCCGGTGTACATGGTGTTGTGATCCGCGGGATTTTTCGCGACGGTTGCGATCTGGCTCTGCGCCGCAAGACCATCGGTGACATAAGCGTCGCAGCGACCCGCGAAATAGGTGTCACGGGCGGTAATGGTGGAATCGAAATAGACC
>WBUO01000172.1 GCA_008933675.1 Dechloromonas sp.
CACCCTCGAATCGGCTGCCGCCGAAAATGGCAGCGTCAATGCCGGCAGCGGCGAGACCGACATCTTCATCACCCCCGGCTACCGCTTCAAGGTGGTCGACCGGCTGATCACCAATTTCCACCTGCCGAAATCGACGCTGATGATGCTCGTCTCGGCCTTCGCCGGCTACGACGCGATCCGCGCCGCCTACGCCCACGCCGTTGCCGAACGCTACCGCTTCTTCAGCTACGGCGACGCCATGCTGCTCGAACGCACCCAGCCATGACCGCCGCTGCCGAGGACATCCGCGCCGCCCGCTTTCCGGAGGACAGCGAGTCGGTGCTGGCAATCTTCCGCGAGTACGTCGCCAGTCCCAGTGTCAGCCTCGACTACCAGGACCATGCTGACGAATTCGCCAGCCTGCCGGGCAAGTACGCAGCCCCCGACGGCGGCCTGCTGCTCGCCTGGCAAGCCGGCACGGTGGTCGGTTGCGCCGCCTGGCGCCGGGTCGACGCCGAGCGTTGCGAACTCAAGCGCGTTTACGTCCGGCCAGCCGCCCGCGGCACCGGCCTCGGCCGCCGCCTGGTCGAACGGGCGCTGACGCTGGCCGGCGACGCCGGCTATCGCCGCGTCTGCCTCGACGTCCTGCCCGAATTCGCCGCCGCCCGGCAGCTCTACGCCGAACTCGGTTTTCGCGATGCCGAGCCGGTCAGCTTCAACCCGATCCCGGGGACGGCCTTCCTCGGCCGCAACCTGCCCTACGCCCCCTGATCCCGCGAGTCCGGGCGAGCGGCTACAATGCGCTTCCCCGGGCCCTGCCCACCGACGCCCGACGAGACCATCCGCGCATGCAATTCGAACTCCTCAAGACCGACGGCGCCGCCCGCCGCGGCACGCTGACACTGGCCCACGGCCAGGTGCAGACCCCCGTCTTCATGCCGGTCGGCACCTACGGCACGGTCAAGGCGATGACGCCGCAGAGCCTGCACGACATCGGCGCGCAGATCTGCCTGGGCAACACCTTCCACCTGTGGCTGCGTCCGGGCCTGGAGGTGATCAAGGCGCACAACGGCCTGCACGACTTCATGAACTGGCAGAAGCCGATCCTGACCGACTCCGGCGGCTTCCAGGTGTTCTCGCTGGGCGCCCTGCGCAAGATCACCGAGGATGGCGTCAAGTTCAGTTCGCCGCACGACGGCGCCAAGCTGTTCCTGTCGCCGGAAATCTCGATGCAGATCCAGCATGTGCTGAACTCGGACATCGTGATGATCTTCGACGAATGCACGCCGTATCCGGCGACGCGCGAGGAGGCCGCCGCCTCGATGCGCCTGTCGATGCGCTGGGCGAAACGCTCGCGCGCCGAGCACAACAAGCTGGAAAACCGGAACGCGCTGTTCGGCATCGTCCAGGGCGGCATGTATGAGGACCTGCGCGACGAGTCGCTGGCCGGCCTGGACGACATCGGCTTCGACGGCATGGCCATCGGCGGCCTGTCGGTCGGCGAGCCGAAGGAGGACATGGCGCGCATCCTCGAACATGTCGCACCGAAAATGCCGGCGCACAAGCCGCGTTACCTGATGGGCGTCGGCACGCCGGAAGACCTGGTGTTCGCCGTCAAGCGCGGCATCGACATGTTCGACTGCGTGATGCCGACGCGCAACGCGCGCAACGGCCACCTGTTCACCCGCTTCGGCGACGTCAAGATCAAGAACGCCCGCTACAAGACCGATACGGGCCCGCTCGACCCGTCCTGCTCTTGCTACACCTGCCGCCAGTTCAGCCGCGCCTATCTGCATCACCTGTTCCGCTGCGGCGAAATTCTCGGCGGCATGCTGAACACCATCCACAACCTGCATTTCTATCAGGTCATCATGGCCGAGATGCGCGCCGCCATCGAATCGGGAAAACTGGACGAATGGTCAGCCGCCTTCGCCCAAGACCGATCCGCGGGCCGGTGATAGAATCGCCCGTTCTGAATTTTTCGTTATCCGGAGACATTCCCCATGATTAGCCTTGCCCACGCCCAAACCGCCGGCGCCGCCGACCCGACCGGCGGCTTCATGCAGCTGCTGCCGATGATCCTGATGTTCGTCGTGCTGTGGTTCCTGATGATCCGCCCGCAGATGAAGAAGGCCAAGGAACACAAGGCATTGCTCGAAGCCCTGCAGAAAGGCGACGAAATCGTCACCGGCGGCGGCCTGGTCGGCCGCGTCACCAAGGTCGGCGAAGGCTACGTCAATGTCGAAATCGCCGAAGGCACCGAAGTCATCGTCCAGAAGCCGGCCGTTGCGCTGGTCCTGCCCAAGGGCACGCTGAAGTCGCTGTAATCACCCCGGAAGGCGGCCGCTGGCCGCCTTCTTCGCTTTGAAGCCGCCATGAATCGCTATCCCCTCTGGAAGTACATCATCGTCGCCGTGTCGCTGGTGCTGGGTTTCATCTATACCCTGCCCAACTTCTACGGCGAATCCCCCGCCGTTCAGGTCTCCAGCGCCAAAGCCACGCTCAAGGTGGACAACGGTACGCTGAGCCGCGCCGAGGACGCCCTGAAGAGCGCCGGCATCGCCCATGACGGCATCCAGCTCGACAGCGTCGGCGTCAAGGCCCGCTTCACCAGCACCGACATCCAGCTGAAGGCCAAGGACGTGCTGGAGAAAACCTTCAACCCGGACGCCAGTGACCCGCAATACGTCATCGCGCTGAACCTGCTGACCGCCTCGCCACGCTGGCTGACCTCGCTCAATGCGCTGCCCATGTACCTCGGCCTCGACCTGCGCGGCGGCGTGCATTTCCTGCTCCAGGTGGACATGAAGGGGGCGCTGACCAAGCGCCTCGATTCGACCTCGGCCGACCTGCGCACGGTGATGCGCGACAAGAACCTGCGTCACGCCGGCATCAACCGCGAAGGCGAGCGCATCGTCATCAATTTCCGCGATGCCGAGACGCGCGACAAGGCGCGGGCCGCCATCGGCGACAACCAGCCCGACCTGCAGCTGACCGAGGCCGGCGACGGCAGCGACGTCCGCCTGATCGCCACGCTGAAGCCGGAAGCCCAGAAGAAGATCGGCGAATTCGCGCTGAAGCAGAACATCACGACGCTGCACAACCGGATCAACGAACTCGGCGTCGCCGAACCGGTAATCCAGCAGCAGGGGGCCGACCGCATCGTCGTCCAGCTGCCTGGCGTGCAGGACACCGCCAAGGCCAAGGACATCCTCGGCCGCACGGCGACGCTGGAAATCTGCATGGTGGACGACGCGCCCGGTGTCCTCGAAGCCGCCCTCGCCGGCAGCGTCCCCTTCGGTACCGAGGTTTACACCGAACGCGGCGGCTCGCCGCTGCTGGTCAAGAAGCAGGTCGTCCTCACCGGTGACCGCCTGACCGATGCCCAGCCGGGCTTCGACGGCCAGACCAACGAGCCTGCCGTGCACCTGACGCTGGACGCCGCCGGTGCCCGCATCTTCAAGGACGTCACCCGCGAGAACGTCGGCAAGCGCATGGCCATCCTGCTCATTGAAAAGGGCAAGGGCGAAGTGGTCACCGCCCCGGTCATCCGGACAGAGATCGGTGGCGGCCGCGTGCAGATTTCCGGCCGCATGACCACCACCGAGGCCAACGACGTCGCCCTGCTGCTGCGCGCCGGCTCGCTGGCGGCGCCGATGGACATCGTCGAGGAACGCACCATCGGCCCGTCGCTCGGTGCCGAGAACATCGAGAAAGGCTTCAACTCGACACTGTGGGGCTTCGTCGCCATCGCCGTGTTCATGATCGTCTACTACCAGATGTTCGGCGTCGTCTCGGTGCTCGCCCTGGCCTCCAACCTGCTGTTGCTGGTCGCCCTGCTCTCCATGCTGCAGGCCACGCTGACCCTGCCCGGCATCGCGGCCATCGCGTTGACATTGGGTATGGCCATCGACGCCAACGTGCTGATCAACGAGCGGGTACGCGAGGAACTGCGCGCCGGCATGCCGCCGCAGGCCGCCATTTCGGAAGGCTACGAACGCGCCTTCGGCACCATTCTCGATTCCAACATCACCACGCTGATTGCCGGCCTGGCCCTGCTCATCTTCGGCTCCGGCCCGGTGCGCGGCTTCGCCGTCGTTCACTGCCTGGGCATCCTGACCTCGATCTTCTCGTCGGTCGTCGTTTCGCGTGCCCTGGTCAACCTGATCTACGGTCGCCAGAAGAAGCTCGCCAAGGTCGCCATCGGCCAGATCTGGAAGCCCGGCGTCGCTGCCGCCGGCGGCAAGAAATAAGGACGCACGGACATGGAATTCTTCCGCATCAAAAAAGACATCCCCTTCATGCGCCATGCGCTGAAGTTCAACATCATCTCGCTCGTCACCTTCCTGCTGGCCGTCTTCTTCCTGGCGACCAAGGGCCTGCACCTGTCGGTGGAATTCACCGGCGGCACGCTGATCGAGGTCAGCTACAAGCAGTCGGCCGATCTCGAGAAGATGCGCGGAGCGCTCGGCAAGGCCGGCTTCTCGGACTTCCAGGTGCAGAACTTCGGTTCCTCGCAGGACGTGCTGATCCGCCTGCCGCTGCGCGACGCGCAGGAAAGCGCCAAACAGGGCGAACAGGTGATGGCGGCGCTGAATGCCGATGCGCCCGGCGCCGAATTGCGTCGCGTCGAGTACGTCGGCCCGCAGGTCGGCAAGGAGCTCGCCGAGAACGGCGCCATGGCGCTGCTGGTCGTCATCCTCGGCATCATGATCTACCTCGCCTTCCGCTTCGAATGGCGCTTCTCGGTCTCGGCGATCATCGCCAACCTGCACGACGTGATCATCATCCTCGGCTTCTTCGCCGCCTTCCAGTGGGAATTCTCGCTGTCGGTGCTGGCCGCCGTGCTGGCCGTACTCGGCTACTCGGTCAACGAGTCGGTGGTGGTCTTCGACCGCGTCCGCGAAACCTTCAAGAAGGTGCGCGGCCTGACCACACCGCAGGTGCTCGACCACGCCATCACCAGCACGATCAGCCGGACGATCATCACCCACGGCTCGACCCAGATCATGGTGCTGTCGATGCTGATCTTCGGCGGTGAGACGCTGTATTACTTCTCGCTGGCGCTGACCATCGGCATCTGCTTCGGCATCTACTCCTCGGTGCTCGTCGCCAGCCCGCTGGTCATGTGGCTGGGGGTCTCGCGCGAACAGTTCATCAAGCCCAAGAAGGTCATCGAAGGCGCCAACGAAGACGGCGCCGTGGTCTGAGCACCGCTTGCCGCCATGAAGAAAGCCGCCCGCGGGCGGCTTTCTTTTCGTCTGCCTACCAGCTGGGCGTTTCAGCTGCCGGCGGTGGCGGCGGCGGTTCCGGCAGCCAGGCGCCGCTGGCGCCATAGATCGCTGCGGCAGCCACAAGCAGTGCAACGACCAAGGCGACCAGGCCGCCCCCGCGTGCGTCTTCGCCCTCGCCTTCATGCCGGCCGCTGATCATCGCCTTGACCAGGTTTTTCTTCTTGATGTGCCCGTAGAAGGCGATCGCCGCCAGATGCAGGGCAATCAGCACATAAAGCCCGTTCGAGACCAGGTGATGCAGGCCGCTCAGGCGGTTGCTCAGGTCCCTGCCAACCAGATCGTAGAGCGGACCGTTGAACGCGATGTCATCGTTGGCGAAGAGGCCGGAAACTGCCTGAAAGGTGATCAAGCCGAGGAGCGCGAACACCGACAAGGCACCCAGGGGGTTGTGCCCTGGCTGGTGCCACTCGCCGCGCAGATAAGCCTTGATTCTGGCCGGGCTTGGGAAAAAATGGGCGAAACGCGCATAGGTCGAGCCCAGCAGCCCCCAGATCAGGCGGAATACCACCAGACCGACGATGAAAATGCCGATACGCCCATGCCAGACGATCAGATTGCCGCCGAGCTGCCCGCTGACGATGGCGGCAATGATGGCCAGCACGAGCAGCCAGTGAAACAGGCGGGTGGGCAGGTCCCATAAGCGGAAGTGTTTGCTGTTCATGTTGTTTTCTTCTGACGAGATAGGGGAAAGCAAAACAGGCGCCCAGAGGCGCCTGCTTGTTATACATGAAGACCGCTTACTTCTTTATCTTGAAGTCGTCGTGACAGCCCTTGCAGGTACCGCCCAGCTTGCCGAACTGTTCCTTGACGGCAGCGACGTCGCCGCTGGCGGCAACCTTGGCCATCTCGTTGGCCTCCTTGTTGAAGGCCATGGCCACCTTGCCGACACCGTCCTTGTTGGTGAAGAACTCGGGCTTGACGCGCGTTTCCTCCCAGCCCTTGCCCTTGTCGGTGCCGGGCAGGTAAAGGGAACCCATGCCGGAGTTGGCGATGGACTGGATGACGGTCGCCGCCTTGATCACCTCGTCCTTGTTATAGGTACCTTCGACGTTCATCTTGATGCGGGCCATGCTCCAGCCCATGGTGGCATAGGCGGACTGACGCCACTTGATGGCATCTTCCGGCTTGACCTGGGCGGAGGCGCCACCGGCCAGCGTGAGGGCGAGCGCAGCGAGTACGAGCTTCTTCATGGGATTTCTCCTTAACGAGTGAGGGGGTGGCCGGATTGTAGCGACTCCATATGACATCCTGTGTAACCAAAGTTACACAGACGGCATGCAATCCCGCCTGCCCGGCATCCTGAGTGCCGGCATTTGGCGCGGGCAAAGCCTTTGTCATGGCTGTCTATTGCTTTTGATATATATCGATTTCACCGCCTGTCGATTCGATCACAATCCCCCGGGCACCAAACTGTGAAGGGGATGTGGCGTGGAGAACAGCCTCCGGCTATCGGGACAAGCGACGATCGAGCGGCTGAGCCGGCGCTCGATGCTGATATTTTTCCTGCTGGCCATGGTCGCCGTTTTTGCCTATTTCCTGCTTGCGGGCGAAACCACCGCCGAGCGGGCCAGCGCCGCCGAGATCAACCATGCCGGCAAGCGGCGCATGCTGTCGCAACGCATCGGCCTGCTCGGCAGCCAGTATCTGCAACAGCCGAGCGCCGGGAATCTTGCCGATCTCAGGCTCGCCCTGCAACAGATGGCGGCCGTCCACACCGCCCTGGCCCGTGGCGATGCGAAGCTGGGCATCCGCGCCCCCTACAGCGAGCAGTTACGCGCCCGTTACAGCGGCCCGGACGGCCTCGATGCCGCCATGGAATCGTTTCTCGCACTCGGCGACGAACTGCTGCGGCGAATCGCCGACGGTACTGATTACCGTGCCAGCGCCGAAGAACTGATCCGCATCAGCCGCGGCGACCTGCTGGTTGCCCTCGACGAACTGGTCGACCAGTACCAGACGGAAAGCGAGGCCGGTACCGACACATTGCGCCTGCTGTTATGGTGCTCACTGCTGGCGGCGCTGGCTCTGCTCGGCTTTTCGGCCTTCGGCGTTCTGCGCCCGCTGATCACTCAGGTCCGCCGGTCGCTGGACGAGCAGGCGGCTTCGGAAAAGGCACTGCGCCAGGTCGTCGAAAAGAATCAGCTGATCCTGCAGACAGCCGGCGAAGGCATCTTCGGCGTCGATCGCGACGGCCGCATCAGCTTCGCCAATCCGGCAGCGGCTGCCCTGCTCGGCAGCGACAGCGCACAGCTGCTCGGCCTCGCCAGCCATCACGAGATCATGCACAGCAGCGCCGGCTGCCCGATCTGCCAGGTACTGGCCGAGAGCGGCACGCTGCGCCGTTCCGACGGGCGCTTCCGCCGCCCCGGCGAAGCCGGCGGCTTTCCGGTCGAATACACGGTGGCACCGCGCCCGGATGGCGACGGGGCGGTCGTTTCCTTTCGCGACATCAGCGAACGCTGGCAGGCCGAAATCAAGCTGCAGCGCTTCCAGGAGCGCCTGGTCGATGCCATCGAGGCGCTCGACGATGCCTTCGCCCTGTTCGATGACGAGGACCGCCTGCGCCTGTACAACCTGCGTTTCACCGAGGCCTTCCCGCTGCGCGGCGAGATCATCAAGCTCGGCATGTCATTTCCCGAATTCATCCGTGCCATCGCCGAACAGCGCTTCTATGCCGTTCCCGACGAACAGATGGCAGACTGGGTCGCGCAACGCCTGGAACTGCATCGCCGGGCCGAGGGCTCGAGCGAGATTCCTCTGGCTGGCGGGCGCTGGTTGCGTGCCACCGAACGGCGCACGCGCGAGGGGGGCACGGTGGTGATCTGGAGCGATGTCAGCCACCTGAAACAGGCATTGATCGCAGCCGATCAGGCCAGTCTGGCCAAGTCGGAGTTCATGGCGCGCATGAGCCATGAACTGCGCACGCCACTCAATGCCATCCTCGGCTTCGCCCAGGTGCTCGAACGCGGCCTCGACGCACCGCTGAGCGCCGGCCAGCTGGAGTGCATCACCCACATCCGGCAAGGCGGCCAGCACCTGCGCACGCTGATCGACGAAGTGCTCGACCTGTCGGCGATCGAGGCCGGACATCTGCATATCGAGATGGAAAACCTGGCCCTGGCCCCCTTGCTCAATGAATGCATCGCCCTGGTATCGCCGCAGGCAGTCGACCGTCAGGTCCGTCTGGCCGCCGGCGCCTGCACGGGCCTGCTGGTCCGCGGCGATCGCAAGCGCCTGAAGCAGGTGCTGCTCAACCTGCTGTCCAACGGCATCAAGTACAACCGTGTCGGCGGCCAGCTGACGCTCAGCGTCGGCGTCGGCGCCGGCGGCATCCGCCTGACCGTTGCCGATACCGGCCACGGTATCCCGCCCGATCTCGCCCGGCGCGTCTTCCAGCCCTTCGACCGGCTCGGCGTCAGCCAGGTCGAGGGTACCGGCATCGGCCTGTCGATCACCCGCCGACTGGTGGAACTGATGGGGGGCAGCATCGGCTTCGAC
>WBUO01000173.1 GCA_008933675.1 Dechloromonas sp.
GTACAGCACGGCGTGCTTTTCGTCGATCTCGACCGGGTAGGCGTTGCCGATCAGCGGCATTTCCTGCGGGCCGGGCAGGCGTTGCAGCGAAAGCTCGCGGGATAGGGGGCGGGCGTTGCGGGTGTTCAGCGAGGTGTCCCACAGCGAGCGCGAACCAAGTATCTCGCCGCCGCCGCTTTCCAGTTGCCAGTACCAGCCGGAGAAGATACGTCCGAATTCGTCGTTGTTGCGGCCCGGGCTGAGGATCAGGCTGCCGTCGGGGAGCAGGTGCAGGTCGGCGATCAGACGCTGCGCCTTTTCGTCGAGACGCTGGGCGAAGCTTTTGTAGAGGCTGTCCTGCACGCTCTGGCGCAGCGCCCAGCCGCCGAGGGCGCTGACCAGCAGCGCGGCGAGGGCGCCGATGACGAAGAGGCGGGCGCTCAGTCCCCGGCGTTCAAGTGTCGGCAGTGCCATCGGCGTCATCGGCCAGCCGGAAGCCGCGGCCGCGTTCGGTGTGGATCAGGGGATGGCCGAGCTTGCGGCGGATGCGGCCGATCAGTACGTCGAGCGTGTTCGAGTCGGGGTCGAGGTCGCGGGCGTAAACATGCTCGCTGATTTCGCTGCGGGTTACGACGTGGCCCTTGCGCTGCATCAGGTAGGCGAGGATGCGCTGTTCCTGGGCGGTCATGCTGAGCGGCTGGCCATCCAGGGTGAAGCGGTCGGCGTTGGCGTCGTATTGCAGCGGGCCGGCCTGCAGGATGGGGCTGGCATGGCCGAGCGAGCGACGCTTCAGCACGCGCAGGCGGAGCGCCACTTCTTCCTGCAGGAAGGGTTTGGTCAGGTAATCGTCGGCGCCGGCGTCGAAGCTGGCCAGCTTGTCGCTCCAGCGGCCGCGCGCGGTGAGGACGAGAACCGGCATGCGGCGGCCTTGTTCGCGCCAGTGGCGCAGGACAGAGACGCCGTCCTGCCCCGGCAGGCCGAGATCGAGAACGGCTGCGTCATAGTCTTCGGTGCAGCCGAGGAAGGCTGCCTCGTCGCCGTTGCCGACGGTTTCGGCAATCATGCCGTCCTGGCGCAGGCCGGCGGCGATGCTGGCGGCCAGTTCGGCATCGTCTTCGACGACCAGCACCCTCATCGCTCGATTTCCTCGCCGTTGAGGATCTTGCCGGAGATGGCGTCGACATCGAGTTCGAGAACCCGGCCGTCAGGCAGGCGCACTTCGATTTCGTAGAAGTATTTGCCCTCCTGGTCGTACTCCAGTTCGATCTCCTGGATCTCGCCCCGGTAGCGGGCCGGCAGGCGGTCGAGAATGTCGGGCAGGGGGCGCAGGCGGTTGAGCACTTCGCGACGGTGGCCGCCATCGCTGATCGTTTCGCCGCTCTGGGCATCGATGACGAATTCGCGGAGCCGGCCGTCGAGCAGGATCAGCTGGACTTCGTAGATCAGTTGCTGGTCGGTGCCCTGTTTCAGTTCCACTTCCAGGACGTGGCCGGGGTGGCGCGCCAGCAGGCCGCGCAGTACCTTGGGCACCGAGGCGCGGGCGGGTGGGCTGCCTGTCTGCTGCAGCTCGTTGCCGTTGACCGCGTCGATCAGCACCTTGGTGCGTTGGCCGTTGCCCTTGAGGATGGTGATTTCGTAGACCCGCCGGCCGCTACGGTCGCGCTCCAGGTCGACGTCGAGCACCTTGCCGGGGTGGGCGGCCTGGACGGTGGCCAGGATTTCGGAGAGGGATTTCAGCTGCCCGGCCTCGACGGCGCGGCGGATGACGTACTGCTCTTCGGCGCCGGCCGGGGTGGCCAGGGCGATGAGCAGGAGCAGGAGGGGGAGGTGGTTTGATTTCATCCGCGTAATGCTGGGGCTGCGAGGTTAAACGCGCCATGAATTTTAGCGTCATGATCCGTTTACATTGGCTCTGCAGAATGGCCGCATTCCAGAAAAACAGAGAGTGCTGCCGTGTCGAAGAAATCTTCCGAGACTGTCTATCTTCCGCTGGCCGGCGATCCGGCCGGTGCCTGGCCGCGCAACCGCTTCTGGCGGCGGAGCATTGTCATCATGCTGTTGCTGCCAGCCGTGGTGATTGCCGCCCTGGTATTGCGCAATGCGACGACGCCCGGCATCGAGCGGGCCTGGCCGTGGGCCGGCTGGCTGGCGCCGGAAGGCGGGGGAGCAGGGCTGGGGCTGTCGGAATTTGCCGTGACCATCGATGCGCGGCCGATTGCCGGTATCGATTCCGATGTCTCGGGGCTGACTTACGATCCGGACCGCGGGACCTTATTTGCCATCACCAACAAGCGCCCGGAAATCATCGAGCTGTCGCTGCGCGGCGACGTGCTGCGGCGCATCCCGCTGTCCGGTCTGGAAGATCCCGAGGCCATCGAGTATGTCGGGCCGGGCCGCTATGTGGTCACCGACGAACGCCGGCAGGCTCTCGTCGAATTGTCGATTGACGAGACGACGACCCGTCTCGATGCGCAAGGCATGCGCCAGTTGGTCATCGGCATCGGCCGCAACGGCAATAAGGGCTTCGAGGGACTGGCCTACGACCGGGTCGGGGATCGCCTGTTCGTCGCCAAGGAAAAGTCGCCGCTGCGCATCTACGAGGTGGTCGGCTTCGTGGCCCCGGAGAATGTGGCGAACCGGTCGCTGCAGATTCTCGACAATCCGGAACGCGACGCTGCCTTGGCGGTACGCGATATCTCCAGTCTCCACCATGATGCGCAAAGCGGGCATTTGCTGGTGCTGTCCGACGATTCGCGGGCAGTCATCGAGATTGATGGCGATGGCCGTCTGCTCGGCAGGATGTCACTGACGGCAGGGGAACACGCACTGAGCCTGGATGTCCCTCAAGCGGAAGGCATGAGCATGGATGACAGGGGCAACCTGTACGTGGTCAGCGAACCGAACCTGTTCTACGCGTTCAGCCGTCGCAACTGATGGCGAGGCCGGGGCCGGCCTTCAGACGGGATCCCTGTCGCACTTGACGACCGGCAGGACCTCGATGTGTTCGTCGAACTCAACTTCCTCGACCTCGGGGCCGCGGCGTTCCGGCTTCTGCCGGCGTTCGTCGGTGCCGTAAGGAGGCCCGACATCAAGTTCGCGGCGGTCCTTGCCGGTACGCTTGTCTTCGTCTGGGAGGTCGCTCATGGGGGCTTGGGCAGGCTTCGATGGGAACGATTCCCGTCAGTCTAGTGCCCTTTGCCCGCTGTTTTCCAGTTTTTTCGTGCAACGGAGAAGCTGCCGAATGCTGGGGGCCGGGATCGGTTGGCGGTATGCCAAGCGGGAAATCGGTGCTTGCGCGGCACACCTGGCCCGGTGCAACGGGGCCGGGTGTGCTCCAGGCGGTTTCAGCGCGGGGCCGGCAGGCCCTTGATCCAGTCGCGCTGGGCTTCGCGCCGGCGCTTGTCGGTCAGGCGTTCGATGATGCGCTGGCTGACTTCGGCAAAGGGCAGCATGCCGCTCGGCATGATTTCGTCGCACCGCAGGATGTGCAGGCCGATCGGCGATTCGAGGACATCACTGACTTCGCCTTCGGTCAGCGCGAAGGCGGCCGGCTCCAGTTCGGCGAACAGCTGGCCGCGCTTGACCACGCCCAGTTGCCCGCCTTCCATCGCCGTCGGGCATTGCGAGTGACGCAGCGCTGCCGCGGCAAAACTGTCGGGCGTGCGTACCTTAACGCGCAAGGCGGTCAGTTGGGCGTGCGCCTTGTCCTTTTCCTGCGGGCTGTTGAAGGTGACCAGTACATGGCGCAGGCGGCGGGCTTCCGGCCGGTCGAAGGCTTCCGGATGCAGGCGATAGTAGATCTCGGCATCGACGGCGGTGACCGGTGCGGTACCCGAAGCGACCTTTTCCAGCACGCTTTCGACACGCAGGTCGCGCTCGACGGCTTCGGCCAGCAGGCTTTCGTTGAGGCCGCTGCGTTCGAGATCCTGGCTGAATTCATCGGCTGACGGATAGCGGGCGCGGATTTCGGCAATACGGGTGGCCAGCGTCGCGTCGGGCACGACGACATTTGCCGCCGCGCTGCTCGCCAGGATGCGCTGTTCGATGCTGTCCTGCTTGCGGGCAACCTCGGACAGACGGTTACGTTCCGGTTCGGAGAGGGTTTCCGGTGCCTTCTGGAAGAGTTCCCAGGAGAGCTTCAGTTCGAGATAACCGGGCAGCATTTTCTACTCCTTGGCGACAGTTTCCTGCAGGGCATCTTCGGGAATCTGCAGGACACGCCCCGGCAGGCTGTCGAAATGGATGTGGTAGGCGACGCCGCCGGGCGCGTCGCGAACGACCTTGATCACTTCACCGATGGCGCCGACCGGTACCAGTACCTCGCCGCCCACCGAGAGGCCTTTGGCGGCCTGCACCTTGTCTCGGAACTCGAAGCGGGAAGGGGTCCATGGCTCGTCGCCGCCGATCAGTTCCTCTTCCCGGCAGCCGACGATCTTGCCCTCCTCGAGGAAGTTCACCGAATAGATGATCTGGTCCTGAAGGAAGGTGCCGACATCGACGACGTAGCCGACGCTGCCGCGGCGGACCAGCGGCGCACCGGGGTCGAGGCCGGGGTAGGTGCCGTCGTTGCGTACGTTGCGGGTCAGGCGCACGGCTTCGCCGTACTCCCATCGGGCGTTCATCATTTCTGGAAGACCTTGTCGAGGGAAACGAAGGAGCTGAAGCCGCCTTCCGGCTTGGCCTGGTTCTGGAACACGGCGAAGACCTTCTCGGTGATGGAGTTGGAAACGACGAAGTCCTGATAGGCACGTTCCAGCCACAGGCGGTAGATGCCGCGCTGCTGCTCTTCTTCGGGCGGCAGGTTGGGGGCCTGCTTGGCCAGGTAGTCGTGGAAGCGCTGCAGGATGTGGAGGCGGTTAACCTGGACCACGGAGGTTTCGTAGGGCACCTCGAAGTAGTCGAGGAAATCTTCGGCGGAAACCAGGTCTTCCATGGCTTCGGCGAGGCTCAGGGTGTCTTCCATCATGTTCTCCTCAAGCAGCGGCTAGTGACAGTTCGGGTTCATCGGATTGCTGGAATTCATTGACCACTTCAAGCAGCTTGCCGGCGCCGAGCTGGTCGCGGCTGTCGAGGTCGGCCAGCTTGACCAGCCGGGCGCGCGAAGCGGAAATCTGGCCGAGGCGCAGCAGCACGACGCTGGCGGCTTTCAGGGCGAGCAGGTAGAAGCGCAGCAGGCCGAAGGAGTTCTTGGCGGCGCTGCCCAGGCGTGTCTCGTCGATCAGGTTCCAGTCGGCCGGCAGGCCGAGATGGCGTCCGGACAGCTGCATTGCCCGTTCGGCGACGACCAGTGCATCTTCCAGGCGATGCTGATAGAAGTAGTAGCGATAGAGACCGACCAGCACGCTGAGGTTTTCCGGGGCCAGCAGGTGGGCGCGCAACAGCGAGAGTTCGGCAGCCGGGTCGCCGTATTCGCTGGCCGCCTGGGCGATCAGCCGTTCCGCTTCGGCCGGCAGGGCGTCTTCGAAATACAGCTTGCAGTCGGAAAAATCGAGCAGGTCCATCTCAGTGCGCTGCCTCATGCATGGTTTCGCTCTCGCAGCAGAGGTCGCCGGCGCTGCACACCTTGCATTCGCCGGCGCGGTCGGGCGGCGGCGCGGTGTGGCGGACTTCCGCCAGTTCCTTCTCCAGAATCTCGATGCGCTCGATCAGGCAGGCGATCGACTTGGCCACCGGGTCCGGCAGCAGGTTGTGGTCGAGGCTGATGCCATCGACGGGGCGTGCCGAGCCGACCCGGGTGTCGACGATCCGGCCGGGAATGCCGACCACCGTCCGGTCGGCCGGCACGTTCTTGACGACGACCGAATTGGCGCCGACGCGCACCCGTTCGCCGATGATGATGGGACCGAGAATCTTGGCGCCGGCACCGACCACGACGCCGTCGGCCAGTGTCGGATGACGCTTGCCCTTGTTCCACGAGGTGCCGCCGAGCGTCACGCCGTGGTACAGGGTCACGTCGTCGCCGATCTCGGCGGTCTCGCCGATGACGACGCCGGCGCCGTGATCGATGAAGAAGCGGCGGCCGATGCGGGCGCCGGGATGGATGTCTACATTGGTCAGCGTCCGTCCGAGGAAGGACAGGAAGCGCGCCGGGAAGCGCCAGCCGGCACGCCACAGGCGGTGCGACAGGCGGTGGCAGAGCACGGCATGGACGCCGGGGTAGGTGGTGAGCACTTCGAACGTCGAGCGGGCGGCTGGGTCGCGCTGGAAGACGCAGGCCAGGTCTTCGCGAAGCAGCGAGCCAAGGCCCGGGGCGGCGGATGCGGTAGCTGTCATGGTCATCGCTTCAGACATGGAAGGGGCTCCGGACGGAGGTAAGGAGTGCCTGCAGGTCGCCGGATTCCGGCGGGCGCTTGCGGGTGGCGACGAAATGGCGGACCAGCGGCAGCAGCGCGGCGGCTTCACCGGCTTGCAGTGCGATGCCGAGTCCGGCAAAGACGACTTCGACGGCCCGCGAACCGGAATGTTTGCCGAGCACGATGCGGTGGGCCTGGCCAACTTCGCGCGGGTCGAAGCCCTGGTAGTTGTCCGGGTGCTTGAGCAGGCCATCGACATGGATGCCGGCTTCGTGCGTGAAGGCACCGGCGCCGACGACGCTCTTCTGCCAGGGCACGGCGCGGCCGGAGGCGCTGGCGACACTGGCCGAGAGGCCGGGGAAACCTTTGAGGTCGATGCCGGTGGCGATGCCGTGCAGCTTGCCGAGGCCGAGTACGACTTCTTCCAGCGGCGCGTTGCCGGCGCGTTCGCCGAGGCCGTTGACCGTGGTGTTCACATGGGTGGCGCCGGCCTTGCAGGCGGCCAGCGTGTTGGCGGTGGCCAGGCCCATGTCGTCATGGGCGTGCATTTCGATCTCGAGATCGGTATTGCGGCGCAGCTGCGCGATGCGCTCGAAGGTGCCGAAGGGTTCGAGCACGCCGAGCGTGTCGGCAAAGCGCAGGCGGCGGGCGCCGGCGCGCTCGGCGGTTTCGGCCAGGGCGCAGAGGAAGTTCATGTCGGCGCGCGAGGCGTCTTCGCAGCCGAGGCCGACTTCCAGGCCGAGGTCGCGGGCGGCACCGATGTAGCGCGGCAGTTCGCGCAGCAGCCAGCTGCGTTCCTGTTTCAGCTTGTAGGCCAGATGCTGGTCCGAGGAGGGGACCGAGATGTCGATCAGGTGCGCGCCGAGATTGGCGCAGGCGGCGATGTCGTCCGGGTGCATGCGGCTCCACACCATCAGCCGCGGTGCCAGGCCGAGCGCCGCGACGGCGCGCACGGATTCGCATTCTTCCGGGCCCATGGCCGGGATGCCGACTTCCAGTTCGGGGAGGCCGATGGCCGCCAGCTGGCGGGCGATGTCCAGCTTTTCGTCCAGCGAGAACGCCACGCCGGCCGACTGTTCGCCGTCGCGCAGGGTGGTGTCGTTGATGGTGACGAAAGGCTGTGGGCTCATGGCATTCTCCTCGCGATCTACCTAGCAAGGGTGGTGCCAGTATTCAAGCTATTGAAATATCAGTGTTTTTGTTTTGTTTGCCCGGTGCCTGTCGGGTGAGTGTAGAGAATGCGACAAAGTGTTGGCACTTGCCGCACCGTCTCGGGGCGAATGGCCGGAGATGGCGCCGGCATGTCCCGCGGCGGTGCGTTCAGTACAGCAGGAAGGGGGCGCGTTCCCTCAGCCAGGCTGCCTCGTCGGCCGCCGCCAGCGACTCCAGATCGGCCGGTGTGGCGGCCGGGTTGTCCACCCATTCGCGGAGCAGCGGCGAACCGTTGATCAGGTCGATGGCCAGGCGGTCGTGCTCGTATTCGTAGGGGAAGTCGCGCCACAGCGGGTAGTCGGGGCAGAGCCGGCGGATTGCCTTGAAGGCCAGTGCCTGCAGGCGCCACGGACGGAAAGCGGCATGGTCGTAATGCGGCGCCTCGGCGTGGATGTGCAGGCCGTGGCAGAGCTGGCCGGCGTGCTTGTGGAAGGTCGGCTCGAACCAGCAGTCGCGCAGCACGCAGCCGGCCAGCCAGGCCGGCGCCAGTGCCTGCATTTCAGCGAGGACGGCGCGGGCGTCGACGTCCGGCGCCCCGAACAGCTCAAGCGGCCGGGTGGTGCCACGGCCTTCCGAGAGTGTCGTGCCCTCGAGCATCACGGTGCCGGCGTAGGCGCGGGCCATGCCGAGGTTGGGGGCGTTCGGGCTGGGATTGATCCAGGCCCGCTCGCCGAGCGGCCAGCCGTGGCCGGGCGCGGCTTCCGGCTGCCAGCCTTCGATGCTGACGACGTGGTAGTCGACATCCAGCTTCAAGCTGGCAATGAACCAGTGGCCGAGTTCGCCGAGGGTCAGCCCGTGGCGCATCGGCATTGCCCCGGCGCCGACGAAGCTCTCCCAGCCGGCGCGCAGCGTCAGGCCCTCGACCGGGCGGCCGGCCGGATTCGGCCGGTCGAGCACCCACACCGCCTTGCCGTGGGCGGCGGCTGCTTCCAGCACGTAGCGCAGCGTGGTGATGAAGGTGTAGATGCGGCAGCCGAGATCCTGCAGATCGACCAGCAGGACGTCGAAGCTGTCCATCATCGCTGCCGTCGGCCGGCGCACTTCGCCATAGAGGCTGAACACCGGGATGCCATGCCGGGGATCCAGGAAATCCGGCGACTCCATCATGTTGTCCTGCTTGTCGCCGCGCAGGCCGTGCTGGGGACCGAAGGCGGCGGAAAGCCGGATGTCGGGCAGGGTGGCCAGTGCGTCGAGCGCATGATCGAGGCCGGTGGTGACCGAGGCCGGATGGG
>WBUO01000174.1 GCA_008933675.1 Dechloromonas sp.
CGTAACGGCGGGCGCTTTGCGGATAGATTGCCAGGAGGGTGCGGGCCATGCTGCCGGGGAAGCCGAAGGTTCAGGCCAGTGATGGCCAACGGTCGCGGCCGTTGGGCCGCGACCCGCTGTCGGGGGTTAGAAACGCCGCAAGTCTAGCGTAAACGGGTGTTCGGCGCTGACTGTCGGGATCTTGACCTGCAGCTTGCCCGGCGTGTGGCCGAAGCGGAAGAAACGCGCCAGGCGGCGGCTCTCGGCTTCGAAGGCATTGACCGGGAAGGTGTCGAAACTGCGCCCGCCCGGATGTGCCACGTGGTACTGGCAACCGCCCAGCGAACGCTGCATCCAGGTATCGACGATGTCGAAGACCAGCGGTGCATGCACACCGATGGTCGGATGCAGGCAGGAGGCCGGCTGCCAGGCGCGGTAGCGGACACCGGCGACGAACTCGCCGTTGGTGCCGGTATTCTGCAGCGGTACGGGTACGCCGTTGCAGGTCAGTACGTAGCGATCCGGGGCCATGCCGCGGATCTTGACCTGAACGCGTTCGACCGAGGAGTCGACATAGCGCACCGTCGTCCCGGCGCCGCCCTCTTCGCCCATCACATGCCAGGGCTCGAGGGCATGACGCAGTTCGAACTCCATGCCCTTGACGGCGAAATCACCATATTTCGGGAAGCGGAATTCGAAGTGCGGGGCGAACCATTCCATCTTGAACGGGTAACCGGCAGCCGCCATTTCTTCCATGACGTCGCGGAAATCCTGCTCGGCATAGAAGGGCAGCATGAAGCGGTCGTGCAGTTCGGTGCCCCAGCGCGCCAGGCGGGGCGGCTCGTAGGGGTTCTCCCAGAAGCGGGCGATCAGGGCACGCAGCAGCAGTTGCTGCGCCAGCGACATGCGGGCGTGCGGCGGCATTTCGAAGGCGCGCAGTTCCAGAAGGCCGAGCCGGCCGGTCGGGCCGTCAGGCGAGTAGAGCTTGTCGATGCAGAACTCGGCGCGGTGCGTGTTGCCGGTGACGTCGGTAAGCAGGTTGCGCAGGATGCGGTCGATCAGCCAGGGCGGGACACGGCCGCCCGGCTGGGGAATCTGCTTGAAGGCGATTTCCAGTTCATAAAGGCTGTCGTTGCGCGCCTCGTCGACACGCGGCGCCTGACTGGTCGGGCCGATGAACAGGCCGGAGAACAGGTAGGACAGGCTGGGATGGTTGTGCCAGTAGGCGATCAGGCTTTGCAGCAGGTCCGGGCGACGAAGGAAGGGTGAATCGTTGGGCGTCGCCCCGCCGAGGACGAAGTGGTTGCCACCGCCGGTGCCGGTATGGCGGCCGTCGACCATGAACTTCTCGGTGGTCAGGCGTGAGTAATGGGCCGACTCGTAGAGGTGGGTGGTCTGGTCAACCAGTTGATCCCAGGACTTGGCCGGGTGGATATTGACTTCGATGACGCCGGGGTCGGGTGTGACGCGGAAGTGGGTCAGGCGCGGATCGGATGGCGGCTCGTAGCCTTCCATGATGACCGGCAGGCGCATTTCCTCGGCAGTCGCCTCGACGGCGGCGACGACTTCCAGGTAATCGTCGAGCGTCGGCGTCGGCGGCATGAAGATGTATAGGCGGCCGTTGCGCGGCTCGGCACACATGGCCAGCCGGGTGATCCAGCCGGCCGACTCCTTGAAGCCCGGGCGGGTATCGGTCGGCTTGTCCCAGGGATGGCCCTTGCCATCGGGACCACCCTTGCCGTGCGCCCCAGTGAAACCGGCCGCGGAACCGCTGCGGCGGTCCTGCATCAGTGGCTCAGCTGCTGCACGTTCTCCGCTGACCCGGGCGCGCAGCGCCGCATAACTGGCCAGCGGGTCGGTCGCTGTCTCGGCATCGGGCGGATTGACATAGGGGTAGTCGCTCTTCGCCGTCCACGGCTGCGAATCGAGCGGCAGGCGGTAGCCCATCGGCGAGTCGCCAGGGAACAGATAGCAGCGCTCCGCGCGCAGGAACCATGGTCCGGTCTGCCACTGGTTGGCGAGGTTCTTCATGATCGGCAGCGTGTGGCCGATGACATGCGTCATGCCCTGGGTGAACACCTTCATCAGGCGTTCCCGCTCCAGCGGGTCATCGACGCGCGAGTCGAAGGGATCGACGTTGCCGGGCAGGCGGCGCTCCCGCCACATGTAGTAGTAAACATCCTCGTAGCCCGGGAAGACGTATTCGTCGGTAACACCGAGACGGCGGGCGACTGCCTTGAGGAAGGCACCGGCCTGCTCTGCGGTGACGCCGTAATCGACGCTTTCGTCGGCGTACAGCGCCGGCGAATTCCAGATCGGCTCGCCGTCCTTGCGCCAGAAACAGTTCAGCGACCAACGCGGGAGCTGTTCGCCGGGGTACCACTTGCCCTGGCCGAAGTGCATCAGGCCGTTCGGCGCGTATTTCTCGCGCAGGCGGTGGAACAGGTCAGCGGCGAAGATGCGCTTGGTCGGCCCAAGGGCGGCGGTGTTCCACTCGGCACCGTCCGGATCGTCGACGGCGACGAAGGTCGGTTCACCGCCCTGGGTCAGGCGGACATCGAGTTGCCCCAGCGTATCGTCGATCTGGTGGCCGAGTTGCTCGATCGCCAGCCATTGCTCGTCGGTATAGGGCTTGGTGACGCGCGGGGCTTCCCAGATGCGGGATACCTTCATGTGGTGGCTGAATTCGGTCTCGCACTTGTCGATGGCACCGCTGACCGGCGCCGCCGATGAGGGTTCAGGCGTACAGGCGAGCGGAATGTGGCCTTCGCCGGCAAACAGCCCGGAGGTCGGATCGAGCCCGATCCAGCCGGCACCCGGCAGATAGACCTCGCACCAGGCATGCAGGTCGGTGAAATCGGCTTCCGGACCGGAGGGGCCGTCCAGCGACTTGACGTCAGCGGTCAGCTGAATCAGGTAGCCGGAAACGAAACGGGCAGCCAGGCCGAGGTGGCGCAGCAGCTGGACCAGCAACCATGCGGAGTCGCGACAGGAACCGGAACGCTTGGCGAGCGTTTCCTCGGGCGTCTGTACCCCCGGTTCCATGCGGATGGTGTAGGCGATATCACGCTGCAGGCGGGCATTGAGTGCGACGAGGAAATCGACGCTACGCGTCGGTTCGCGCGATATGCCGGCCAGGTACTGGTCAAACAGCGCCCCGTAAGTGACCTTGTAGAGATAAGGATAGAGTTCGTGGCGCTCGCCGTCCTCATAGGAAAAAGGGATCTTCTCGGCGTGCGGCTCGAGGAAGAAGTCGAAGGGGTTGATCACCGACATCTCGGCCACCATGTCCACCTCGACGCGGAACTCGCGGGTCTTCTCCGGAAAGACCAGGCGGGCCAGGTAATTGCCTTGCGGGTCCTGCTGCCAGTTGATGAAGTGCTTGGCCGGCCCGATTTTCAGCGAGTAGGACAGGATGCGTGTCCGCGAATGGGCGCAGGGACGCAGGCGGATGACCTGGGGGCCGAGGTTGATCAGACGGTCGTAGGAATAATGGGTGACGTGATTCAGTGCGACATGAATGGACACGAGCGTGCTCCGGGGGATTTGACTGCCATGCTAAAAGCAAAAGCCGAACCAGGCGCTAAGTCCCTGTTTTACGTAACACGGCATCAAGGAAAGTCGCATCAAACGCCGCCAAAACGGGCACAACGCACCATTTTGGTGCTCAACCTCAGGCCTTCAGGGACGTTCGAGCCAATACAGGGCGCTGATCGTCTTGGCGTCCGTGATCCGCCCATCCCAGACCGCCTGTCGGGCCTCGGCCGGCGACAGTTCCAGCACATCGAGGAATTCATTGTGATCGAGTTGCTTCTCTCCGGCCAGATGCAGGCCACGCGCGACAAATATCTCTATCCGTTCATCGGAATAGCCGATACACGGGTGCATGACCCCGAGATAGGCCCACTCGCTGGCGACGTAACCGGTTTCCTCCTGCAACTCGCGGCGTGCAGTATCGAGGATGGCCTCACCGGGATCGATCTTGCCGGCGGGCAGTTCGAGGAAAACCCGGCGCAGGGGATAACGGAACTGCCGCTCAAACAGCAGATTCCCGTTATCAAGGAAGGCGAGGACAACGACGGCACCGGGATGGACGACATATTCGCGCAGGGATTCCTGGCCATCCGGCAGGCGCACACGGTCCTTGCGAACCTCGAGCAACTTGCCCTTGAAAACGATCTCGCTGTTGATTTCCGATTCGATCAGGTGGCTGTCGGGCGACATGAATTTCTCCTGAAAAGAAAAACGCCCCGACTGGCGGGGCGCTTCTGCAAGATTTGCGGATCGCTCAGAGAGAACGCAACAAGGAATAGGCGCAGAGCGACATGATGATCTGTGGGAACAGGCCGAGGGCAGCAACAGCCAGACCGTTGACCGAGATCAGCAGACGCATGTCGGTGCCGGCCAGAATCGGCGTTTCATCCTCGGGCTTGTCGAAATACATGACCTTGACGAGCCGCAGGTAGTAGAAGGCACCAATCAGCGAGAAGAGCACGGCAACAAGGGCCAGCCAGGTATAGCCGGCGGCGACAACCGCCTGCAACACCGAGAACTTGGCGAAGAAGCCGATGAAGAACGGCACACCGGCCATCGAGAACATCAGCATCATCATGATCGCGGCAAACCACGGGCTGCGCTTGTTCAGGCCCTTGAAGTCGTCAATGTTGTCGGCTTCGAAGCCGGCACGCGCCATCAGCAGGATCATGCCGAAAGTGCCAAGACTCATCATCACGTAGGCGATGACATAGAACATGGCCGAACTGTAGGCATTCAGGGCATAGCGCGCATCGCCGCTGACGACGCCGGTGACGATGCCGAGCAGCATGAAGCCCATGTGGGAGATCGCCGAATAGGCCAGCATGCGCTTCAGATTGGTCTGGGCGATGGCGGCCAGGTTGCCGATGGCCATCGACAACACCGACAGGATGATCAGCATGTTCTGCCAGTCGGCGGCCATGGTGATCAGGCCGTTGACCAGCAGGCGCATGACAATGGCGAAAGCGGCCAGTTTCGGGGCGCTGCTGATGAGCAGGGTGACTGACGTCGGTGCGCCGTGATAGACGTCGGGAATCCACATGTGGAAGGGTACGACGCCGAGTTTGAAGGCCAGGCCGGCGACCAGGAAGACGAGGCCGAAGACCAGCACGGTGTTGTTGACGCCGCCGCCGTACAGGCGTTCGGCGATGGCAGTGATTTCCAGGCTGCCGGTGGCGCCGTAGATCATCGACATGCCATAGAGCAGCAGGCCGGAAGCCAGGGCGCCAAGCACGAAGTACTTCATCGCCGCCTCGGTGGAAGTCACCGAGTCACGGTTCATTGCCACCATGGCATACAGGGAGAGCGACAGCAGTTCGAGACCGACGTAGATGGAAACGAAGTGGTTGGCCGAGATCATCACCATCATGCCCAGCGTGGCGAACAGGGTCAGGACGTAATACTCACCCTTGTTCATCTCCGGACGGTCGATGATGTAGCCACGCGAATAGAACAGCACGAAGATGACGGTCATGTAGAGGAACAGCTTCAGCAGGTCGGACATCAGGTCGTCGACGAACATGTTGCTGAAGGTGTAGTTGATCTCGCCGGTGCTGGTCCACAACTGGATCGCGGCACAGCCGATCAGGCTCAGGACGCTCAGGGCGAAGGTCACGGTACGCCGGCTGTCCTTGACCAGCAGGTCGATCATCAGGATGGCCATGGCCATCGTCGCCAGGAAAATCTCGGGCGCGGCTGGCAGGAAATCGGGGACAACGAAATTGTCGAACATGTCGGCTACCGTTTATTGAATCTTGCTGATGTTGACGTGATTCAGCAGCTCGTTGACCGAGGCGTGCATGACTTCGGTAAAAGGTTGCGGATAGAGGCCCATCCACAGCGTGCAGATGGCCAGTACGCCGAGGATGGCGAATTCGCGCTTGTTGATGTCGGTCAGCTCCGCGACATGGCTGTTGGCGATGTCGCCGAAGATCACGCGCTTGTACATCCACAGCGAGTAGGCGGCGCCGAGAATCAGCGATGTGGCGGCGGCGAAGGCGATCCAGAAGTTGAACTTGACGGCGGCCAGGATGACCATGAATTCACCGACGAAGCCCGAGGTGGCTGGCAGGCCGGCATTGGCCATGGAAAACAGCATGAACAGCGCGGCGAACTTGGGCATGGTATTGACGACACCGCCGTAGTCGGCGATCTGCCGGCTGTGCAGGCGGTCGTACATGACGCCGATGCAGAAGAACATGGCACCGGAAACGAAACCGTGGGAGATCATCTGCACCAGCGCCCCTTCGATGGCCAGCGCGCTGAACATGAAGAAGCCGAGGGTGACGAAACCCATGTGGGCGATCGACGAGTAGGCCACCAGCTTCTTCATGTCGGCCTGGACCAGGGCAACGAAACCGATGTAGACGACGGCGATCAGCGACAGCGCGATGACCAGGCCGGACAGTTCATGCGAGGCATCCGGGGCGATCGGCAGCGAGAAGCGCAGGAAGCCGTAAGCACCGAGCTTCAGGGCGATGGCCGCGAGGACGATGGAACCGCCGGTGGGCGCCTCGACGTGGGCGTCCGGCAACCAGGTGTGCACCGGCCACATCGGCACCTTGACGGCGAAGGCAATCAGGAAGGCGAGGAAGATCCAGATCTGCGGGCCGAGTTCGATCGGCAGCTTGTGCCAGTCGAGGATCGAGAAGCTGCCGCCCGAGTTGATGAACAGGTAAAGCAAGGCCAGCAGGAAGAGCAGCGAACCGAACAGGGTGTAGAGGAAGAACTTGAAGGCAGCGTAAACCCGGTTCGGCCCACCCCAAACGCCGATGATCAGGTACATCGGGATCAGCGAAGCCTCGAAGAAGACGTAGAACAGCACGCCGTCGAGCGAGGTGAAGATGCCGTTCATCAGGCCGGACATGATCAGGAAGGCAGCGTTGTACTGGGCGACCTTTTCCTTGATGACTTCCCAGCCGGCAGCGACGACGATGATCGTGATGAAAGCGTTGAGGAGGACGAAGAGCATCGAAATGCCGTCAACCCCGAGGTGGTAGTTGATGTTGAAGCGCGGGATCCAGCCTTTCATCTCGACGAACTGCATGCCGCCGTTGGCTACGTCGAAGCCGGTCCACAACGGGATGGTCACGAGAAAACCGGCGATCGCGCCGAACAGGGCAAGCATCCGCGCCAGCGGCGCATTCCGTTCGGAGCCGACGGCGAGCACCGCCAATCCGGCGACGATCGGAATCCAGATGGCGAGAGACAGTAGCGGGTAATTCGACATGTTATTCCTTGCTGTTCTGCGTGCTGTCCGTTAGGCGCGGTTGATCCACAGGGTCATCAGCACGAAGACGCCGATGATCATGGTGAAAGCGTAGTGATAGACATAGCCCGTCTGGAACAAGCGGGTGATGGAAGAAATCCAGCGCACCACCTTGGCCGAGCCATTGACCATCAGGCCATCGATGACGGCGACGTCGCCACCGCGCCACAAGGCCTTGCCGAGAACGCGGGCACCACCGGCGAAGACGAACTCGTTGATCTTGTCGAAGTAGTACTTGTTCTCCAGCAGGCTGTGCAGGGCGGAGAAGCGGCGCTGAATGGCGGCCGGGATATCCGGACGCTTCATGTAGAAGAACCAGGACAGCAGCACGCCGGCCAGAGCCAGATAGAACGGTGGCGTCGAGAAGGCATGCAGCCCCATTGCCGCAGCACCGTGGAAGTGCTCCAGGAAGGTGGCCAGCGCCGGGTGCGCCACGCTATCGACGTGGATGACGCCCTTGAAATAGTCGCCAGCGACCAGCGGCCCCATGGTCAGGTAGCCGATGGCGACCGACGGGATGGCCAGCAGCACCAATGGCAGAGTGACGACCCAAGGGGTTTCATGCGGCTTCTGACCGGGAGCCAGACCATGGTGATGATCGTGGCTGGTTTCCTCGTCGTCATGGTCGCCATGATGTTCGTGGTGATGTGCATCGTCAGCCTTGCCGAAGCGCTCCTCGCCGTGGAAGACCAGGAAGTACATGCGGAAGGAGTAGAAGGCGGTGACGAAGACCCCGGCCAGCACGGCAAAGTAAGCAAAACCGGAACCCGGGATGCTGGAGAACTTGACCGCTTCGATGATCGAGTCCTTGGAATAGAAACCGGACAGGAAGGGCGTACCGATCAGGGCCAGCGAACCGATCAGCGAGGTGATCCAGGTGATCGGCATGTACTTGCGCAGACCGCCCATGTTGCGGATGTCCTGGTCGTGGTGCATGCCGATGATGACCGAGCCGGCGGCAAGGAACAGCAGCGCCTTGAAGAAGGCGTGCGTCATCAGGTGGAAGATGGCCACCGAGTAGGCCGAGGCGCCGAGCGCGACGGTCATGTAGCCGAGCTGCGACAGCGTCGAGTAGGCGACGACGCGCTTGATGTCGTTCTGGATGATGCCGAGGAAACCCATGAACAGCGCGGTGATGGCGCCGATGACGATGACGAAGGACAGCGCTGTCGTGGACAGTTCGAACAGCGGCGACATGCGGGCGACCATGAAGATGCCGGCGGTCACCATGGTCGCGGCGTGGATCAGGGCGGAGACCGGCGTCGGGCCTTCCATCGAGTCGGGCAACCAGACGTGCAACGGCACCTGCGCCGACTTGCCCATGGCGCCGATGAACAGGCAGATGCAGGTAGCGGTCATCAGCGACACGGCCGAGCCCTCGCC
>WBUO01000517.1 GCA_008933675.1 Dechloromonas sp.
TTGTCGGCGTTCTCGTAGATGTCCGGGATTCGGAGTTTGGGCTTCCACAAGAAAGCATGATCCGCACCTTTGAAAATCTGTCGTTGCTCGGCGATTGAATGAACAATGATCTCCAATGACGAGCCCCGATATGCCGCTCCGAAGGTGCCGGCCTCAATTTCGGCGACGACCTGCGAGATGCCTCTTCTGATCGACCGAAAATTCTTCAGTCGTTCCTCCCACAGGAACCAGCTTTGATAGGTCGAGCCGGAATCGCCGCGCCAGCGCTCGATCAGTTCGCGAACAAGATCGCGCTTCATGTTTATAGCCCCCGCTTGATCCATTCCGAATTGCTGTTTTCCACCTGCGGCTTGCCGGCCAAGACAGTTCGCTCGATCCGGCCCTTAGCGAAAGGCGAAACCTTCCGTCCCACCGGCAAGGTGGGCGGGAATGGAAGGTCGAAACGAGCCCGTTCACGCCCGGCGCTGCATAATTGTCGACGACCTCAGTGCCCTGCGTGTTCGCCCGCTCCGCTTGGTTTCTGACTCGCGCCTTCCGCCTCTGTCATGCCCTTCATCATCGCGTCATGGTCCATTGGCGCATTCTGCGTAATAGCCTGATATTGTGCCGGCGACAGGCCAGGGAGTTTTCGGACAAACGCGACCATATCCCAGATGAGACGATCATCATGCGTTTTCCCCCAGGCCGGCATGGCGGTCATCTTGATGCCATGCTTGATGATCCAGAATTGCTCCGCAGCCGAACGTTCCGAACCTTTGAACAAGACGGGCGCTTGCGGATACAGCCCTTGACTCATTTCGGTCTTTTCCATCCCGGGCGCGAGATGGCAGCCGCTGCACATCTCGGTATAGAGACCTGCGCCCGACGCGATCCGCGCCGGGGCCGCCAAATCTGCCGGCACCGCGATCGATCCGGATCGCGCTGCGATGGACTTCTCCCTGAATGTTTCGATGACGCTGTAAGTCAGCCGGTTATGGGGGGCATCGGCCGCTATATTATATAGGCCGAGATAGACGGTGATCGCACCCGCGCCCGCTATCAGGGCAACCGCCAGCAGCGTGAACGTCACGCTCGGCATATGCTTTCGGAAATCGAAAGTTCGAAATCGCTCCATTATCTATCTCCCGCATAACAGGCCTTGAGCTTTGCAGCCGAACGCAATGCGGCGGCTGTGCAACAGATGATACGCACCCCAACAGCTTTGCCCTTGTCACAGACGAGGCAGGCGTTTCCGTACTTGCCGCGACGAGCCATTTCAGGGTGCCCACACCCGCTCGGGCTCATGCGTCCTGCTAGGTGTGGGTTCGGAGAGATCGTGAGGACTAGCCCCTTTTTTGCCCGCTCAGCTGCCACCCGCCGGTCGCACCTTCGGCTTGCGTGAGGAGCTGTGGAGATTGAAGATCTGCCACTTTCCGTTGTCCTGTTTGAGGACACTCGTAGCGACGCCATCCCGTTCGATGGTCTCGCCGCTCGCGAGCACAATCGAGAAGCTGTAGGTCTCGGTTGCGATCGCGATATTTCCTTCGCCGCGAACCGAAATCTTGTAATTGCGGAAGGTGAAGGATTTGAATTCCTTGAGTTCGGGACCCAGGTGATGGTCGCGATAGTGGGCGAAATTCCCTTCAACGCCGCCGGATTCGAATATCTGGGCGTCTGGCGAAAAGAGGGCCTCGACGCCGGTCAGGTCC
>WBUO01000175.1 GCA_008933675.1 Dechloromonas sp.
CGGCACGCCGATCATGCTGCGCGCCGAGAAGGAGGGCATCACGCCGGAACAGCTGATCGCCCGCGTGCACGGCGAACATTCCAGCGACTTCGCCGGTTTCGGCGTCGGTTTCGACAATTACTACAGCACCCATTCCGAAGAAACCCGGCAGTGCGCCAACGACATCTACGGCAAGCTGAAGGCGGCCGGCCTGATCGAGACGCGCACCATCGAGCAGTACTACGACCCGGTCAAGCAACTTTTCCTGCCTGATCGCTTCATCAAGGGCGAATGTCCGAAGTGCCACGCCAAGGACCAGTACGGCGACAACTGCGAAGTCTGCGGCGCCGCCTATGCGCCGACCGACCTGATTGAGCCCTACTCGGCGGTTTCCGGTGCCAAGCCGGAACTGCGCAGCTCCGAGCACTATTTCTTCAAGCTGTCCGACCCGCGCTGCGAAGCCTTCCTGCGCCAGTACACCAGTCGCGACAATGGCGTGCTGCAGCCGGAAGCGGCCAACAAGATGCAGGAATGGCTGGGCGCCCCGGGCGAGAACAAGCTGACCGACTGGGACATCTCGCGCGACGCCCCTTACTTCGGTTTCGAGATCCCCGATGCGCCGGGCAAGTACTTCTACGTCTGGCTCGATGCGCCGATCGGCTACATGGGCTCGTTCAAGAACCTGTGCGCGAAGAACGGCCTGGATTTCAACGAGTACTTCAAGCCGGACTCGACGACCGAGCTCTACCACTTCATCGGCAAGGACATCCTCTACTTCCACGCGCTGTTCTGGCCGGCCGAACTGGCCCATGCCGGGTACCGGACGCCGACGAAGATCTTCGCCCACGGCTTCCTGACCGTCGACGGCGCCAAGATGTCGAAATCGCGCGGCACCTTCATCACCGCCCGCAGCTACCTCGACACCGGCCTGAACCCGGAATGGCTGCGCTACTACTATGCCGCCAAGCTCTCCGCCACGATGGAAGACATCGACCTCAGCCTCGACGACTTCGTCGCCCGCGTCAATTCCGACCTGGTCGGCAAGTACGTCAATATCGCCAGCCGCTCGGCCGGCTTCATCGCCAAGCGCTTCAACGGCCAGCTCGCCCCGGCCGCCGCCGACCTGCCGGCGATCAAGGCCATCCAGGAAGCCGCCGGCCGCATCGCCGAACTCTACGAAGCCCGCGAGTTCGGCAAGGCGATGCGCGAAATCATGGCCCTGACCGACGCCGCCAACCAGTACGTCGATAGCGTCAAGCCGTGGGAACTGGCCAAGCAGGAAGGCAAGGAAGTCGAACTGCACGCCGCCTGCTCGAACGCCCTGAACCTGTTCCGCCTGCTCACCATCCTGCTCAAGCCGATCCTGCCGGCCGTTGCCGACAAGGTGGAGAAGTTCTTCAACATCGCGCCGCTCGCCTGGGCCGATACGCAGCACCTGCTGGCCGCCGGCCACAGCATCAACGCCTACGAGCACCTGATGACGCGCGTCGATCCGAAGCTGATCGAGAAACTCGTGGCAGCCAACAAGGAATCGCTGGCCCCCGCCCCCGAGCAGTCGTCGCCGCAACGCCATGCCGAGCACCAGCAGAAGGAAGTGCAGGCGGCGCCCGGCGACGAAGCGCTGTGCACCATCGACGACTTCATGAAGGTGGACCTGCGCATCGCCCGTATCGCCAATGCCGAGCACGTCGACGGCGCCGACAAGCTGATCCGCCTGACGCTCGACATCGGCGACGGACGGCCGCGCCAGGTCTTCGCCGGCATCAAGGCAGCCTACGATCCGGCGACGTTGATCGGCCGCCTGACGGTGATGGTGGCCAATCTGGCGCCGCGCAAGATGAAATTCGGCCTGTCGGAAGGCATGGTGCTGGCGGGCTCCGACCTCACCGGCCAGACGCCTGGCCTGTATCTGCTCGCCCCGGATTCGGGTGCCCAGCCGGGCATGCGCGTCAAGTAAATCGGCAAATCGGTGGCGGGTAAAACCCGCACGGTTGCTTGCTGCACCGCAGCAAGCAACCACCCCGACTTGAAGTATTACTTTAAGTTGCGAGCCCAAGCGGGCCACCCGGTTTAGTCTTTTCGAACTATCCACAAAATCTGTGGATAAGTCTGTGAATCAATCCATCGGCCGCTTGCTAAGTAGCCGTGGCACAAGGCTTTTTCCTGCCCCGCCTGAAACTTGAGCTCAACAGCAAGCCATTGGTTTTAATGGATAAATTCGCACAACAAGGAATTTGACAAAAGCAGCAAGGGATCGTAGGAAAACCCGACGTCACGCGCCCCATTGCTGTGCATAACTCGGAGACAGCCAGACCGGTTTGTCAAGAGGCCAGGCCGTTTTTTTCTCCGTCCGCCAGCTACGCGGCACCCGTGGCTTTCCGGCACAATGGAGTCCCAACCGGACAACGATCTCCCCCATGCTCAATTCTCGGCTCCGCCCGCCCCGCCCACGCCTCACCGGGCGCATCCTGTTCTACGCCCTGGCCGACGTCTTCGGTCTTTCCTGCCTGGCCATCGGCGCCAGCTGGTTCGTCGAGCGCAAGGGCGCCATCCTCGCCAACTTTCCGACCTCGGCCGTCGAAGCGGTGGCGTGCACGGCAGGCGGCCTGGTCGTCATGTTCTGGGCCGTCGCCCGTATCCTGCGCGAACTGGCCAAGCAGTCGCCGGAAATGAAAGCGAAGTACGACGCCTACATCGCTACCCACCATCCGGACAAGGTCCACAAGCAGCCGGACGACGCCGGCAGCTGATCAGTCGCCGCCCTTGGCCGAGAGCTTCAGCCAGTCCGGCAGTTCGCGACTGCCGGCGTTGTCGATGATGTACTGACGCACCAGACGACGCACGACCTGCGATGGCGTCAGGTCCTGCTCGGCACATATTTCCTCGAAAATCTCCTTCTTGCGCGGGTCAATGAGCAAGGTCAGGCGGGCGGTGCGTTTCTCCATGATGCTTCCTATTACATGCGTGTCGCATCATATTAACATACGATTTACATTGACGAATAATCAGGCGCTCATATAATCCTGCGCTTCCCCTTCGAGCGCCTGCCATGAAGATCGCCTTCCGTCCCAAGCTGCTGGACTGCCTGCCCGGTTACGACAAGGCGCAGTTCGGCAAGGATCTGGCCGCGGGGATCACCGTCGGCGTCCTCGCCCTGCCGCTGGCCATGGCCTTCGCCATCGCCTCCGGCCTGTCGCCGACGGCCGGCATCTGGACCGCCATCGTCGCCGGTTTCATCGTCGCCGCGCTGGGCGGCTCGCGGGTGCAGATCGGCGGCCCGACCGGCGCCTTCATCCCCATCGTCTACGGCATTGTCGCCGCCCACGGCGTCACCAACCTGCTCGGCGCCACCATGCTCGCCGGCGCCATGCTGCTGGCCATGGGCATCGCCCGCATGGGGCAGTTGATCCGTTTCATTCCGGTGACCGTCGTCATCGGCTTCACCAACGGCATCGCCGTCGTCATCTTCCTCGCCCAGCTCAAGGATTTCTTCGGCCTCTCCATCGACAACCTGCCGGCCGAGTTCTTCGCCCGCATCAAGGTGCTGGCCGCCCATGCCCACACCGTCGACCTGCCGACCCTGGGGCTGTCGCTGGCCTGTTTCATCTTTCTGCTCTTCTACAACCGTCTGGCGCAGACGCTCAGGTTCCTGCAGCGCGCCCCGGGGCCGCTCGCCGTGCTGCTGCTCGGCACCGTCGCCGCCTTTGCCCTCGACCTGCCGGTGGAGACCATCGGCAGCCGCTTCAACGGCATCCCCCAGGAACTGCCGGCCTTCGGCCTGCCGGCGCTGTCGATCCACGATTTCGGCAAGCTGATCTCGCCGGCGATCACCATCGCCCTGCTCGGCGCCATCGAATCGCTGCTCTCGGCGCGCGTTGCCGACAGCCAGATCGACGACCGCCACGACCCCAACCAGGAGCTGATCGCCCAGGGCCTGGCCAACATGGCCGCCCCGCTGTTCGGCGGCTTCGCCGCCACCGGCGCCATCGCCCGTACCTCGACCAACGTCAAGTCGGGCGGCCGGACGCCGGTCGCCGGCATGATCCACGCCGTCGTCCTCATCGGCATCGTGCTGATCGCCGCCCCGCTGGCCGCCTACGTGCCGCTGGCGACGCTGTCGGCGATCGTCATGGTGGTCGCCATCAACATGGGCGAGTGGCACCACTTCCGCGAACTGCGCCGCTTCAGCTACAACTACCGGATCATCCTGCTCGCCACCTTCTTCGTCACCGTGCTGTTCGATCTGACCATCGCCGTCGAACTGGGCATGGTGCTGGCCAGCCTGTTCTTCATCTACCGCATGTCCGAACTGACCCGCGTCGAACGCCGGCCGCTGCGCGAGGAGGCCAGCGAACCGCGCTTCCTCTACCCGGATGGTTCGATGCGCGTCGCCGCATGGCAACTGTTCGGCTCGCTGTTCTTCGGCGCCGTGAACAAGCTGGAAGCCCTGCTCGATCCGGCCGCCGGCCATCCGGAAGTGGTGATCCTGGACATGACGCAACTGATCCAGCTCGACACCACCGGCCTCGAAGGCCTCGACAACCTGCTCGACAAGCTGAAGAAGCGTGGCTGCACGCTGCTCGTCTGCGGTCTCAACTCGCAACCCGGTTCGCTACTCTACCGCTCCGGCTTCATCGATCACCTGGGCGACGAGAACGTGTGCCCCGACCTTTCGGCCGCGCTGGCCCGCGCCTACATCCTGCTGCCCAATCTGATGGGCGGCTCCGACGAAGATTACTGACAAGGATACCCATGAGTTCGCTGCCCCCCTGCCCGCAATGCCAGTCCGCTTACACCTACGAGGATGGCGGTCTCTACGTCTGCCCCGAATGCGCCCATGAATGGAGCGGCGAAACGGCTGCCGACAGCACCGAACAGGCGCGTGTCTGGAAGGACGCCAACGGCAACGTACTGCAGGACGGCGACAGCGTGACGGTGATCAAGGATCTGAAGATCAAGGGCTCGTCGTCGGTGGTCAAGGTCGGCACCAAGGTCAAGAACATCCGTCTGATCGAGGGCGACCACGACATCGACTGCAAGATCGACGGTATCGGTGCCATGCAGCTAAAGTCGGAGTTCGTCAAGAAACTCTGAGCGCCGCGGCCGACATCCCGCCCGGGGACAGCACGCAGCCTGGCCCGCACCACGCTTCCGGCAGGAAGACGAAGCCTGCAGCAGATCAGCGCCGTGTCATAATCCGGCCGCAATCCCGCCCCTGATTCCTGCCCGTCCTGCTGCCTGGAGAGTCCCATGTTGCGTCAGCCATCCCTTCGCGGCTTCGGCGTCGTTCCGTTTCTGCTGCTCGTCGCCGCCATCCTGACCGCTGCCTGGTTCCTGCTCGGGGAACGACCGGCCGACGAGGGCGAACAGGATGACGGACCATTCCAGATCGCCGATTTCGCCAACCGCGATTTCGAAGGCTCGCCGGCGCTGGCCCTCAGCTTCACACTGCCGATGGACGCGCGGAAAAGCTACGAGGAGCAGATCCAGGTCTTCGAAATGCCACCGCGCCCCGGCGATGCACGGCCAGGCACCCGGAACGAAGACGACGACGATGAGGGCGCCGGCAGCAGCGACCCGAGCGTCAGCAGCGCCCCCGAGGATGTCGCGACGGAGGGCGGCAAGCTGCTCAAGGGGACCTGGGTCGTCGGCGACAACCCGCGCCTGCTCTATTTCCCGCACATCAAGCCGCAGACGCGCTACGTCGTGCGCGTCGCCGCCGGACTCACCGCACGCAACGGCCAGACACTGAATGCTGAAGGCCGCTACTCGGTCGTGACGGCGACGGTAGCCCCGGCCTACTACTTCGCCAGCCGCGGCATGGTGCTGCCGGCAGAGCAGAACGGCGGCCTGCCGGTGGTCACCGTCAACGTACCGGAAGTCGACATTCAGTTCCTGCGCGTCAAACCCGACCAGTTGCCGCGTTTCCTCGACAAGGTGATCAGCCGGCCACGGCAGGGGGCCGGCCGCCAGGCCAGCGACAGCGGCGACGACGAGGCGGACTACGACGACTACGACTGGCGTGCCACCGACCTCAAGGGCGCCGTCGACAGCTGGTCGCTGGACAACCTGCACAAGCTGACCGAGAGCGTCTTTGCCGGCCGTTTCCTGACCGAACGGAAAGCCGACAAGCGCAGCGTCACCTTCATACCGGTCGAAGACATCAAGGAACTGCGTCAGCCCGGCATCTACATCGCCGTGATGAGTCAGCCCAACCGCTTCCGCAGCGACTATCAGGTCACCTACTTCTACGTCAGCGACCTCGGCCTGAGCGTCCGCCTGTTCGCGGGCGGCGCCGACGCCTATGTCAGTTCGCTGACCACCGGCAAGGCTGTTGCCGACGTCGAGGTCAGCTGGCTGGACGAAGCGGCCAAGGTTCTCGCCCGCAGTGAAACCGACGGTAACGGCCGGGCCGGCTTCGCCGAACGGCCGGCCGCCGCGAAAGTCATCGTCGCCCGCCAGGGCCGGCAGATTTCGCTGATCACCCTGAAGGAGCCAGCGCTCGATCTCTCCGAATTCGACGTGGCCGGCCAGCCCGGGCGACCGCTGCGCCTGTTCGCCTATGCCGGCCGCAACCTTTACCGGCCGGGCGAGCAGTTCGACATCTCGGTCCTGGCTCGCGATGCCGACGGCCGACCGGTACCGGCGCAGCCGATCCAGGCCATCCTCAAGCGGCCGGACGGCAAGAACCAGTTCACCGCCAGCTGGCCGGCAAGCGGCGAACTCGCCGGCTACTACCAGCGGCGCATCGAACTGCCGGCCGACGCCCCGACCGGCTCCTGGACGCTGGAGCTGCGCGCCGATCCGGCGGAGCGCCTGGCCACCACCAGCTTCCGCTTCGCTGTCGAGGAATTCCTGCCGGAACGCATGAAGCTCGAACTGGCGAGCCGGCAGGCCGCCATTTCGGCGGACGAGGCACTGCACATCGACATCCTCGGCAGCTACCTCTACGGCGCCCCGGCGGCCGGCAACCAGCTGCTCGGCGTCGCCCAGTTCGAACGCCAGAAGAACCCGCTGGCGCAACAACTGCCCGGCTTCGAATTCGGCGACAGTAACGAGGACAGCCAGCGTCAGCGCATCGAACTGGAGGCCGCCCAGCTCGACGAGAACGGCAAGCTGTCGCTGGCCGTCGACCTCGCGCCGGCGCAGGGCAAGCGCTCGCCGACCACGGTGCGCACCACACTGAGCCTGCTCGAAAGCGGCGGCCGGCCGGTGGTCCGCAACTTCGAACGGGTCATCTGGCCGGCGCCGGTGCTGGTCGGCGTCCGCCCGTTGTTCACCGGCGACCATGCCCGCGAAGGCAGCATGGCGCAGTTCGAGCTGGTCCGGGCCGATGCTGCGGCCAGACTGCATGCCGGGAAGGCGCTACCGGTCCGCCTGTTCCGCGAGAACCGCGATTACTACTGGCGCTTCGACGATCAGCGCGGCTGGCATTCGGGCTTCACCGAGACCGACGAACTGGTCCACACGACGACGCTCGGCATTCCCGAGGGCGGCCGCGGCAAGCTCGGCGTCCCGGTCAAATACGGCCGTTACCGTCTGGAGATCAGCGACCCCGCAAGCGGCCAGATCACCCGCTACCGTTTCTATGCCGGCTGGAGCGCCCGCGGCGACGAAAGCCAGGGCGTACGCCCCGACCGCGTGGCGCTGAAGTTCGACAAACCGGCCTATCAGGACGGCGAAACGGCCAGACTGACCATCACGCCGCCGCATGCCGGTGAAGCGCTGATCACCGTCGAGGCGGACAAGACCCTGTGGGTCAGGCGCCTCGCCGTACCGCTTGACGGCAGCACCGTCGACATCCCGCTCGGCAAGGACTGGCAGCGCCATGATCTCTACGTTTCGGTGGTCGTCCTGCGGCCCGGCAACAATGCCGAGAAAGTCACGCCGGCGCGGGCGCTGGGGCTGGCACACCTGCCGCTGGAACGCAGCGGACGCCAGCTGGCGGTGGCGCTCGAGGCGGCGAAGAAGACCCTGCCGGACACGCCGCTGAAGGTGAAGGTCAAGGTTCCCGGTGCCGCCGGCCAGCCGGCCGTGGTCACGCTGTCGGCCGTCGATGTCGGCATCCTCAACATCACCCGCTACGCGACGCCCGACCCGCACGCCCACTTCTTCGGCCGCCTGCGCTACGGTGCCGATCAGTACGACGTCTACGGCCGCCTGATCGAAAGGATGGGCGGCCAGAAAGGCAAGCTCAAGTTCGGCGGCGACGCCGCCCCGCAAGCGACGAAGAACCTGCCCAAGAAGGTCCGTCTGATCGACCTGTTCTCCGGCCCGGTCAAGCTCGACGCGCAGGGTGAGGCGGAAATCACGCTGGCCGTCCCCGACTTCAACGGCAGCCTGCGCCTGATGGCCGTCGTCGCCGCGCCGGACAGGTTCGGCAGCGCCGAGATGGAGACGGTGGTCGCGGCCCCGCTGGTCGCCGAACTCTTGACCCCGCGCTTTCTGACCGTCGGCGACAACGCCATCATCGCGCTGGATCTGCACAACCTTTCCGGCGCCGCACAAAAGCTCAAGGTGCGCCTGGCCAACAACAGCGGCCTGCAGATCCGCAATGCCGAGCGCGAGCTGACGCTCGCCGACCAGCAGAAGC
>WBUO01000176.1 GCA_008933675.1 Dechloromonas sp.
CAGTGACTGCCCTTACCGTGCAGGACACGGTTGGCGTGCAGAGCGTACACCCGGTCGCTGCCGAGCTTCTCAAGCAACAGGCACGCACCATTCTCGAAGACATGCCGGTGGCCGCTTTCACGATCGGTGTTCTGGGCAGCGTCGAGAACGTACTGGCAGTTGCCGAGATCGTCGGCGATTATCCGGAAACCCCGCTGGTTTTCGACCCCGTGCTGGCCTCAGGCCGTGGCGACGAACTGTCTGGCGAGGAGATCGTTTCCGCCATTCGCGAGATGCTGCTGCCGCAGACCACGATCATTACTCCCAATGCGCCCGAAGCGCACCGTCTGGCGGAAAGCGACGAAGACGAGAATGAACCGTCACTCGATATCTGTGCCCGACGCCTGATCGAGATGGGAGCGCAGTACGTTCTGATCACCGGCACCCATGAAAATACGCCGGAAGTCATCAATACCTTGTACGGCCCCGAGGGCATCATCCGCCACGACCGCTGGGAGCGCCTTCCGGGCAGCTACCACGGCTCGGGCTGCACGCTGGCCTCGGCCATTGCCGGCTGCCTGGCCGGTGGCGCCAGCGTCGAGGACGCCGTGCGCGATGCCCAGGATTACACGTGGCAAACACTGAAAAACGGTTTCCGTGGCGGCATGGGCCAGCTGATTCCCGACCGCTTTTTCTGGGCACGCGATGAGGAAGGCAACAGCGAAGGCGGCAACAGCCGGCAGGGCGATGGCAGCTGAGTTGCGCGGACTGTACGCGATCACCCCGGATATAACCGATGCAGGAAGTCTGCTTGCCGGCGTCGAGGCGGCTCTGGCTGGCGGCTGCCGGCTGCTGCAGTTTCGCGACAAGACCAGCCCGATGCCCGAACGCCTGATGCGCGGCCGCGCCCTGCGGCGATTGACGCAACAATATGGCGCCCGCCTGATCGTCAATGACGATCTGGCGCTGGCCATGCTGCTCGATGCCGACGGTGTTCATCTCGGTGGCGATGATGGCAACCTGCGCGCGGCACGGGCGATCATCGGACCACAGAGAATTCTCGGCGCTTCCTGCTATGCCGATCTCGCCAGTGCCCGCGTGGCCGACGCAGCAGGAGCCGACTACGTCGCCTTTGGTGCGGTCTTTCCCTCACCGACCAAACCGGACGCCGTCCACGCCCCGCTCGCACTGTTCGGCAAGGCAGGACAGGAACTGCGTGCCGCCACCTGTGCCATAGGCGGCATCACGCTGGCTGAAGCTTCAACGCTGATAGCCGCCGGAGCCGACCTGCTTGCCGTCATCACCGATCTATTCTCGGCACCGGACATCGCAGCCCGCGCCGCCCAGTATCAGCAATCCTTTGAAAGAGCCTGACCATGACCTCACGCAATGAAGCACTCTTTACCCGCGCCCAGAAGCACATCCCCGGCGGCGTCAATTCACCGGTGCGCGCCTTCCGCTCGGTCGGCGGCACGCCGCTGTTCTTCCAGAAGGGCGTCGGGGCAAGGGTGCAGGATGCGGACGACAAGTGGTACACCGATTATGTCGGCTCCTGGGGCCCGATGATCCTCGGTCATGCCCATCCCGAGGTGATCGCCGCAGTGCAGGCCGCTGTCGTCGACGGCCTCTCCTTCGGTGCACCGACCGAAAAGGAAGTCGAGATCGCCGACCTGCTGTGCGAACTGGTGCCCTCCATGGACATGGTGCGCCTGGTCTCCTCCGGCACCGAGGCAACGATGAGCGCCATCCGTCTGGCCCGCGGCTACACCGGCCGCGATCTGCTGATCAAGTTCGAAGGCTGCTACCACGGCCATTCCGACAGCCTGCTGGTAAAAGCCGGATCGGGCCTGCTGACCTTCGGCAATCCGTCGTCCTCGGGCGTCCCGGCCGATCTCGCCCAGCACACGCTGGTGCTCGCCTACAACGACCCACAGCAACTGGCCGAAGCCTTCGCCCAACACGGCGACAAGATCGCCGCCGTCATCGTCGAACCGGTGGTCGGCAACATGAACCTGATCGCGCCGACGCCGGAATTCCTCAAGGCCATGCGCGAGTTGACGGCGCAATACGGCGCCGTGCTCATTTTCGACGAAGTGATGACTGGCTTCCGCGTCGGCCTGAAGAGCGCCCAGGGCCTGTTCGGCATCACCCCGGACCTGTCGACCTTCGGCAAGGTGGTTGGCGGCGGCATGCCGATGGGCGCCTTCGGCGGCAAACGCGAGATCATGGAACAGATCGCCCCGCTGGGTCCGGTCTATCAGGCCGGCACGCTGTCCGGCAACCCGATTGCCACCGCGGCTGGGCTGGCCACACTGAAGTTGATCCAGACACCCGGTTTCTATGAATCGCTGACGGCCAGGACGAAATCCCTGTGCGATGGCCTGACCGGCGCCGCCCGCACGCATGGCATCGCCTTCACCGCGCAGAACATCGGCGGCATGTTCGGCCTGTATTTCGCCGAGCGCTGCCCGGGCAGCTACGACGAAGTGCTGGCCTGCGACAAGGAGGCCTTCAACCGCTTCTTCCACGCCATGCTCGATGCCGGCCACTATTTCGCGCCGTCGGCCTTCGAGGCCGGCTTCGTCTCGGCAGCCCACAGCGAAGCCGACATCGCCGGCACGATTGCAGCCGCCGACAGCTATTTCGCCTCTTTGCAATGACCAGCGGCGGCATCTGGATCATCCTGTTCTCTGCCGGCCTTTGCGAGGTCGGCTGAGCCGTCAGCCTGAAATACACGGAGGGTTTATCGCGCCATTGGCCCAGTGTATGGACAGTTGCGCCGATGATCGCCAGCGTTCTGCTGTTCGGCAGGTCGCTCAAGACCTTGCCGCCAGGTACCGCCGACGCCGTATCGACCGGTATCGGCGCGTCGACACCGCCATCTTCGGCATCTACCCGTTCGGTGAATCGCGGGAAGCGGCCCGGCTGGCCAGCAGCGACCTGATCGTTGCCGGCATCGTCGGACTGAAGCTGCTGACGCCCGACACACACTGATCACATCAGGAACAGCGTCGCCAGACCGAGGAAGATGAAGAAACCACCGGAATCTGTCAGCGCGGTGATCATTACCGAGCCACCGATGGCCGGATCAGCGCCGAATTTCTGGCGCAGCAACGGGATGCCGACACCGGCCGAAGCAGCAAGCAGCAGGTTCAGCGTCATCGCCGCCGTCATCACCGCGCCGAGCGCCACGCTGCCGTAAAGCCACCAGGCGGCAACGCCAAGCAGGCCACCCCAGAGCAGGCCGTTGATGGTGGCGACGCCCAGTTCCTTGCGCAACAAGCGGCGCATGGCATCGGGCTGAACCTGGCCCATGGCGATGGCGCGGACGATCATGGTGATCGTCTGGTTACCCGAATTGCCGCCGATGCCGGCGACGATGGGCATCAGCGCAGCCAGCGCCACCAGCTTCTCGATCGAGTTTTCGAAGGCACCAATGACCCGCGAGGCGACGAACGCGGTAACCAGATTGATGGCCAGCCAGGCCCAGCGGTTCTTCACCGAGTCCCAGACCGAGGCGAAGATGTCTTCCTCCTCGGCCAGACCGGCGTGAGCCAACTGTTCCTGCTCGGCTTCCTCGCGGATGTAGTCCACGACTTCATTAACCGTCACCCGGCCGACCAGCTTGCCATCGGGATCGACCACCGGCGCCGACACCAGGTCATAGCGCTCGAAAGCCTTGGCTGCTTCCTCCGCCAGATCGTCGGGCTCCAGCTCGACGAAATCGGTTTGCATCAACGCCCCGACCTCGACCTCGACCTCGTTGACCAGCAGGATGTTGAGCGGCAGCACGCCCTTCAGGTATTCGTTGCGATCAACGACGAACAACTGGTCGGTGTGATCGGGCAACTCGTCAAAGCGGCGCAGGTAGCGGAGCACGACTTCGAGCGTCACGTCCTCGCGAACGGTAACCATGTCGAAGTCCATGATCGAGCCGACCGAGTCCTCGGGGTAGGACATCGCCGCCCGCAGTTGCTCGCGCTCCTCCACCGACAGGCTGCGGAAGACGTCATCGATGACGCCCTGCGGCAAATCGGGCGCCAGATCGGCGAGTTCGTCAGCATCCAGAGTCTCGGCAGCGGCGACCAGCTCGGTACGGGCCATCGACTCGATCAGCGTCTCGCGGACAGCATCCGAGACTTCCAGCAGGATTTCGCCTTCGCGCTCGGCTTTGACCAGATCCCAGGCGATCAGTCGCTCATCGAGCGGCAGCGCCTCGAGGATGTAGGCGATATCAGCCGGGTGCATCGGCTCCAGCTTGTGCTGCAGTTCGTGCAGGTGCTGCTTGTGCACGATGTCCTCGACCAGGTCGTGACGCGGCCCCTCCTGCCGGTGCACCAGTTCCTCGACCAGCTTGTGCCGGGCGAGCAGGGTCTGCACCTCGGCCAGGCGCTCCTGCAGGTCTTCCGTATCGGTCAGCTGGGCTTCTTCGCTCATGGTGCGCCGCGGCAAAAGGTCAGGCATTTTAGCACCGGGCGGATGGCCGGGCCTTTACAAAACGTCGACCAATACTGCCTTGCGGGGTTCAGGGCACCTCGGCCGCCGGCATCCGGCCAAGGATGATGGCGCTCTTGCGTGCCAGCCCCGGGGTGCCGCGATTGCGGTCATAGAAGCGCGGATTCGGCACCATGCCTGCCAGCCGCGCCGCCTGTTCCGGCCCCAGCTGGGCCGCTGTGACGCCGTAGTAGTGACGGGCTGCTGCTTCGGCACCGAAAATCCCGTTACCCCACTCGATAACATTGAGGTAGACCTCGAAGATGCGCCGCTTGCTCCACAGGTGTTCCAGCATCAGCGTGATCACCACCTCGTTGCCCTTGCGCCACCAGGTCTTGTCCGGCGTCAGGAAGAGGTTCTTTGCCAGCTGCTGGCTGATGGTCGAACCGCCAGCGGCAAAGCGCCCACGCTTTTCGTTCTTTTCGATGGCTTTCTGGATACCTTCCCAGTCGAAGCCTTCATGATCGACGAACTTGGCATCCTCGGCGGCAATGAGCGCGCGCTTCAGATGAACCGAAATGCGGTCGTAAGACACCCACTGCTGCTTGAGCTGGGCTTGCGGATTCTTGACACGCAGTTCGGCCAGACGAATCTCCATGAACCGGGTGCTTCCCGGATTGACCCACCCCCAGAACAACACCCAGCCGAGCAGCCAGCAGAACCATAGAGCGCCGAGCCCGAGCAGCAGCAGCAACAACCGGTTGAGCCAGCGGACCGGCGTTTTCATCCGGCAATCTGCCGGCGCAGGTCGGCCAGCACGCCGGCCGTCTGCGGACGTACGCCGCGCCATACGAAAAAGGCTTCGGCCGCCTGTTCGACCAGCATGCCGAGCCCGTCGGCGCAGCGCCCTGCTCCCTGGCCGCGAGCCTGTTGCAGGAAGGGCGTTTCGCCCTTGCCGTACATCATGTCGTAGGCCAGCGACTCAGGTGCAAAAAGCCCGGCCGGCAGCGGCAGGGTATCGCCCGAAAGACTGGCCGAGGTCGCGTTGATCACCAGATCGAAGCTTCTGCCGGCAAGTTCGGCAAAACTGCCGCCACCGACCGGCGCAATGTCGGAAAATGCCGCCGCCAGTTGCTGCGCCTTGTCGGCGCTGCGGTTGGCAATATGCAGGCTGGCCGGCGTGCCGGCCAGCAGCGGTGCGATGACGCCGCGGGCGGCGCCGCCGGCACCGAGGAGCAGGATGCGGCGGCCGGCCAACGCGAAGTCCAGATTGCCGGCAATGTCGCGGACCAGACCGGCGCCGTCGGTATTGTCACCGGCAATGCCGCCGTTGCGGAAAACCAGGGTATTGACCGCACCGGCCCGTGCCGCGCGTTCCGACAAGCGATCGCACAGGCGATACGCTTCTTCCTTGAACGGCACCGTAACGTTGGCTCCCTTGCCGCCATCAACGATGAACTCGGCCACGGCCGCCGCGAAACCGTCGACCGGCGCGAGGCGTGCCTCGTAGCGCAAATCCTCGCCGCTTGCCGCTGCGAAGGCGGCATGGATGGCCGGCGAACGGGAATGGGCAATCGGGTTGCCGAAGACGCAGTACAGGTCGGACATGGTGGAGATCAGCGGTTGGCGTTGGCGGTATTCAGCGCATCGCCCTGGGTGAAATACCAGGTGCGGGCAAAGGTCAGCACCGTCGCCCCGCCCAGCGGTTCGCGGGGAATCGGCCCGAAGGGTGCCGCCATGCGCAGGATACGCATCGCCGCCTGATCGAGCACCTTGTGCCCCGAGGAACGGGAAATCTCGGCGTTGTAGATGCTGCCATCCTCGGCACTCAGCTCGACATAGATGACGACGGCACCGTAAAGCTTGCCGCGCGCCGCATCCGGGTAGTTGAGGGTGCCGATGCGCTCGATTTTCTGCTTCCAGCTTTCGAGATAGGCGGCCAGCCCGTATTCCTCGGTGCGGGCGCCGACGAATTTCTTGCGCGGCCGCTTGTTGTATTCCTCGGTGCTCTTGCTGATCTCGCCTTCCAGACGGGCCATCGCGCGCGCCGACTCGAGCAGGTCGATGCCGGAAACCGGGCTGGCCGGCACCGGCTGCTCGCTGGCCGTCTTGTTGCTGGCAACACTACGCAGGCTCTTGGCCTGGGTCAGCATGGTCTGTTGCGCCGATTCCAGTTCCTGGATACGCCGTTGCATCTGCTGCAGGTCGGTACCGCTGGTCTGCTTTTCCGTTGGCGGTAGCGGCGTCTTCACCCGGCGGTTCTCGTCGGTCGAACCGCCACCATCGAGATTGGCCTGGGCCAGCGCCTGGGCATCGGTCGGCTTGCGCGCCGACTTGGCATTGACCAGGATGATGTCGAGGGCCTTTTCGCGCAGCGCGTTGGAGGCCTCGGGGAACTGGAACTGGATCAGCAGCAGCAGGCCATGGATGGCCAGCGAGATACCAACTGCCAGCCACAGGCGGCGGTCCGCCCTGGCCGCCGGTTGCCAGTTCAGCACCAGCGTACTCACTGCTCTTCTTCCTCCAGCGCCTCCGCCGGAATACTTTCGCCGAGCAAACCAAGAAATCGGCACGTCAACTCGGGCGCCAGCAGATCGATGGCCTCTACCGCCAGATGTACCCGCTGTCCTTGCGGCAAATCGCCGGGCAACGAGGGCACACGCAAGAGCAGCGGCAGGTGGTCGAGCTTGACCTGTTGCTCGCGGCGTACCGTCGCATCGATTTCCGTGACCCCCTGCTGTTGCAGCCAGCGCAGGCACCAGTAGCGTTCCATCAGGCGCTGGAAATCGGCATAGGCGCCGTAGGTCTGCTCGAAATCACGCATCGCCGCGAACAGCTCGGCCGAGCGCTGGGCAAAAGCCGGCGTCTCGCCCTGCAGGCAGGCGATCAGCTGCCACTGGTTGACCAGGTCGCAATAGCGGCGCAGCGGCGAAGTCATCCAGGCGTATTGCGGCACGCCCAGCCCCTCGTGCGGCAGCGGCGAGGTGGTCATGCGCACCTTGCCCTGGGTCTGGGCGCGGTACAGGCAGGCGACGTTCTTCTCGGCGAGCAGGCCGCCCCAGGTCGAATTGGCGACGATCATCAATTCGGCGACCAGCTTGTCGAGCGGGCTGCCGCGCTTGCGTTCGCTGATGTCGACGGTGCAGCTGTCCGGATCGGCCAGATCGCCGGCGATGGCAAAGTTGTAGTCGTTGATGCCCTGCATCGCCGACGGCTTGCCGCGGCGGCCTTCGCAGGCATTGGCGAAATGCCACAGGTGCAGCAGTTCATCCTTGAACGGCTGGTCGGGCAGTGGCCCATTGACGGTTTCCGCGTTGAACCAGGGCTCGACTTCGTGATGGCGGAGATTGGCGGCGATATGCACCAGTTCCAGCCGCGATTCGTGGCCGACGATTTCCAGTGACTCGTTGACCGTCAGGTACAGCGACACCGCCGGGCAATCGACGCCGCCGGCCAGCGTGTAGTTCTGGACCACGGCATCAGGCAGCATGGTGATCTTGTTGCCCGGCATGTACACCGTGGACAACCGGGCGCGGGCGACGCCGTCGAGCGGCGAGCCGTGCTCGATGGCCAGCCCCGGTGCGGCGATGTGGATGCCGATGCGCGAGCCGATGCCAGGCAGCTTGACGACCGACAGCGCATCGTCGATCTCGGTGGTGTGTGCGTCGTCGATCGAGAAGGCGCGCACGTCGGCACGCGGCAGATCGGCCGGCAGGCCTGGCGCGTCGAGGGCCGGGAAGGCCGTGCCCTTGGGAAACTGCTCGTGCAGGAAGCGGCGGTAGTGCAGGTGGTAGGCCGACTTGATGGCGCCGCACTTGAACAGCAGTTGCGCGGCGCTGAGGCCGGTTTCGTTGCAGGCCGTCTCGAAGGCCTTGGTTTCCGGCTTGTTGCGGTCCGGTGCATAGAGCAGGGCATCGGTCAGCGCGCCGATTTCCGGCGGCAGGCGGAATTCCTTCAGCTCGGCGAGCCAGCCTTCCATCGTGAGCGCTTGCTGACGCTTCTTTTCAAGACTGGCCAGAGCAGCTGCGAGAATGTCGGGAGGCGCCTTGCGGAAGCGGCCCTTGCCTTTGCGGTGGAAATAGACAGGCGCGGCATGGAGGGCGAGC
>WBUO01000177.1 GCA_008933675.1 Dechloromonas sp.
CTTTGCGCGCTATGCAGTACGTATCCCTTACAAGCCGTTCTTCACGGCGACCGCCGTCCTGGTCTACGGCCTGGGTGTCGTCTTCCTCGGCCAGGGAATCATCGAACTGCAGGCTTCCGGCACGTTGCCTGCGACACCGGTCGCAGGCGGACCGCAGATCGCCTGGCTGGGTATCAGTCCGACCATCCAGGGCCTGGGCGCCCAGGCTGCCCTGCTCCTCCTGCCTGCCCTCGCCTGCTGGCCGCGGCGTCATTCCGGCATACCGGCCTGAGCTGAAAATGCCATCGCCTGCCGCCAGCGCCACCCTGGCTGCCCGTCCAGCCCTGTTCCATATCCAGGCCGGCAAGCGCCTGGGGCAGGCAATGTTTTTCGCCGGTCTGTTCTGCCTGATGATCAGCACGACGTTCTATCTGTTCCAGGTCGAACGGCTGACCAACCGTCAGCTGGCCGCACTGACCCACCATCTGGGACAGATCGTCAATTACGGCACGCCACCGGGAAGCACGGGGACCTGGAGCAGCGACGCCAGCGGCACCCTGGTACGCCTGCCGGAACCGGGCTCCGGCCTTGCCGTGCTAGCCCTGGACAATGCCTGGCTGGCGGCGCATACGCCGGTCGGCACGCATCTCTTCGTCTACTGGCATGGACGTGTACACGCGTTGTCCCTGGGCGATGCCGGGCTCGGCGAAGCGCTTGCCATCGATCCGGCCTTTGCCGGTCGCCTGCCCCTGCATGGCCGGCTGTTCGTGCAGGTACCGCTACGCTGGGACGACGATCCGCAAAGTCCCTGGCTGGTCGCCCGACAGCCCCTCGAGCTGCCGTTTTCGTCGATGGAGATCGCCGCCTCCGGATTGCTGCTCTGGGCAACCCTCGCCACCTTCATCTGGCTGACGGTCGGCCTCTGGCTCAACAAGGCACTGCAGCAGATCCAGTACCTGGCCTATCACGATCCGCTGACCGGCCTGATCAACCGCGAGGCCCTGCGTATCGGCCTGACGCACATGCTGGCCGAAAGCCGCCGCAACGGGAGTCTGCTCGCCGTTCTCTACCTGGATCTCGACCGCTTCAAGCCGATCAACGATTCGCTGGGCCACGCGGTTGGTGACCTGGTGCTGCAGGAATGCGCCCGGCGTCTGGCTGCCTGTGTCCGCGATACCGATTTCGTCGCCCGCCTGGGCGGCGACGAGTTCGTCGTCGTCATCGGCGAGCTCGACAACGCCAACGCCGCCGCGCATATCGCCCGCAAGGTCATCGCCGCCCTGAGCCGGCCGATTCCCCACGGCGAACGTTCGCTGCAGAGCGGCGCTTCGGTCGGCATCGCCATCTTTCCCGGCAATGCCGCCGACCCTGACAGCCTGCTCACCCAGGCCGACGGCGCCATGTATGCAGCCAAGCAGTCCGGTCGCGGCAACTTCAATTTCTATGACACGACGCTCGGCGAACGGGCGGAGCACCGGCTGACGATGGAGATGTGCCTGCGCGAAAGCATCAACCGCCGCGATTTCGAACTGCACTATCAGCCGATATTCAACGCCGCCAGCGACGATCAGCTGGCACTGCACGGCTTCGAGGCACTGATCCGCTGGAATCGTCAGGGGAAACTTGTCCCGCCCGATGAATTCATCCCGCTTGCCGAGGAAATCGGCCTGATCGTCGAACTGGGTGACTGGGCGCTCGGCGAGGCCTGCCGACAGCTCCGGCAATGGCACGACCGCTTCCCGGCTGCCCGGCAACTGACCATGTCGGTCAACGTTTCGGCGAAGCAGTTGCATAACGGAAATTTTGCCGAGCGGGTCGCCAGCACCCTGCGCGAATGCGCTCTTGCTCCTGGCTTGCTGGTGCTTGAACTGACCGAAAGCCTGTACATCGACGGCCAGGCAACGATCACCCAATGCCTGGAAGATCTCCGCCGGATCGGCGTGGGCCTGGCAATGGACGACTTCGGCACCGGCTACTCGGCGCTCGCCAGTCTCTCCCGGCTACCGCTCGATCGGCTGAAGATCGATCGCAGTTTCATCCGAGGTCTCGAGCGCCGAGATGACCGGGCAATCGTCCTGACCATCATTGCCATTGCCGGCCAGCTCGGACTCGAGATCGTCGCCGAAGGCGTCGAAACGGATGAACAGGCCCGCCTGCTCAAACAATATGGCTGCCGGATTCAGCAAGGCTGGCTGTACGGCAAGGCGCAAACGGCCGTGGATCTCGAAGGCCTGCTGGCCGCAGGCGTTCGATCCGCCTGAAACCTCCGTTCCGACAGCCGGCCGGGAATGGCCCATGCCTAGCTGGCCGGGCTGCCAGCCTGCTGCCACCAGGCCATTGCAGTTGCTCATTGTCGTGCCATTGGCGAAGTCAGGGCAGCGCTCGAAGACAGGCATCCTTATTGCTCAGAGGATGGAAAAGCCGGCTTTCGCCGGTTTTTGTCAGCTATCCGACACAACCATGAACACACGCTACTTCACCAGTTATTCCGGCGCAGCGCTGCCGCTGCGCCTGGTCGGCGAACTTGCCGCCGACGACATGCGCAACCGCAATACCTACTATGCCGGGACCTTCGATGCCGACGGGCGTCTGACCCTGTGTGAAAAGATCGTCTACGGCGAAATCGAGGTTCGCCACGAATACCGCTACCACGCCGATGGCCGTCTGGCCCGCGCCCTGATCGACAACGGCGACGACGATCCCTCGGTCATCGACTATCCGGCCTGAACCGGCCTCACCCGCAGACTTTCACCCACGACACTCTCAGGAGAAAACATGTCCATCGTCCCCATCAAGGCTTTTTCCGACAAGGCGCGCGCCGATGCTGCGCTCGGCACCCAGCTCAAGGCCTGCCTGAAGATCAAGGAACTGCGCGCGCTGGCGCTCGAGCACGGTTTCGAGATCGAGGAAAACTCGCTCTACCCGCCGAACGAGCCCCAGTTCACCGAAGAACAGCTTTCGGAACGCCTGGTCAAGGCCCTGCTGCGCGCCTGAGACAGGCCGGAATCAAAAAAAGCCCCTCGCAAGGAGGGGCTCGTTTCTGAAAGCGGGCAGCATCGGAAGCCGCCGGTGCTGAAGGGTCACTCCCACTCGATCGTTGCTGGCGGTTTGCCAGAGACGTCGTACACCACCCGGTTCAAACCGCGCACTTCGTTAATGATGCGGTTCGACACGCGGCCGAGCAGTTCGTACGGCAGATGCGCCCAGTGCGCGGTCATGAAGTCGCTGGTCACCACGGCGCGCAGCGCGACTACGTTCTCGTAGGTGCGCCCGTCGCCCATCACGCCGACGCTCTTGACCGGCAGGAAGACAGCAAAGGCCTGGCTCGTCAGGTCGTACCAGCTCTTGCCGACGTCGCCCTCGGCGCACAGGCCGGCCGCCGCATCGCGGGCCGTGGCGTGGGTGGCGCGCAGCTCCTCGATGAAGATCGCGTCGGCGCGCTGCAACAGGCTGGCCGATTCGCGCTTGACCTCACCGAGGATGCGCACGCCCAAACCGGGACCGGGGAACGGGTGGCGATAGACCATCTCGCGCGGCAGGCCGAGGGCGACACCGAGTTCGCGGACCTCGTCCTTGAACAGTTCGCGCAGCGGCTCGAGCAGCTTCAGGTGCATGTCTTCCGGCAGGCCACCGACATTGTGGTGGCTCTTGATGGTGTGGGCGCCCTTCTTGCCCTTGCCGGCCGACTCGATCACGTCCGGGTAGATGGTGCCCTGGGCCAGCCACTTGGCGGCGGTCAGCTTCTTCGATTCGGCCTGGAAGACTTCGACGAATTCCTTGCCGATGATCTTGCGCTTCTGTTCCGGATCGGAGACCCCGGCCAGCTTGCCCATGAAATCGTCGACCGCATCGACGCGGATGACCTTGACGCCGAGATTGCGGGCGAACATGTCCATCACCATGTCGCCTTCGTTGAGGCGCAACAGGCCGTGATCGACGAAGACGCAGGTCAGCTGGTCGCCGATCGCGCGATGGATCAGGGCCGCAGCCACCGAGGAATCGACGCCGCCGGACAGGCCGAGAATGACTTCCTCCTGACCGACCTGCTGCTGGATGGCGCGCACCGCCTCGCTGATGTAGTCGCCCATCACCCAGTCGCTGCCGCAGCCGCAGATGCCGTGCACGAAGCGCTCGAGAATGGCGCGCCCCTGCAGCGTGTGGGTGACTTCCGGATGGAACTGCACGGCGTAGAACTTGCGGCTCTCGTCGGCCATCCCGGCAATCGGGCAGGACGGCGTCGAGGCCATGGTCTTGAAGCCCGGCGGCAGCTGCATCACCGAATCGCCATGGCTCATCCACACCTTCAGCATGCCGTGACCTTCGTCGGTATAGAAGTCGGCGATGTCATTGAGCAGCGCCATATGGCCATGCGCCCGGACTTCCGAATAGCCGAACTCGCGCGCCTTGCCGGCGGCCTCGGCAGTCATCACCTGGCCACCCAGTTGCTGCGCCATCGTCTGCATGCCGTAGCAGATGCCGAGCACCGGAACACCCAGTTCGAAGACCACCGCCGGCGCCCGCGGCGTATCCCCCTCGGTCACCGAACTCGGGCCGCCGGACAGGATGATGCCCTTGGCGCCGTAGTTGCGGATGAACTCATCCGACACATCGTAGGGATGAATTTCGCAGAAGACCTTGGCTTCGCGCACGCGACGCGCGATCAGCTGGGTGACCTGGGAGCCGAAGTCGAGGATGAGGATTTTCTGGTGAGCCATTTTCGGAGCCTTGAATGAATAAGGGCGGCTCGCGGAGCCGCCCTCTGGAACACGGGAACGATCAGTCGAGGTGGTAGTTCGGCGCTTCCTTGGTGATCTGCACGTCATGAACGTGCGATTCCCGGATGCCGGCCGAGGTAATTTCGACGAAACAGGCCTTTTCATGCATGTCGGCAATCGTCGGCGTACCGAGGTAGCCCATCGACGAGCGCAGGCCGCCCATCAGCTGGTGAATCACCGCCAGCACCGAGCCCTTGTACGGGACGCGGCCTTCGATGCCTTCCGGCACGAACTTGTCGACGTTGGCCGTGGCTTCCTGGAAGTAGCGGTCGGACGAACCGGCCTGCATCGCCCCCAGCGAGCCCATGCCGCGATAGGACTTGTAGGAACGCCCCTGGAACAACTCGACCTCGCCCGGAGCCTCCTCGGTGCCGGCGAACAGGCCGCCGAGCATGACCGTGTCGGCGCCGGCGGCGATCGCCTTGGCGATGTCGCCGGAGTAGCGGATGCCGCCGTCGGCGATCATCGGCACGCCGGTACCCTTCAGCGACTCGGAGACGTTCTGGATGGCCGTGATCTGCGGCACGCCGACACCGGCGACGATGCGCGTCGTGCAGATGGAGCCGGGGCCGATGCCGACCTTGACGCCGTCGGCGCCCATGTCGACCAGCGCGCGGGCCGCATCGGCGGTGGCGATGTTGCCACCGATGACTTCGATCTGCGGGAAGTTCTTCTTGACCCAGTTCACGCGGTCGAGCACGCCCTGCGAGTGGCCGTGTGCGGTATCGACGACGATCACGTCGACACCGGCCTCGGCCAGCAGCTCGACGCGCTCTTCGGTACCGGCACCGACGCCGACGGCGGCGCCAGCGCGCAGCCGGCCGGTCGCATCCTTGTTGGCCAGCGGGTGTTCGGTGGACTTCAGGATGTCCTTGACGGTGATCAGGCCGCGCAGTTCGAAGGCGTCGTTGACGACCAGCACGCGCTCCAGGCGATGGGTGCGGATCAGTTCCTTGGCCTCCTCGACGCTGGCGTCCTCGCCGACGGTGACCAGGCGCTTGCGCGGTGTCATGATCGACTTGACCGGCTGGTCGAGGTTGGTTTCGAAGCGCAGGTCGCGGTTGGTGACGATGCCGACCACCTTGCCGTTCCTGTCGATCACCGGCAGGCCGGAAATCTTGTGCTGGCGGGTGATTTCGATCACATCGCGGACGGTCATCATCGGCGAAACGGTGATCGGATCGCGCAGGATGCCGGACTCGAAACGCTTGACCTTGGCCACTTCGGCCGCCTGTGCCTTGGCAGACAGGTTCTTGTGCACGATGCCGATGCCGCCTTCCTGGGCCAGCGCGATGGCCAGACGGCCTTCCGTGACGGTATCCATGGCGGCCGACAACAGCGGCAGGTTCAGGGTGACGTTGCGGGTCAGGCGTGTGGCGAGGCTGACGTCGCGGGGCAGAATCTGGGAATGGGCGGGGACGAGCAGGACGTCGTCAAATGTCAGGGCTTTTTGCAAAAGTCGCATGGCCTTTGATCCAAGGTCACAAAATCGTATTATACAGAAATCCCACGGAAACCCCGATGACCATGAAACCTGCTCTCGCACTTGCTTTCGGATTGGCTGCCACGCTTTTGATGCCCTTGTCGCATGCACAGGTTTACCAGTGGAAGGACAGTGCCGGCCGCACGGTCGTCTCGGACACGCCGCCCCCCGGAAGCGCTGCCAAGGATGCTCGCGTGATCGGCGATCGCCAGCCGGTCGTACGGGGTGACAAGACGGAAGAAAAGGCGAACGGGGAAAAGACTGCCGAAGCCCCCAAAACCACGGCGGAAAAAGATCTCGACTTCAAGAAGCGGCAACAGGAAGCCCGCGAAAAGGCCGAGAAGGAAGCCAAGGAGCAGAAGGCCAAGGCAGATCGCGACGAGAACTGCCGGCGCGCCCGCGGCAATCTGGCTGCCCTTGAATCGAAGCGTCTGGTTGGCACGCTCGACGAGAAGGGTGAGCGCAAACCCTTCGATGAGGCGCAGCGTCAGCAGGAAATCGAACGCGCCCGCCAGTTCATCGCCGAATCCTGCAATTAACTCCGGCGCACGACAGGAAAGGTCGTCAGATCAACTCTCCGAGGCGTCGGCATCTCCGGCGCCTTTTTTCATGACCTTGCCCTCGGCAGCCCGCTGTTTGCGCACTTCTTTCGGATCGGCAATCAACGGCCGATAGATTTCGACACGGTCATGATCGCGCAAGGGCGAATCAGTCTTTGACAACTTGCCGTAAATGCCGAACTTGTTCTTCTTCAGATCGATTTCCGGATACTTGGCCAGCAAACCGGACTTATCCAGCGCCTCGCCAAGCGTCGCATTGTCGGACAGACGCAGCCGGACGATCTCCTGCTTGTCGGCCAGCGCGTAGCAGACTTCGATATTGAGCATTTCAGCCATTGGCAACTCCGTGAATCTGTGTTGCCCGCTTGACGAAGGCATCGACAAATGTGTTCGCGATATGCCCGAATACCGGTCCGATGACCTTCTCGAACAGTTTGCTGGAAAATTCGTAATGCAGGCGGAATTCAATCTTGCAGGCATTTTCCGCCAGCGCACGAAAATGCCATGATCCCTCCAGCCGGCGGAACGGACCATCGACCAGCCGAATCCTCATCAACGACGGGAATTCCTTGTCGTTTTCCGTCGTGAAGCTTGATTTCACGGCATGGTAATTGATGTGCAACGTCGCCACCGTTTTGCTGGCATCGCGAAACTTCAGTTCGGTGCTGCTGCACCAGGGCAGGAACAACGGGTAGTCTTCGCAACGATCCACCAGTTCGAACATGCGCTCGGCGGATTGCTCGATCAGTACTGTCTTTTCAACCTGGGCCATGCGTCGGCAGCGTTCGGGTATCCTGTAAAATGGCGATTTTAAAGGATCACTTGCGGCATGAGCATCACGGTCAACAAAAAAGCCTTTCACGACTACTTCATCGAAGAGAAGTTCGAGGCCGGTATTGCCCTCGAGGGTTGGGAGGTCAAGGCCATTCGTGCCGGACGGATGAACATCAAGGAATCCTATGTGATCATCAAGGGCGGCGAGATTTTCCTGATCGGCATGCACATTTCACCACTGGCCACCGCTTCGACGCACGACCATCACGATCCGGTGCGCACACGCAAGCTGCTGCTGCACGGCCGCGAGATCATGAAGCTGATCGGCAAGGTCGAACGCGCCGGTTATGCCCTTGTACCTCTCGACCTGCACTTCCTGCGCGGGCGCATCAAACTCGAAATAGGCCTCGCGAAAGGCAAGAAGCAGCATGACAAACGCGCTGACGAACTCGAAAAGGATTCGCGGCGCGAGGCGCAGCGCGCCATGAAGGAGCGCGTACGGTGAACCGGGTGTTTGCGGCACGAGCCGAATCCTTAGGCAATACAGAACCACGTCCGCAAGCTGCCTGCGTGAAACTGCCGACGGCCTTCGACAACCTGTCGCCAAGCGACGCGCGCGAGGCTGTCAATTCCGGGCTGCGCTGAGCATGCCTGATTCGTTTCTGCCAGCTGCTCCATTCCTTAAACAAGCACCATGCGAACGGTCATCTTGAAATGAGCATGGAAGCACTTCTCTACTGGGTGGGCATGGCCGCCGTCGCCGTCAATGCCGTCACCGGCGTCCTCGACTCGGGCCGCAAGCAGATGGATCTGATCGGCGCCATGCTGGTCGGTGTGGCCACGGCCCTCGGCGGTGGTACGGTGCGAGACCTGCTGCTCGACCGCAACGTTTTCTGGGTCGTCGACCAGACCTACCTGATAGCCGCACTAGGTACGGG
>WBUO01000518.1 GCA_008933675.1 Dechloromonas sp.
CCTGGCCCGCGACCTGACCGATGCCGGCAAGGAAGTCGTTGTCTCCGCCCAGGCCCTGCTCGAATCGGAAAGCGATCTGAAGGCGTTGCGCCGATTGGTCGATGAAGCCGGCTGCAAGGTCGAAGCCAACGATCTGGGCGCCATCAACCTGACCGCCGGCAAGGATTTTGTCGCCGGACCGCACCTCAATATCTACAACGAGGAAACCCTAGGCACCTTCGCCCGCTTCGGCCTGAAGCGTTGGGTACCGCCGCTCGAGGCCACCCGCACCCTGATCGACACCCTGCACCGCAGCCGGCCCGCGGGCGTCGAAACCGAGGTGTTCGCCTTTGGCAAAATTCCGCTCGCCTTCTCGGCCCGCTGCTTCACGGCCCGTCATTACAACCTGAACAAGGACGACTGCCAGTTCAAGTGCCTCGACCACGCCGAGGGCCTGACGCTGAAAACCCGCGAGGGGCAGGATTTCCTGACCATCAATGGTATCCAGACCATGTCGGCGCAGAGCTACAATCTGCTGCACGAGATTCCTGACATGCTCGCCATGGGCATCGACATCGTCCGCCTCAGCCCGCAGCAACAGTACATGAACGACATCATCGCCGCCTTCGATACCGCGCGGCGCGGTCTGCCGGTCGTTGCCGACAGCCGCAACTGGAGCACCAGTGGCCAGGTCGACGGCTACTGGTTTGGCGACGCGGGTATCCGCCAGCACCATACGCAAGCCCTCGCAACCCTGGGAGCATGACCATGAACGGCAACTTCACCATTCCCAAATTCAAGCTGCCCGACTTCGTCGCCAGCCTCAGCCACAAGCTTCCGCAGTGGCCGCATGCGCTGGTCCTGGTCGGTGCGCTCAACGCGGCGCTGAAAATGAAGCTGTTGCCGGAAAGCGAACTGGCGATGCTGGAAGACAAGCTGTTCCGTGTCCGCGTGCTGGATACCGGTGGCGAAGCGTCCTACACCTACCGCAGCGGCTTGTTCCGCCCGGTTTTCCGGCCCGAACGCGAACCCGACCTGGCCTTCGCCGCCAACCTGTCGGCCTTCCTGCAGTTGCTCGCTCGCCAGGAAGATCCGGATACGCTGTTCTTCAATCGCGAACTGGAAATCACCGGCGACACCGAACTCGGGCTGATCGTCAAGAATATGCTCGATGCCGTTGAGTGGCCCAAGCTGCCACGTCTCCCGCTGGTCAGCAGCTAACACGATGGCCGGAGTTGCCCCCGGCCAGGCAGATCAATCGCCGATTGAAATCAGTGTCTCGGGCGGCGAAGCTGTCCGCCCGCCTGTCTGCGGGGCGGGAACGGCGCAAGCGACTTCACCCGTCGCAATGATGCTGAGCACTTCTTCCTGCTCGACAGGCGCCATCAAATCCTTCGGTTGAGCGCAGGCACCCAGATAGACCGTCAGGCTATCGGCCAGCTGACCATCGGCACACAGCACCCGCATCGCAAAATCGGGGTAGGCATGACCGACGGCGCGGAGTACTTCCCCAACCGTCTCGCCGCTCGCCATCACTTCGTCGTGACCTCCCGCCAGCGCACGCAGTTCCATCGGGATATGAACCGAAACCACGGGATACTCGCTCATCAACATGGCGTACCTCCTTGCTTGCTGTGTACGTTGGACAAGCGGCGTAACGGAAGTTCTCCAAAAAGAAAGGG
>WBUO01000178.1 GCA_008933675.1 Dechloromonas sp.
CAGGAATGAAAGCAGCGGCCAGTGCCAGAGATACAGAGGAAAGCTGATCAGACCAATCCACACCACCGGCCGTGCGGACAGCAGGTGCCGATTGAGCCAGGCACCGGGTCCGGCGGCGATCAGCAGCACGGCACCGCCGGTCGGCAGCAAGGCCCACCAGCCGGGAAATCGGTCGCCGTCGGAAATCAGGCAGACACCGAGCAGCAACAGGCCCGCTCCGGCCAGCGAACGCAGGTTGGCCTGAGGCTGGTCGGCTGCTGCGAAGCGCGCGCCCTGGCGAATGGCGATACCAGCCAGTACAGCTCCGGCCAGCAGTTCCCAGAAACGCGACAATGGAGAATAGAAAGCGGCCACCAGATCGCGCTCGATGCTCCAGAGATTGCCGGCAAACGAGACGGCCAGCGCGAAGACTGTCAGCGCCATCAGGCGTTTCCCCGGCAGGCGCCAGACCGCCCAGAGCAGCAAGGGCCAGACAATGTAGAACTGCTCTTCGATGCCGAGCGACCACAGGTGCAACAAGGGTTTGCTCAGCGCATCGCTGTCGAAATAGCCGCTCTCGCGCCACAGCGCGAAGTTGGCGACGAAGGCGGCACCGGCGGCGATGTGCTTGCCCAGTTGCTGATATTCCGGGGCAGGCAGGGTATTCCAGCCCAGCGCATAGCAGGCGGCAAGAACCAGGAACAGGGCCGGAAAGATGCGCCGTATCCGGCGCGTGTAGAAGTCGGCAAAGCTGAATTGACCGTTGGCCAGGCTCTTGAAAATGATGCTCGAGATCAGATAGCCGGAGATGACGAAGAAGATGTCGACCCCGATGAAGCCGCCGGGCAACCAGGCCGGAAAGGCGTGGTAGATCACCACCAGCATGACGGCCAGGGCGCGCAGGCCGTCGATATCGGGACGATAGGCGGGATGCGTCAGCTCATGCTGGAGACGCTCCTGCCCGGTGCTTGGGGCAATACTCACGGCAGCTCTTCCGGCTCAGGGTTCCAGGTAATTGGCGATGCGCACGTAGTCCTCGACCGCCAGGTCTTCCGGACGCAGCGTCGGACTGATGCCGAGGGCGGCGAAGCCGGCATCGTCGAGCACGCCCTTGAGCGTATTGCGCAGCATCTTGCGGCGCTGGGCGAAGGCGGTCTGGACGACCTGGGCGAAGCGCGTCACGTTCTTCGCCGTCAGCTCGGCGGTGTCCCTGGGAATCAGGCGGACGACCGCCGACTGTACCTTGGGCGGCGGATCGAAGCTGTCGGGCGGCACGTCGATCAGCCATTCAAGATGGAAGCGGTACTGCAGCATCACCGAGAGGCGACCGAAATCACCGTCACCGGGCACCGCCACCATGCGCTCGACGACTTCCTTCTGCAGCATGAAATGCATGTCGCGCACGACATCGACGTATTCGGCCAGATGAAAGAGCAGCGGCGTCGAAATGTTGTAAGGGAGGTTGCCGACCAGGCGCAGATCCTTCCCGATGCCGGAAAAATCGAAGGCCAGGGCATCGCCTTCGTGGATCGTCAGACGCGCAGGTGAATGCCGCTGTTTCAGGCGGGCGATCAGGTCGCGATCGATCTCGACGACGTGCAGGTGGGCGAGGCGGCTGAGCAGCGGCTCGGTGATCGCCCCCAGGCCGGGGCCGATCTCGACGACGGTATCGTCGGGCCGCGGATCGATGGCAGAGATGATGGCACCGATGATGCCGCTATCGACCAGGAAGTTCTGGCCAAAACGGCGACGTGGGATATGTTTCATCATGGATCGCCGTTTCAGAAAAGGCTGACCTGCCGCAGGCAGGTTATGCCGGAACTAAGGCGCTTGCGCGCGACATGTCCTTTCATCGTGCTTTCCTTGCGGCCATGCGCGCTGCTTCGGCGAAGGCTTCGAACAGGCTGCCGGGGTCGGCTCGGCCGCTACCGGCGAGTTCGAGCGCCGTGCCATGATCGACCGAAGTACGGATGACGGGCAGGCCGAGGGTGACGTTGATCCCGTGGCCGAAGGTGGCGTATTTCAACGCCGTCAGCCCCTGGTCGTGATACATCGCCAGGACGGCATCGCCACCGGCAAGAACCGGCGGCGTGAACATCGTGTCGGCCGGCAGCGGCCCGATGAGGTGCATGCCCTCCGCCCGCAGTTGTTCAAGCACCGGAGTAATGACTTCGATTTCCTCACGGCCCAGATAACCGCCCTCGCCGGCATGCGGATTGAGGCCGGCAACCAGGATGCGCGGCACCTGCAGGCCGTATTTCTCGCGCAGGTCGGCATGCAGGATGCGCAGCGTCTGCACCAGCACATCACGGGTGATTGCCGCCGGGACATCCTTCAACGGCAGATGGGTAGTGACCAGGGCAACGCGCAGCGCACCGCCTCCGGTATTGCCGGCCAGCATCATCACCACCAGCGGCGTCGCGGTCCTTTCGGCCAGATATTCGGTGTGCCCCGTGAAGGCGACGCCCGCGTCGTTGATCACACCCTTGTGCACAGGCGCCGTCACCATCGCCGCGAACTCGCCGCTACGACAACCGGCAAGCGCCCGATCGAGCAAGGCCAGCACATAGGCGCCGTTGGCCGGATCGAGCCGGCCCGCGGTGACCGGTGCTGCGAGCGGTACGTGCAGCACATCGAGGACACCTTCCTGCGCGGCCTGACCCGGACGATAGTCGCGCAAGCGGGTTGGCCAACCGAGACTGGCCGCCCGCTGCTGCAAGAGTGTCCGGTCGGCAAGAATCACCGGCTGCGCCGCGAGAGGCTGCTCCAGCAAGCGCAGGCAGAGCTCCGGACCGATCCCTGCCGGTTCGCCGCTGGTGACGGCAATCAACGGCAGGATCATCGCTCCTCGAGCCGGTTCTCGACGTAGCTGCGGTCGCGCAACTGGCGCAACCAGTCCTGGTAGGCCTCGTCGAGCTTGCGCTCGCGCAGTGCCTGACGGGCAAGCCCGCGCTGGCGCTCGGCCGAGACATCGCGCTCGCGACGTTCGGTCACCACGATCAGGTGCATGCCGAACGGCGACTTGATAACACCGCTGAGTTCGTTGAGCTTGAGGGCATCCATCGCCCGTTCGAACTCCGGCACCGTGTCGCCGGGGTTAAGCCAGCCCAGATCGCCGCCCTTGGCAGCCGAACCGTCCTGCGAATAGAGCCTGGCCTGCTCGGCGAAATCGACGCCATTGACGATGCGCTCGCGGACAATTTCCAGCTTGTGCCGCGCCTCGGCCTCGGAAACGACTTCGTTGATGCGGATCAGGATATGGCGAGCCCGTGTCTGCTGGATTGAGGCCGGCGCGTTGCCGCCACGCTTGTCGAGCAGCTTGATGATGTGAAAGCCGGCCGAAGAGCGCAGCAGGGCACTGACCTGCCCCGGTTGCAGACCGCCGAGCGCATCGGCATAGAGCGAAGGCATGCGTTCCCGCGTGCGCCAGCCGAGCGAACCACCCTGCAGGGCATCCGGCGCGTCGGAATACGAGGCACTCAGCTCGGCGAAGTTCTCGCCGGCCTGTGCCCGCCGCAGCGCGTCGTCGGCACGCTGGCGCAACTTCTGCAGTTGCTCGGGACTGGCCGATTCGGGGGCACGCAGCAGGATGTGGGCAACCTGATACTCTTCACCGGCACCGGTAGCAGCCTGGTTGGCCAGATAGTTGTCGATCTCGCCATCGGAAATGATCAGCTTGCTATCCACCTCGCGTTCGCGCAGGCGCACCATGGTCATCTCGTTGCGGATTTCCTCGCGGAACTTGGCGAACTCCATGCCATCGTTCTCCAGTACCTTGCGGAACTGTGCCAGCGACATGTTGTTGTTGGCGGCAATGCGTCCGATCGCCTGATCGAGCTGGGCATCATCGGGATTGAGGCCGGTTTCGCTGGCGTACTGCAGCTGCAGACGATCCATGATCAGGCGTTCGAGCATCTGCCGCTCAAGCTGTGCCTCGGGTGGCAACGGCGTTCCCTGCTTGCGCAACTGGCTGAGTGCGGCGGCCAGCCTGCCATCCAGTTCGTGACGGGTAATGACTTCGGAATTGACGACGGCGACGATGTGGTCCGCCTCGATCGGCTCTGCCGCTGCGGCCTGGGCCGGCACGATGCTCAGACAGGCGAGCAGGCTGAGAACGGCAAACAAATGGTGGTCGATTTTGGGCATGGTGGTCACTGGAAGGGATTCAGAGCGCCGGCATCCGGCATTTCGTTGGTTTTGCCGTAGCCGGGAACGCTGCGGCGCAGCAGGCTGATCGGATTGGAGCCGATGCTGCCGAAATCGTTGAGTTCGAGCTGCAGGAAGAGCGATGTGTTCGGCGAACCGGAGAGGGCGGCCAGACGCTGGCCGACAACCCTTATCGCCCAGCAATCGGCGTTGTATTCGATGCCGCCGATGGCTTCAAGCAACTGGGAATCGCGCAGGGAGTAGTTGTAGCGCCCGACAGCATACCAGCGCGGAGCGATCGGCCATTGGCCGGCGATGTCGATCTGATCGACGATCGGCTTCTGTTCGTTCAGCGGATCGCGGGTAAAGCGGTAGCTGGCACTGAGCACCTTGCCCAGTTCGGGCTGATAACGGGCGCCGATGGCAAAACGTTCGTTGGCACCAGCGTCGTAGTTGTATTCCCAGGCCGCGTCGACGTAGGTCTTCGGGAAGACGACCCCGCTGACCGCCGCGACGAGATTGGAAAAATTGTCCTGGCGCGTCGTCTCGCCGGTAATCGAAACGCTTTGCGGCTTGAAGTAATACCGCTGGCCGATCATCGCCTTGAAGCGTTCGGCACCGGTGGCGGCATCGAGCAAACGGGTGGTCAGCGCCGCCGTCAGCTGATTCGCATCATTGACCCGGTCGAAACCGCTATAGCGGTTTTCCGAGAACATCTGGGCAAAGTTGAAGTCGGAAAGCGCCGTATCGAACATCGGAATATTGCGCTGATCGCGGTAGGGGATGTTCACGTAGTAGAGGCGCGGTTCGAGCGTCTGGATGTAGTCGTTGTCGAGCCAGCGGGCCTCGCGCTCGAAGACCATCGTCGAATCCAGCGTGAAGGTCGGCATCGTGCGGGAAATGCTGTTGCTGCCGTCGGCCAGAAGCTGATCCATCTTGTAGCGCGTCATATGCACGCCGAACTTCGGGGTGATCTGGAAGGCCGGATGGATGAACGGTATCGAAACCTGCGGATACAGGACCAGCCGCTCGCCATTCGGGAAATTGGCCTTGTCCACATGGGTGAACCGGGTGTATTGCCCGGTCATCATCACATCGGCGGCCTTCAGCACGTTCGGTTTGTAGACCGTCATGCTGAGCCGCGGCTCCAGGAAATAGGGGCGCGTGATCGGCGTTTCCGGATCGGGTTGCAGGGTCTGATAGCGCTGTACGGCTACCGAGGTGCTCAACCAGGAAACCGGCGAATACCCCAGCGACACCTGGCGCTTCAGCTGCGTCTGCGAGGTCTTCAGCAGTTGCGACGAGAGGTCTTCCCAGTAATCGTCATCGGACACCCCCTGCCAGTTGATTCCCGCTGACAAGCCTGCGGCCAGACGATGCCGGTGCTCGATGTGGTAGGCGTAACGCTTCTCTCCGGTCATCCGGTCCTCGGGCATGAACTCGGCCAGCGTCCGCCCATTGAAGTTGTGATCGAGGTAACGCACGTCGCCACCGAGCTGGACGCCGCGCTTGGCCATGAAACGCGGGTGGAAGGTGGCATCGTAGCTGGGCGCGATGTTCCAGTAGTAGGGCAGGGTGATGTCCACCCCGTTCTTCGACGATGTCGACAGCGACGGATGCAGGAAACCCGACTTGCGCTGCCGGTTCAGGGAAAAGGAACCGGTCGGCAGGTAGAGGATCGGCGTACCCTGGAACCACAGGGTGGCATCGCTGACCTCGCCGATCTCGCGGTCGTAGTCGAGATGCATCGCCTCGGACTGCAGGCGCCAGTCGTCCTGGCCGGGCTTGCAGGTCGAATAGCTGGTCCGACTGAAACGGAACTGATTCTCCCCTTCGAAGTCGACCCGCTCGGCATGGCCGCTGGCCGATGACGGACGTCGCGGCGGCACGGTGGTCGGCAGACCGTAGGTGTTCGGAACGTTGAGCATCATCGGCGCCCCGGCCGACGAGGAGTCGCTGGTGGCCACGGTGATGACCGTGCGCCCCGGCCGGTAGAACTCGCTCTCGACCTGGCGGGTGATCTGATAGTCGACCTTTTCCGCATGGCCGATCTGGTCGGCCATGCGCATGCGCAGATACGGCGTATCCATGATGGCGCCGTCCTGGGTCAGGCGCACATTGCCGCTGGCTTCGACTTCGTCATCGAGCACCCGATAGGTGACCTTGTCCGCAAACATCAGCGAACCAGCCCGACGCAGCTCGACGTTACCCTCGGCGACCGTCACCTGGTCTGCCTGACCATCCAGGCTGTCGGCGACCAGAAACAGCGGATGCTGATCATCCTTGCTGGCGGGCACCGTCTGCCCCGGAGGAATCGGTTGCACCTGGGCGCTCTTGCCGGCCAGGAAGTTGAAGCGACGCTCCTTGCGCAACCGTACCGGTTCGTCGCTGACCGGCACCACGAAAGTCGCAGCAGGCGTCAGGGCGGCGGCACCGGAGTTGGCGGGCAACGCGGCCAGCCGTGGCAGTGTATCGGCGGCATGGCTTGTCTGCATGCTGGCGAACAGGCAACAGACGAATACGGCAAGCGGACGTCGGGAAAAACCGGGCATCGAGGCGATCAGCGGAGGGCCAGGGCCGGAATGGCCGGTACCCGAGTGTTAAAATCGTGGCATTTTACAACGAACAGAACCCTGCCTGATGTCGCGCGATCAACTTGTTTCCGACTGGGTCGCCAGTCGCTTCCCCGACCAATCGGTCAGCATCACGCCGGCCTCGGCCGATGCCAGTTTCCGCCGCTACTTCCGCCTGACCTGGCCGGACGGCAGCACACGCATCCTGATGGATGCGCCGCCCGACAAGGAAGACTGCAAGCCTTTCATCAAGGTCGCCGGACTGCTCGCCAAGGCCGACCTGGCGGCGCCGCGCGTGCTCGACCAGGACCTGGACAACGGCTTCCTGGTACTGACCGACCTCGGCCGCATCGGCTATCTCGATGCGCTGAACGCCGACCTGTCGCTGGCCGACACGCTGATCCGCCCGGTGCTCGACGTGCTGGTCAAATGGCAGCTGGCGTCCACGGCCGCGACGCTGCCGCCCTACGACGCGACGCTGCTGCGCCGCGAGCTGGATCTGTTCCCGGAATGGTTCGTCGGCCGCCACCTCGGCATCCAGCTCAGTGACGACGACAAGCTGATGCTCGACCGGACCTTCAAGTTCCTGATCAACAGCGCACTGGCCCAGCCCAAGGTGTTCGTGCATCGCGACTTCATGCCGCGCAACCTGATGGTCGTCGAAAGCGCCGAGACCCTGACACCGGGCATCATCGACTTCCAGGATGCCGTCTGCGGGCCGATCAGCTACGACGTCGTCTCGCTGTTCCGTGACGCCTTCATCTCCTGGGACGAGGAGCAGGAAATCGACTGGGTCGTCCGCTACTGGGAAAAGGCCCGCGCCGCCGGCCTGCCGGTGCGCGAGGACTTCGGCGCCTTCTGGCGCGAATACGAACTGATGGGCCTGCAGCGCCACCTGAAGGTGCTCGGCATCTTCTGCCGCCTGAACTACCGCGACGGCAAGGACAAGTACCTCGCCGACCTGCCGCGCTTCATGAATTACGCCAAGAAGACCGCCGGCCGCTACGTGCAGCTGAAACCGCTGCTCAACCTGCTCGATCGCCTGGATGGCCAGACCGACCTGATCGGCTACCGCTACAAGTAAATGAAGGCGATGATCCTCGCCGCCGGCCGCGGCGAACGCATGCGGCCGCTGACCGACCATACGCCCAAGCCCTTGCTGCCGGCCGGCGGCAAGCCGCTGATCGTCTGGCACCTGGAACGCCTGGCGGCCGCCGGCTTCCGCGACATCGTGATCAACCATGCCCATCTCGGCGCGCAGATCGAGCAGGCGCTGGGCGACGGTGCGGCCTGGGGAATGAACATCGCCTATTCGCCGGAACCGCCGGGCGCGCTGGAAACCGCCGGCGGCATCGCCAAGGCCCTGCCGCTACTCGGCGACGCGCCTTTCCTGGTGGTCAACGGCGACATCTGGTGCGACTGGGACGTCAGCCGTGCCCGCGATCTGGCCGACCGCACGGCGCATCTGGTGATGGTCGCCAACCCTGCCCACCATGCCGGCGGCGACTTCAGCCTGGACGGCGACAGGGTCGTGCCGGCCCACGGTGAGCAAACGCTTACCTACGCCGGCATCGGCGTATTTTCCCCGGGCTTCTTCGCCGGCGTGACACCCGGCGCCGTAATGAAACTGCGCCCGCTGCTCGATGCCGCCATTGCCGCCGGCACACTGAGCGGGGAACGCCACACCGGCCGCTGGGTCGACGTAGGGAC
>WBUO01000519.1 GCA_008933675.1 Dechloromonas sp.
GATCACTTGCATCTGCACATCCTTCGGAATGTCGACCAACACGGGACCGGGGCGACCCGAGGCGGCAAGCTCGAAGGCGCGAGGGATCACTTCCAGCAGTTCCTCGGCCGAAGACACAAGGAAATTGTGCTTGGTGATCGGGATCGATAAACCGTAGGTGTCGACTTCCTGGAAAGCGTCGGTGCCGATCATGGCCTTGGGCACCTGACCGGTGATCGCGACCAGCGGGATCGAGTCGAGCTTGGCATCGGCGATGGCGGTCAGCAGGTTGGTCGCACCGGGGCCGGAGGAGGCCAGGCAGACGGCTGTCTGGCCGCTGGCGCGGGCCATGCCCTGGGCCATGAAGCCGGCGCCCTGTTCGTGCCGGGCCAGCACGTGATGAATGATGGATGACTGCCCGAGGGCATCGTAGATCGGCAGGATGGCACCGCCGGGAATGCCGGCGACGGTGCGGATGCCTTGGCGTTCAAGCAGCCGTATGGTGATCTGGGCGCCGTTCAGTGTGTCTGTCATGGAGGTTCCTTTGGGGGTGTCGGCTCAACCGGCAGGCTCCAAAACAAAACCCCCGCCGGTTTGTGCCGGCGGGGGTTGGTGAATTCCGGATGTTTCGGTTTACCTGACCCGCGACGGCACGCGCGTTACGACGCCTACCTTGATTACGCGTACGACGACCGGCGACACTGCTTGGGCAGCGGCGGAGCGGAAGGATCGGGTAGCGTTCATCGGGGGCGGTTCAGGTAAATTCGTGATGGCTTCGAACTATCGCCGAGTCATTCGGGAAAATCAAGCGCGCTGTCAGTAGGGGTATTGCGCTGCGCTTGATCGGTTGTCGTTTGTCGCTCAGGCCGCGACGGCGAGTCCTTTGACCTGGTGCCGTTCCAGGCGCCGCATCTCGGCACGGAAGGCAACCTGTTGCCCGGCGGTGATCATCCGTTGGCCCGAACTGCCATTCCATTCGAACTGTACATCGTTGAGGTGAACCCCAGCGTGAATCAGCGCATTGGCCAATTCGCGCAATTCAGGTTTTTGTATGCGGCAACCATCGCTCAAGGTGGCTATGAATTCGTTCTTGAACAGGATAATGCTGGCAGCTGTCGTCATGTCGTTTTCCTCCTGAAGCTAAGGTAGCGCGATGCCAGGTGAGTAGTGTGTGGTGTATTCCACACTTTGCTGGAAATACTGTGGGTGCCGTTCGCGGATGGGGCCACGGAAATTCGGCGGAGTGTTGCCCGATCAAGCACTTGCATTTATCGACCAACAAGGATTTACATCTTCGAACCTTGACGGGGGCCACCGTGTCTCGCTTACACTCTCATTTTCAAGAAGCAAAGCGGCCAAGCGCCAAAAACGGCCCGGGATGCTGACATAGAGATGACATTGAAGCGAAAAGTTCTGGTTGCTGATGCCTCGAAGGTGGTTCGCGCATCGCTGTCCAAACAGCTGGCTGAGCATTTCGAGGTTCGCGAGGAGGCAAGCGGCGAGTCTGCCTGGCAAACACTGGTTCTCGACAGCGCCATTGTCGGCGTTGTTTCCGGCGTCAGCCTGACGAAGCTCGATGGCCTTGATCTGCTGGAACGGATTCGAGAAAGCAAGTTGTCGCGTCTCAAATCGCTCCCCTTCTTTCTCGTCGTTTCAAATTCTTTTGGCGATTC
>WBUO01000520.1 GCA_008933675.1 Dechloromonas sp.
CATGGACCCACAACTGGTATCTTTCACCCGAGAACTATCAGGCCGCGCTGGCCATGATCATCTCAGCCCATCACGAATTACCCTTCGCGCGGCATTGGGGCGCTGGCACCAGTTCGTCGTCCGATGGCCAGTTCTTCCGGTCGGGGCGGAGCCGTTCAGGGGCGGCGGACGTCAATGCCAAATATGGCGCCGAACCTGGCGTGAAAATCTATTCTCACCTTTCCGATCACTTCGCATCATTCGGATCACGGATCATGTCCGCGACGGCAGGTGAAGCGCCTTACGTGCTCGACGGGCTTGTCCTGGGCGCCGGCAACCTTCCGTTGCATGAGCACTATACCGATACCGGCGGCGCCACCGATCATGTTTTCGCACTCTGCCACCTACTCGGGTTCCGCTTCGCGCCACGGCTGCGCGATATTGGCGACCGCAAGCTGGGTTCGATCGCTGCGCCATCGACATACAAGGGCATCGAAAATCTGATGGGCCGCACCATCAAAACGGCAGCGATCGAGGCCGATTGGGATGACATCGTCAGGATTGTCGCCTCAATCAAGGATGGCACGGTGGCGCCGTCAGTAATCTTGCGAAAACTTGCCGCCTACAAACGCCAGAACAGGCTGGATTTTGCATTGGCTGAACTGGGCCGTATCGAGCGCACTTTGTTCACGCTCGATTGGCTTGAACAACCGGAACTGCGACGTGCCTGTCAGGCCGGTCTCAACAAAGGCGAGGCGAGGCACACGCTTGCCGCCGCCAACTATACCAACCGGCAGGGTCGGTTCACCGATCGCTCGCTGGAAAATCAGGAATTTCGCGCATCTGGGCTGAACCTGCTGATTGCGGCGATTTCCTACTGGAACACGGTCTATCTCGACCGGGCCGCCCAGCACCTCAACGCTGTCGGCACGACGTTCGATGCGGCACTGCTTGCGCACCTTTCTCCGATGGGCTGGGCGCACATCAGTCTGACCGGCGATTACCTCTGGGAGCAGGCCAGGCGACTTCCAGCAGGTGAATTCCACCCACTCAACGAGCCAATGGCGCGGTTGAAGCGTGTAGCGTAGCCCATGTTCCGCTTATGTCCGAGAAATCGTTGTCTGGCGAACAAACCTTGAGGTGACGCCGATTAGCTCGCTCCGGAACGAGCGTAAACCCCATCGCCTCCCAGAATGGCTCAGCCGATGCCGGCGCAATACCAATCTCAAAGATTGACCAGCGCAATCCTCGCATTCAGAACTGATTCTCGTGAGCAGCCCCGCAATCACTCCGGCTCGGTTCGAGCTCACCGGTATTGAGCCAGCTTCGACCTCTCTAATGCAACCTCCGTCTCCGGCAAGATTTCACATGCAATCGGCGCGCTGTAGCAGAGCTTTTGGCTTGGGAGAGCAATGTTCGACATCTGACGGATTCGAGAGCCCTATCACGCACCTACGCTCGTCGACTGCCTGACGAGATCAGTTCCCGTGCATGGTCAATCGGAAATTCGGCATCCAGATAAGCGCCGAGCTGGGCAAGACGAATGCGTTCTGCGCGTAGCCACCCTCGGCGCCGATCCTGAGCTTCGCCCTGTCGTACATATCTGGACATCTCATGATGTTTCCTGGCTGGTCAGCGACAATCTTCCGATGATTCCCGGGGGCCTTG
>WBUO01000002.1 GCA_008933675.1 Dechloromonas sp.
CGATGCCCTTGGCGACCAGGTATTCCTTGACGGCAGCGGCGCGCTTCTCGGACAGCTTCTGGTTGTAGGCGTCACCACCGATACGGTCGGTGTGGCCAACGGCCAGGATCACTTCCAGCTTGATGGCGGCAGCCTTGGCAACCAGCTCGTCGAGCTTGGCCTTGCCTTCCGGACGCAGGACAGCCTTGTTGAAGTCGAACAGGGCGTCGGCAGCGACGGTGACCTTCTCACCGGTCGGCTTCGGGCCGGCGACCGGCGCACCGGCAGCGCCGGCAGCGGTCTTCGGTTCGCAGGTTTCCTTCGGCAGCAGATCCTTGTCGCACTCGCAACCGGCCTTGTCGGCAGCGGCAGCGGCCGGGGTCCAGTAGCCGGTGCGCCAGCACAGGCCGGTGCCGCTCTTGGCGACGACGTCGCGGGCATCGATGACATAGACGCGTTCCTGAGCGGTGGCAGCAAAACCGATACCGGCCAGCAGAGCTACGGCCACGGATTTCTGAATGATGTTCTTGATCATTGTTTTCCCTCATTGAAGAAAATTTGGAAGCTGTAGTCTGCGTTTATCGTGAGCATCAAATATTCCGGCAGACTTCCAGCTTATTTTGCCATAGCGCAATGACAGAATCCAAGTTGTTTGCTAGGTCATTGCTTGATGTTTTGTTCTCAATGCAACATTTTCCGTTTACCCAGACATGGGTAACCGATTCTCGTCCGGCGACATGAATCAGGTGGGCAACGGGGTCGAAGCAAGGGCGGTTTTCCAGGCTGCCGAGATCGATCGCACACAGGTCAGCGGCTTTGCCCGGGATGAGCGAGCCGACTTCATGGCCCAGTCCGAGGGCATTGGCGCCGTTGAGCGTAGCCATGCGAAGTACTTCATGCGCTGGCAAGGCACTGGCGTCGCCACTCGTGCCCTTGGCAAGCAGTGAGGCGAGGCGCATTTCGCCAAGCAGATCGAGTCGGTTGTTGCTCGCCGCGCCATCTGTACCCAGTCCGACATTGATCCCCAGTCGCGACATTTCGGCGACAGGCGCGAAGCCGCTGGCCAGTTTGAGGTTTGAGGTCGGACAGTGGGCAATGTGGCTACCGGTAGTGGCGAGAAGTTCAAGCTCGTGCCGGGAGAGGTGAACTCCATGTACGCCGATGAAGCTCGGGCCGAGGAGGCCGAGCCGGTGGAGTCGGGTTAGCGGGGCGTGACCGTCTCGGGCGATTGCCTCGTCGACTTCCTGACGCGTTTCGTGGATATGGCAGTGTATGGGGCCGTTGATCTGTTCCGAAAGCATCAGCACGCGTTCGAATGTGGCGTCGGTGACTGTATAGGGGGCGTGAGGAGCCAGGCAGAACGAGATCAGGCGGTTGTCTCGCCAGCGTTCCCGGACCGCGAGCCCTTTGTTCAGGTAGTCGTCGGCATCGCTGGCGTAGGGGGTGGGAAACTCCAGGGTCGTGATGCCGAGCACTGCGCGCATGCCGAATTCGCTGGCGGCAGTGGCGGCGGCCTCCGGGTAGAAATACATGTCGTTGAAGCAGGTGATGCCGCCACGCAGCATTTCGGCACAAGCCAGGCGTGTGCCATCAAGCACGAACTGGGCTGAGACATGGGCCGCTTCGGTCGGCCAGATGTGTTTCTGCAACCAGTCCATCAAGGGCAGGTCGTCGGCCAGTCCGCGCATCAGCGTCATCGCGGCGTGTGTATGGAGATTGATCAGGCCGGGGATCAGTATGTGTCGGTCGAGTGTCTTGCGCTGTGTTGGAGAGAAACGTTTGCGCGCTTCGCCAATCGGCAGGATGGCGGTGATGCGGCCATCCCTGATCGCCAGCGCGTGGTTATCGAGCACGCAGTCGGGCTCGACCGGGGCGATCCAGCGGGCCTCGATCAGCAGGTCGATCGCTTCGGGTTCGTGTGTCATGAAACGGCGTCTGTCCGGTGGTGGTGGCGTGGTAAAATAGCAAATTACGCTCAACACAACCAATAAAGGCGCCGTTTCCGCGGCGCGATTGTGAGACATGGACCAATTCGCCAAAGAAACACTGCCGATCAGCCTCGAAGACGAGATGCGGCGTTCCTATCTCGATTACGCGATGAGCGTCATCGTCGGCCGGGCGCTGCCGGATGCGCGTGACGGCCTGAAGCCGGTGCATCGCCGCGTACTGTACGCCATGCACGAGACGAACAACGTGTGGAACCGCCCGTTCGTCAAGTGCGCCCGCGTCGTCGGCGAGGTCATGGGTAAGTACCACCCGCACGGCGACTCGGCGATTTATGACACGCTGGTTCGCATGGCGCAGGATTTCTCGCTGCGCTACACGCTGGTCGATGGCCAGGGCAACTTCGGCTCGATCGACGGCGACAACGCGGCGGCCATGCGTTACACCGAGTGCCGCCTGGATCGCATCGCTTCCGACCTGACGGCCGATATCGACAAGGAAACGGTCGATTTCGAACCGAACTACGACGGCAAGGAACTCGAGCCGTCGGTGCTGCCGACGCGCATCCCGAACCTGCTGATCAACGGCTCGGCCGGCATCGCGGTCGGCATGGCGACCAACATCCCGCCGCACAACCTGAATGAAGTCGTTGCCGGCTGTCTGGCGCTGCTGGAAAACCCGGCGCTGTCCATCGACGACCTGATCGAATACATCCCGGCGCCGGACTTCCCGACCGCCGGCCTGATCTACGGCGTGATGGGGGTGCGCGAGGGCTACAAGACCGGCCGCGGCCGCGTCGTGATGCGTGCCCGCACCCACTTCGAGGACATCGGCAAGGGTGACCGGCAGGCGCTGATCGTCGACGAGATTCCCTACCAGGTTAACAAGAAGTCGCTGATCGAGAAGATCGCCGAGCTGGTCAACGAGAAGAAGATCGAAGGCATTTCCGACATCCGCGACGAGTCCGACAAGTCGGGCATGCGCATCGTCATCGAGCTGAAGCGTGGCGAAGTCGGCGAGGTCATCCTCAACAACCTGTACAAGCAGACGCAGCTGCAGGACACCTTCGGCATGAACATGGTGGCGCTGGTCGACGGCCAACCGCGCCTGTTGAACCTGAAGCAGGCCCTGGAATGCTTCCTGTCGCACCGCCGCGAGGTGGTGACGCGGCGTACCGTGTTCGAACTCAGGAAGGCGCGCGAACGCGGCCACATCCTCGAAGGCCTGGCCGTCGCGCTGTCCAACGTCGATGAAATCATCGCCCTGATCAAGGCGGCACCGACGCCGGCCGATGCCAAGGTCGGCCTGATGGCGCGCCAGTGGCGCAGCCCGGTGGTCGAGGAAATGCTGGTGCGCGCCGCTTCCGACGTCTCGCGTCCGGACGGACTGGCGCCGGAATTCGGCCTCTCCGAGCAGGGCTACCGCCTGTCCGACGCGCAGGCCCAGGCCATCCTCGAACTGCGCCTGCGGCGTCTGACCGGCCTCGAGCAGGACAAGATCGTCAGCGAATACAAGGAGGTCATGGCCAAGATCCTCGACCTGCTCGACATCCTGGCCAAGCCGGAGCGCATCACCGAGATCATCGTCAATGAACTGACCGCGATCCGCGAGCAGTTCGGCGACGAGCGCCGCTCGGAAATCGTGCTGCACACACAGGAACTCGGCATCGAGGACTTCATCACGCCGCAGGACATGGTCGTCACGCTGTCGCACGGCGGCTACATCAAGGCCCAGCCGCTGGCCGACTACCGCGCCCAGAAGCGCGGCGGGCGCGGCAAGCAGGCGGCGGCGATCAAGGACGAGGATTTCGTCGATCACCTGTTCGTCGCCAACACCCACGACTACATCCTGTGCTTCTCCAACCGCGGCCGCTGCTACTGGCTGAAGGTGTACGAGGCGCCGCAGGGCAGCCGCACCAGCCGCGGCAAGCCGATCGTCAACCTGTTCCCACTGGAAGAGGGCGAACGGATCAACGCCGTGCTGCCGGTCAAGGAGTTCGCCGACGACAAGTTCATCTTCATGGCCACCCGCGACGGCACGGTCAAGAAGACGCCGCTGTCCGACTTCTCCAATCCGCGCAAGGCCGGCATCATCGCCGTCGATCTGCTCGATGACGACTACCTGATCGGCGTCGAGCTGACCACCGGCCAGAGCGACATCGTGCTCGTGTCGGACGCCGGCAAGGCCGTCTGGTTCGACGAGGAAGACGTCCGCCCGATGGGCCGCGGCGCCCGCGGCGTGCGCGGCATGAAGCTGCAGCCGGGGCAGACGGTGATCTCCTTGCTGGTTGCCGAGAGCGATCAGCAGACCGTGCTGGTCGCCACCGAAAACGGCTTCGGCAAGCGCACCGTGCTCGCCGACTTCCGCCATTCCGGCCGCGGTACGCAGGGCGTCAAGGCGATTGCCGATTCCGAGCGCAACGGCGTGGTGATCGGCGCCAAGCTGGTCGACGACAACGACGAGGTGATGCTGATCACCACCGGCGGCGTGCTGATTCGCACCCGGGTGTCCGAGATCCGCGGCATGGGCCGGGCGACGCAGGGCGTGACGCTGATCGCGCTGGACGACGGCGAAAAGCTGGCTGGCCTGGAGAAGGTCGCCGAATCGGTGGCCGAAGGTGATGCCGACGGTGATGGGCCGGCCGAGGCGTCTGGCGAAGCGGCGGCACCGGAGACCGGGGATGCGGCCGACAACGAAGGTGGAGAGGTCTGATGACACGTTTGTGGAACTTCAGCGCCGGACCGGCTGCGCTTCCCGAAGAAGTCCTGCGCCAGGCGCAGGCCGAACTGCTCGACTGGCACGGCGCCGGCTGCAGCGTCATGGAGATGAGCCACCGCGGCAAGGAATTCATGTCCATCCTCGAACAGGCCGAAAGCGACCTGCGCGAATTGCTGGGCATCCCTGAACAGTACAAGGTGCTGTTCCTGCAGGGCGGCGCGACGCAGCAGTTCGCGCAGATTCCGATGAACTTGCTGGCAGGCCGTTCGGCCGACTACATCGTCACCGGTTCGTGGTCGAAGAAGGCGCTCAAGGAAGCACAGCGCATCGGCAACGTCCGTATCGCTGCGACGACCGAGGAGAGCGGCTTCACCCGCCTGCCGACGGCCGAGGAGATCAGGCTCGACCCGTTCGCCGCCTACCTGCACGTCTGTACCAACGAGACCATCCACGGCGTCGAGATTCCCGCCGAGCGCATCGCCGATACCGGCGTGCCGCTGATCGCCGACATGTCGTCGCACATCCTGTCGCGGCCGGTCAATGTCGAGAAGTTCGGCATGATCTACGCCGGCGCCCAGAAGAACATCGGTCCGTCTGGCGTGACGCTGGTGATCATCCACCGCGACCTGCTCGGCATGGCGCCGCTGACCATCCCGACGGTAATGGACTACGCGGTGATGGCCGAGCATGGCTCGATGCTGAATACGCCGCCGACCTTCGGCATCTACTTCGCCGGCCTGGTCTTCCAGTGGCTGCAGCGCCAGGGCGGGCTGGCCGGCATGGCCGCCATCAACGCCGCCAAGGCCGAGGCGCTGTATGCCTGCATCGACGGCTCCGGCGGTTTCTACACGAACCCGGTCGATATGGACTGCCGCTCGCGGATGAACGTGCCGTTCACGCTGGCCGATCCGCAGCTCGATGCGGTTTTCCTTGCCGAAGCCAAGGCCGCCGGCCTGCTCGGGCTGAAGGGGCACAAGTCGGTCGGCGGCATGCGTGCCTCGATCTACAACGCCGTGTCCGCCGAGGCCGTCGGCGTGCTGGTGGATTTCATGAACGACTTCGCCAAACGCAACGGGTAAGCACCGATGAGCGACGACCTGCAGAAAGCCCTGGCCGGCGTGCGCGCCGATATCGACCACATCGACGGCGAGCTGCTGAAACTGCTGAACGAGCGCGCCCGCTGCGCGCAGAAGGTCGGCGAGATCAAGGCCGAACACGGCGAGGCCGGTCACATCTACCGGCCGGAACGCGAGGCGCAGGTGCTGCGCCGGCTGCAGGAGGCCAATCCCGGGCCGCTGCCGGGCGAGAACATCACCTTCTTCTTCCGCGAAGTGATGTCGGCCTGCCTGTCGCTGGAACAGCCGCTCGGCATCGCCTTCCTCGGGCCGCTCGGCACCTTTTCGGAATCGGCGGCGACCAAGCATTTCGGCCATGCCGCCCGGCTGCTGCCGCAAACTTCCATCGACGACGTCTTCCGCGAAGTCGAGTCCGGCCATGCCCATTACGCCGTGGTGCCGGTCGAGAACTCGACCGAGGGCGCCGTCGGCCGCACCATGGACCTGCTGCTCGGCACGCCATTGAAAATCTGCGGCGAGGTGGTGCTGCGCATCCACCAGAACCTGCTGTCCAACGAAACCGACCTGGCCGCCATCGGCCGCGTCTATTCGCATGCCCAGTCGCTGGCGCAGTGTCACGAATGGCTCAACCGCATGCTGCCCAACGCCCAGCGGGTTTCCGTCGGCAGCAATGCCCAGGCAGCGCAGCTGGCGGCCGGTGAGGCCGGCGCGGCAGCGATTGCTGGCGAAGCCGCGGCTGCCCGCTACAATCTGCCCAAGCTGGCCGAGAACATCGAGGACGAACCGAACAACACCACGCGCTTCCTCGTCCTCGGCCGCCACGACGCGGGTCCTTCGGGGCGCGACAAGACCTCGCTGATCATGTCGGCACCCAACCGCACCGGCGCCCTGCACGAACTGCTGCTGCCCTTCTCCCATGCCGGCGTCTCGATGTCGCGGCTGGAGTCGCGGCCGGCGCGCAATGCGTTGTGGGAATACGTCTTCTACGTCGATGTCGATGGCCACCATGACGAGCCGGCGGTCAAGCGCGCCATTGACGAGCTGGCCGGGCGTGCCGCCTACCTGAAAATCCTCGGCTCCTACCCGGTTGCCGTTTATTGAGAAAGTCCATGAGCCTGTCCGAGCAAGCCCTCTCTTACGTCCGCGCCATCTCGCCCTACCAGCCGGGCAAGCCGATCACCGAACTGGCCCGCGAGATGGGCATTCCGGTCGATCGCATCGTCAAGCTGGCCTCCAACGAGAACCCGCTGGGCATGAGCCCGAAGGCGCGGCAGGCGGTCGAGGCGGCGATTGCCGGCATCGAGCGCTACCCGGACCAGTTCGAGCTGATTGCCAAGGTTGCCGAACGCTGCGGCGTCGCGGCCGGGCAGGTGGTGCTCGGCAACGGCTCCAACGACGTGCTCGACCTGATCGCCCGCGTCTTCCTGGCCCCCGGCCGCTCGGCGGTGTTCGCCCAGCATGCCTTTGCCGTCTATCCGCTGGCCACGCTGTCGACCGGTGCCGAGCTGATCGCCACGCCGGCCAAGAACTATGGTCATGATCTGGATGCGATGCGCGCTGCCATCCGCCTGGATACCCGTATCGTCTGGATCGCCAACCCGAACAACCCGACCGGCAACTTCCTGCCCTATCCGGAAGTGCGCGCCTTCCTGGAAACGGTGCCGAAGGATGTCGTGGTGGTCCTCGACGAGGCGTACAACGAATACCTGCCGCCGGCCGACCGCGCCGACACGGCCACCTGGCTGGGTGAATTCCCCAATCTGGTCATCTGCCGCACCTTTTCGAAGATCTTCGGCCTGGCCGGCCTGCGCGTCGGTTATGCGCTGGCCTCGCCCGGGATCGCCGACCTGATGAACCGCGTGCGTCAGCCGTTCAACGTGAACAACCTGGCGCTGGCGGCGGCGGTTGCAGCCCTCGACGATCACGAGTTCATCGCGGCGAGCTACGAGCTGAACCAGCGTGGCATGGCGCAGATCCTGGCTGGCCTGGAACGTCTGGGGCTGGAGGTCATAAAGCCGCACGGCAATTTCGTCACCTTCCGCGTCGGCAATGGCGCGGCGGTCAACCAGAAGCTGCTGCAGCAGGGGGTCATCGTCCGCCCGATCGGCGGCTACGGTCTGCCGGAATGGTTGCGCGTGACCATCGGCACCGAAGCGGAGAATGCCCGCTTCCTCGAGGCCCTGGCCAAGGCGCTGTAAATGGAAGCCGGCCTGCCCGAGTTCGGCAAGATCGTCGTGTTCGGCACCGGCCTGATCGGTGGCTCCTTCGCGCTGGCGCTGAAGGAGGCCGGGGCGGTCGAAGAGGTCGTCGGTTTCGGGCGTACGCCGTCCACGCTGCGCGTCGCCCAGCAGCTCGGTGTCATCGACCGGGCCGGCATCAATCCGGCGCACGAGATCGGCGACGCCGACATCGTGCTGGTGGCGACGCCAGTCGCCCAGATGCCGGAAATCTTCGAGCGCATCGCCCCGTATCTCGGGCCGAACACCATCGTCACCGACGGCGGCTCGACCAAGGGCGATGTCGTTGCCGCCGCCCGGGCCGCGTTCAAGGGGCATATCGGCAAGTTCGTGCCGGCGCATCCGATCGCCGGCGCCGAGAACAGCGGCCCGTCGGCGGCACGCTGGGATCTGTACCAGGGCAAGAAGGTCGTCGTCACACCGCTCCCCGAGAACAACGACGATCGCCTCGACCGCGTCAAGCGTGCCTGGTCGCTGTGCGGCGCCGACATCTACGAACTGACGGCGGAGCAGCATGACCGCGTCTTCGCCGCCGTCAGTCACCTGCCGCACCTGTTGTCCTTTGCCCTGGTGCACGACCTCGCCGTGCGCGAGGACGCCGACCTGTTCTTCACCTTTGCCGCCTCCGGCTTCCGCGACTTCACGCGCATTGCCGCCAGTCATCCGGAAATGTGGCGCGACATCTGCCTCGCCAACCGGGCCGCGCTGCTTGGCGAACTCGACAGTTACCGCGCCCAGCTCGACGAATTGCGCACGGCGTTGGCCGCCGCCGACGGCGAACGGCTCGAGGAAATCTTCGGCATTGCCCGCCAGGCGCGGCGCAACTGGGCCGGCGAGAACTGAGCCATGCACCGGCTGCGCGCGCTGCTCCTCGGACTGGCGTTGGCGCTCACGGTACTGCCGCTGCGCGCCGGGCCGCCCGAGATCCTGCTGGCCAATGTCTATCGTGATGGCATCGATGTCAGCCAGTATCTGGTCAGCGAAAAGTTGGACGGCGTGCGGGCGATCTGGGACGGCCGGCAACTAGTCTTTCGCAGCGGCAAGCCGATTCAGGCGCCCCGGTGGTTTCTCGATGGTTTGCCGGCGCAACCGCTGGACGGCGAATTGTGGCTGGGGCGCGGTCAGTTCGAGCGCCTCTCCGGCATCGTCCGGCGTGAGCTGCCGGTGGACGACGAGTGGCGTCAATTGCGCTACATGATTTTCGAGTTGCCGGGTGGCGAGGGCAGTTTTCGCGAGCGGGCAGGGCGCATCGAGCAGCTCGTCGCGCAGGCCGGTGTGCCGTGGCTGGCCACCGTGCGCCAGGATCTGGTCATTGACCGGGAAAGTCTGCAGGCGAAGCTCGACGCTGTGCTCAAGGCAGGTGGTGAAGGCTTGATGCTGCACCGTGCCGATGCGCCTTACGAATCCGGGCGCAGCGACACGCTGCTCAAGCTGAAGCCGTGGCTCGATGCCGAGGCGGTCGTCGTCGCTCATCTGCCGGGCAAGGGTAAATACGCCGGCCAGCTGGGGGCCTTGCGTTTGCGTCTGCCGGACGGTCGCCAGTTCAGCCTCGGTACCGGCTTCACCGATGTTCAGCGGCGTGACCCGCCGCCGATCGGGAGCACGGTCACCTACCGTTATCGCGAACTGACGGCCAGCGGCCTGCCGCGATTCGCCAGTTTTCTGCGGCGCCGAGACGAATGATGGCCGGCTGCGATAAAATCGCAGCCTTTGTTTCGTCAGCGGACACCCATGATCCTCGTTACCGGCGGCGCCGGCTTCATCGGCAGCAATTTCGTCCTCGACTGGCTGGCGCAATCGGATGAGCCGGTCGTCAATCTCGATGCACTGACCTACGCCGGCAACCTGGAAAACCTGGCCAGCCTGCAGGGCGACCAGCGCCACGTTTTCGTCCAGGGCGACATCGGCGATTTCGCTCTGGTTGCCGGTCTGCTGGCCAAGCACCGGCCGCGCGCCATCGTCAACTTCGCCGCCGAGTCGCACGTCGATCGCAGCATCCACGGCCCGGAAGACTTCGTCCAGACCAACATCGTCGGCAGCTTCCGGCTGCTCGAAGCAACGCGTGCCTACTGGGGCTGCCTCGATGCAACTGAGAAGGCCGCCTTCCGTTTCCTGCACGTGTCGACCGATGAGGTCTACGGCTCGCTCGCCAAGGACGATCCACCGTTCAGCGAAACCAACCGCTACGAGCCGAACAGCCCCTATTCGGCCAGCAAGGCGGCCAGCGACCATCTGGTGCGGGCCTACCACCACACCTACGGTCTGCCGGTGCTGACCACCAACTGCTCCAACAACTACGGCCCCTACCACTTCCCGGAAAAGCTGATTCCACTGGTCATCCACAACGCATTGGCCGGCAAGCCGCTGCCGATCTACGGCGACGGCCAGCAGGTGCGCGACTGGCTGTACGTCAAGGACCACTGCAGCGCCATCCGCCGCGTGCTGGCGGCCGGCCGGCCCGGCGAGACCTACAACGTCGGCGGCTGGAACGAGAAGCCGAACCTGGACGTCGTGCACACGCTGTGTGCCATCCTCGACGAGCTCAGTCCACGCCCAGACGGCAAGCCCTATCGCGAACAGATCACCTACGTGACCGATCGCCCGGGGCACGACCGGCGCTATGCCATCGATGCCGGCAAGATCGAGCGCGAACTCGGCTGGAAGCCGGCGGAGACCTTCGAGACCGGCATCCGCAAGACGGTGCGCTGGTATCTCGACAACCAGGCCTGGGTCGCCAATGTGACCAGCGGCGCCTATCGCGACTGGGTCGGCAAACAATACGGAGCGCAGTCATGACGCAACGCAAGGGCATCATCCTCGCCGGCGGTTCCGGCACGCGGCTCTATCCGGTGACGCTGGCCGTCTCCAAGCAGCTGCTGCCGATCCACGACAAACCGATGATCTACTACCCGCTGAGCACGCTGATGCTGGCCGGTATCCGCGACATCCTGATCATCTCGACGCCACAGGACACGCCACGCTTCGAACAGTTGCTGGGCGACGGCAGCCAGTGGGGTATCAACCTGCAGTATGCCGTGCAGCCCAGCCCGGACGGTCTGGCCCAGGCCTTCATCATCGGCGCCGATTTCGTCGGCGGCGGCGACAGCGCGCTGGTCCTCGGCGACAACATTTTCTATGGCCATGAGTTTGCGCATGATCTGGCAGTTGCCGGGCAGCAAACAACTGGAGCCACCGTCTTCGCCTATCACGTGCATGACCCCGAGCGTTATGGCGTCGTCGAGTTCGATGCGGCCGGCCAGGCGGTCAGCCTGGAGGAAAAGCCGAAACAGCCGAAATCCAACTACGCGGTTACCGGCCTTTACTTCTACGACAATCAGGTCATCGACATCGCCCGCAATCTCAAGCCTTCGGCACGCGGGGAACTGGAAATCACCGACGTCAACCGCATCTACCTCGAGCGCCAGCAGCTGAACGTCCAGGTCATGGGCCGCGGCCATGCCTGGCTCGATACCGGCACCCACGAAAGCCTGCTCGATGCCAGCCAGTTCATCGCCACCATCGAGAAGCGTCAGGGCCTGAAGGTCGCCTGTCCGGAGGAAATCGCCTACCGCAAGGGCTGGATCGATGCTCCCCAGCTGGAACGCCTGGCGCAGCCGATGCTGAAGAATCCGTACGGCCAGTACCTGGCCAGCGTGCTCAGGGAGCGGGTGTTCTGATGAAGGTTACGGCAACGGCCATTCCCGACGTGCTGATCATCGAACCCCGGGTCTTTGGTGACGAACGCGGGTTCTTCTTCGAGAGTTTCAACCAGCGGCTTTTCAATGAAGCGGTTGGTCAAGACGTGGCATTCGTGCAGGACAACCATTCCAGAAGCAGCAAGAACGTTCTTCGCGGCTTGCATTACCAGTTGCCGCCCAAAGCCCAGGGCAAACTGGTTCGCGTCGTTCAAGGAGCGGTTTTCGATGTGGCCGTCGATATCCGCAAAGGCTCGAAGACCTACGGGCAGTGGGTTGGCGAGGTGCTGTCGGCGGAAAACAAGAAGCAACTCTGGATTCCCGCCGGATTGGCGCATGGTTTCCTGACCATCAGCGAAACGGCCGAGTTCCTGTACAAGACGACTGATTACTACGCGCCCGAACTGGAACGGGCCATTCGCTGGGACGATCCGGATCTGGCGATTGAATGGCCACTGGAGGGGACTCCCCAGCTTTCGGGGAAGGATGTTTCGGGTAGTGCGTTTGCCAGCATCGGGAACCCCTGATGCTCGCTGGCTTGTTCAGTTGATGTGAGCCTTGTTTGCCACCACGGACGGATTATCCAGAAGCGACCATGTTTGCCGTATTTAGAAAAATAAGCGCGTTGTTGGACCCCGCGGAGCGCCGGCGTGCTCGTCTGCTATTCATGCTGATGTTGCTTGTCGCCTTGGTCGAGGTTTTCGGCGTTGCCTCGATAATGCCGTTTGTCGCCTTGCTGTCCAATCCGGAAGTCGTCGAGACCAACAAGTATCTGGCGGCAATTTATGCCTATTTCGCATTTGAGAGCACGACGCAATTCCTGACGCTTCTTGGCGGGCTGGTCTTTACGTTATTCCTTTCCAGTCTGGCACTGAAGGCGCTGAGTACTTACGCCATTCTCACTTTTTCCAGCATGCGCTCGCATGCCTTCTCCTACCGCTTGCTCGAAGGCTATCTCAGCAGCCCCTATCAGTTTTTTCTCGGGCGGAACACGGCCGAGTTGAGCAAGACCTTGTTCTCCGAAGTTTCCGAGGTGGTCAGCGGTATCCTGATGCCGGCGCTTCGGCTTTGTTCCGGCGGCATTGTTGCTCTGCTGATGATCATCTTGCTGCTGGTGGTGGAACCGGTTCTGACACCGGTCGTAGGTCTCGTGGTCGGCGGCGGATTTGCCGCGTTGTATCTGTTTACGCGGCGCTATCTGCAGCGCATCGGTGAATTGTGCGTCAGTGAAAACCGGGCTCGCTTCATTGCTGCCAACGAGGCCTTGGGTGGAATCAAGGAACTGCGCCTGATGGGGCGAGAGCCCGCCTATCTCAAGCGCTTCGGCGCCGCTTCCGAGCTGTATGCACGGCATCAGGCAATCAGCAAGGCAACCGGAGACTTGCCGCAGTTTGCCATTCAGGCGATTGTTTTCGGGGGTGCCCTGAGCCTGCTTATTTACTTGTCGATGGCGGGAAACAAGCTTCAGGAAGCATTGCCGTTGATTGCCCTGTTCGCTTTTGCCGGATATCGCTTGCTGCCGGCATTTCAGGAAATATTCCGGAACAGCACGCAACTGAAGTTCTATGGCGCAGCGTTGGCCAATCTTCACCGTGACTTGACCTTGACCTCGGGCTACGTTGCCGCCCAAGGTGCTCGGCCAAGCCCCGATGTTGTCAGATTGAATGGTGATATCGAGGTCCGGGATCTCAGCTTCTCTTTTCCGGGGAGTGAGTCAAATACCCTGGAAGGGGTCAATATGTGCATTCCGCAGGGGAGTTGCGTCGGCTTCGTCGGTACTACGGGCGCCGGGAAGAGCACGATGGTTGATCTCATCCTTGGGCTGCTGGAGCCCGCATCCGGGAGCGTTTCCATTGCCGGTGTGCGGCTGACCGGCGAAAACCTCCCGCGCTGGCAACGCAACATTGGCTATGTACCGCAGAGCATCTATCTTTCCGACGCCTCTGTGGCGGAAAATATCGCATTCGGTATCGAACCGGCCGAAATCGACTACGCCGCGGTCGAAAAGGCAGCAAAGGCAGCGCATATCCATGAGTTCATCGTTGACCAGCTGCCGGATGGTTATCTTACGGCGGTCGGCGAGCGGGGCATCAGGCTGTCAGGGGGGCAGCGTCAGCGTCTGGGGATTGCCCGGGCGCTTTATCATGACCCTGATGTGATCGTTTTTGATGAGGCGACCAGTGCCCTGGACAATACGACCGAAGCGGCAGTCATGGAGGCGGTAAATGAACTGGCCGGCGGGAAGACGATCATCATGATTGCGCATCGTCTGAGTACAGTGCAGCGGTGCAGCCGGATTTTCCTGTTCAACCGGGGCAAGCTGACGGCCCAGGGCGATTATCGGGAACTTCTGGCCTCATCGAGCGAATTTGCCGAGATGGTCAGGTCAAGCACGGCAGCGAACGGTCAGGAACAGGCTCAAACCGAAACCAGCTGAAACAGGAGGCCCTTGGGTAAAAGGGTAAAAACGGATGACTAGCATCCGCGGAGTTCTGTATCAATCTGGGCTTCCCGAGGACTCAGGCAGGCAGACAAAATCGGAGCTGTCGCTCCGGAGGAGGTTGGGGGCCAAACTAGGGACAAGTGATCAAGGAGTTCGCCAGGAAGAGGCGAAGGGTAGGGGGAAGGTGGTAGCCGTGATTGGCGCCAGCGGCCGCGTGATCCAATCGGGGGGCGTACGGATCTGATCAATCGTTGACTGCGTTGCGCGGTGCGGGACATCCCGCAGGGCGGACACCCTTGGGAAGTCGAAATCGAATACGCGGAGGTGTTCGTGTCACCGTCGAGTGTGCGACAGGAAGCGCTATCGTTTGTGGAACCCGCGGCGCATGGGCGACGCCGCGTTGCCCATCAGTCTTCCGGAAGTTGTATCGCCACACGCCGATCAATGTCGTGACACGGATACCGGGTTGTCCCCGGCATTCGGTCAAGGAGCTCGAGGAGGCATTCTTGGTCGCGATGATGGCAGACCCGTCGCCCCCTAGTTTGCTGCCAGGAATTCGTTCTCTAGCTGATCGCCATGGGGACGGGTTTTATTGCTGTTGCGCGGAATGGACTGCCGACCCCCTCCATCGTCTTTGTCCGTTTCCATATCGCGCAGATGTTGAGGATTCTAAGGATTCTCTATAACGAAAACCCGTCATCCACCACCAGATTCTGCCCGTTGATTGCTTCAGACGACGCGGAGAGCAGGAAAACAAGCGCCCCACAAATGTCCGTGGCACGGAGCATGCCCTTGCTTCCGGCATGCCGGTTGTAGTTCTCCAGAAATTGGCTCGGTTGCCCATCTTCTATACCGCCTGGCGACAGCGCATTGCATCGTAACCCGGCTTTTTTATAGTACTGGGCAAAATACTTCGTCAGATGCACTACAGCTGACTTGATTGCTGCGTACTCGATTGGCATGGTCATCGGTGAGCCCTCGTATACCTCGAATCGAGGAGCCATGACCCCGTATATTGACGACATATTGACGATATTTCCGCCCCCGGCTTTCACGAAGTGGGCTGCGAACTGTTGGGCAACGAGGAAATAGCCGCCGAGGTGGAGGGAAACGTTTTCACAAAAGTCCTCAAACTGAACCTCCTCCAACTTGCGACCGTAGTTGCGGTTGCGTGGGTAGGCGTTATTCACAACCGCATCAATCCGTCCATGGTGCGCCAAGACTTCCGCAATCAGCCGCTGCACCGATTCTTGTCGGGTAATGTCGAGCTCGACGAAGTCGGCCGCCAGTCCCTCGCCATGCAACGTCTCTGCCGCTTTTGTGCCCGCCTCACGCGAAATGTCGGCGATCACGGTGACACCGCCTTCTCTGCCAATGGCGCGACAAAACGATTGGCCGAGCAACCCGGCCCCGCCAGTAACAACGACAACTTTCCCCTTCAGCAGCATGATGCCCCTCCCTCCGGGACTTAATTGAATTGCCGGAAGACCGGACGGATCGCCGGCCCCTCGAGGTAAGAACCGACGCCATCCTCAAGCGCACGTCGGTAAACAGAAAGTGCCGCCCTGGCTGCTTTTCGGGTAAGGTCCAGCTCTTGTTCCCCATGCGAAAAACTGACCGCCATCCATGGCATGAGCACGCCGTGACGCACCATCTCTTGGCAGAAGAGGGTTCTCATATCCATCGACGGGACGCCCTGCGCATCGTGGGTAACGAAAGCAAGCGAGATATCCGGTCCTTCGATCCTGAACTGTTCTCCAACCCCGGCCTCAGCCGCCGCCTCCACCAACACCTGTCGTAGCTTTCGGCCATAGCTCCAGAGGTGATCGCAGACCGAAAGCTCCCGATAAAGTCGCACGGTCTCGATGAATGCGGCCAGCCCGCACATCTCGCCACCGTGCGTGGTTGACAGGAGAAAGGTTCTTTCCTGGCCCTGACGGTCGATGGCGCCAACCGACATCACCTCGCGTCGTCCGGAAACTGCTGCCACCGAAAAGCCGTTGGCCATCCCCTTGCCGAATGTGCATAAATCCGGCGTTACGCCGAAATATGCTTGGGCGCCTTGCAGATGCCAACGGAAGCCGGTAATCATTTCATCAAGGATGAACAGCGCTCCCTCAGCTCGGCACAGCTCCTGAACCTGAACTAGGAAGTTGCCGGCGCGTTGCGGGCAACCTCCGCATTTTGGCTCGGCCGTAAGCGTCTCGGGACAGTTGCCGCAGGGCACCAGCGTCGTGGCCGGCTCAAGCATCACGCCTGCAATCTGCCCGGGGAATTCGTCAAACAGGCGCTTCAGTGACACGATATCGCCGTAGTCGAAGACTAGTGTCGCAGCCGCATGTCCGTCAGGAATACCACGCGTGATCGCCGTCGTACCGATGAACCAGTCGTCGAACGAGAAAAACGGATGTTGCCGCGGAATGCAAACGTAACGGCGCCCGGTGTACGCGCGCGCTATCTTTACCGCAGCAGTGGTCGCGTTTGAACCGTTCTTCGCAAATTTCACCATTTCCACCGACGGGATCAGGTCGACGAGAAGCTCTGCTGCCGCAAGCTCGACCGTCGACGCCCGGGTCAGGTTGTTTCCCTTTTCGATCGCCGCAAATGCCGCTGCGTTGACCTCAGGATTTGCGTAGCCCAACGTAACCGCGCGAAGCGCCATGCCATAGTCTAGGTAGCGCTTGCCATCGGGATCCCAAACATAAGCTCCTTTGCCCCCCTCAAGGATTGTTGGAGCATTGGCGGGAAACTGGTCCATGCCGCGCGAGTAGGTGTGCGCTCCTCCCGGAATTACGGCATTCAGGCGTTCCTGATAATTCATAGATCCATTCCTTCATGTTTGGCCCGTAGCAACGCTTCCGCAGCAACGAAGTCCGAAAGTTCATCAATCTCGACAGCTTTGTAGCGAGGCACTTGCCAGCCAGTGGTGCGCGCGTGGTAGAAGCTTTTTTCGCGCAAGAAATCCTCGACATAGGATGCGTAGACCGATCCCTCGATAAACACCAAGGGCTCCAGCGTTTGCCTTCGCACGCCTGTCGGTTGCACCCCGAGATAAGGCTCAAGCAAACCATCCCCGTTGCGAAAGAGAAATGCTGGATGCATTGCCTCAACGGCACAAACACCGACGATGCTCCTCGCACCTTCGGTTGCAAACAGTTTCTCAAGCGCCCCGTCAATATCGGACGGCTCACGCAATGGCGAGGTCGGTTCAAGGAGAACGATGATGTCGAACGGCGTTCCCTGCGTCTCCGCATAGCGGATGGCGTGAATCACGACATCCGAGGACGAGGCCGTATCGGAGGCCAGTTCCGGTGGTCGCGTGAACGGCACATCGCCGCCGCACGCCTGCGCGGCCTCAGCAATATCATCACTATCGGTAGACACCCAGACGGCATCAACATAGCGCGAGGCGCGCCCGGCGGCGATGCTCCACCCAATCAGCGGCTTGCCGCAAAACTGCCGTGTATTTTTCCCCGGTAGCCCCTTGCTGCCGCTGCGCGCAGGCACAAGCGCGAGAACACTCTTGCCGTTAATCATCTCGCGCCCCCTCTGTTGTTGCATTTGCGGCTGCGAGGTCAGCCGGACGTCCGACATCAAGCCAAGGTTCGTGCATCGGGAAGGCGATGGTGCGATGACCTTCGTGACGCAGGCGATCGAACAGCATCGGCATGTCGCAATATTCGTTCTTGACCAGAAGACCGATGGCTTGCGGCTCAAGCGCATAGATGCCGGCGTTGACGTAGCTACGGGAAACCGGCTTTTCCTCGAAACCGACGAGGTCTACACCGTTGAGCGTGACGACGCCGAAAGGATTCTGCCATTCGTGCATGCGGACAGCCATGGTCGCCGTGGCGTCATGGCGCAAATGGAAATCAAGCAGTTCCGAGTAGCGGATATCGGTCATCACATCGCCATTGGTGACCACGATCGGCATATCGGGTGGCGGAATCAGTGAAAGAGCGCCGGCAGTGCCGATCGGCTCGTTTTCGTAGACGTACTGGATGTCGACTCCCCAGCGGCTGCCGTCACCAAAGTATTCCTGAATCATTTCACCGAGATAATGGATGGAGAAGAGAAACCGGCTGAATCCATCTTCCTTCGCCCGCAGCACGATATGTTCCAGAATCGGCTTGCCGTTCACTGGCAGCAGCGGCTTTGGACAACTTTCCGTGTAAGGACGCAGCCGTGTGCCCTTGCCGCCGGCCATGATTACCATCAGGTTTGAACGTGCCTCCCGCTCAAGCAGGTCGTCGAGTGTGTGCAGACCGACCACCGTCCGCCGTGCATCAACTACCGGAAGATGGTGCACGCGGTTGGCCGCCAGCAATTTTCCGATGCTCTCTCTGGGCATCTCTGGTGGGACGACCAGCGGGTCGCGATGCATGATGGATTCGACCTGACTATCAAGCCCCAGCCCCCGGAGCAGACCGCGGCGAATGTCACCATCGGTTACCGTGCCGAGGAGACATCGCGCGTCGTCGACCACCATCACGAACTGCGACCGCACTTCATTGAGTACGCTGAGTGCATGCCGGATCGAACCGCCGGGCGACATCAACACTTTTTCCCACTGTTTCATTTTTTCACCATATGGCGTGCCGGGACACCGGCCACATTCGCTCCGGCCGGCACGTTGGCCACCACCACAGCGCCAGCCGCAACCAGCGCCTTATCCCCGACCCGGAGACGTTGTACGACACAGGCACCGACACCGACGTGCGCAAGCGCACCAACCTCGACTTCTCCGCAAAGAACCGCACGCGGCGCGATGTGCGAATGAGCACCGATAACGCAGTCGTGCTCGATGATGGCGCCAGTATTGACGATCACATCCTCGTTAAGGCGCGCACCGGACTGGACCACTGCACCGGCCATTACCTGCACCCCCGCCGCCAGACGCGCTGAAACTGCAACCGTGGCACGCGGGTGACAGAGCGTTGCAAAGACAAACCCCAGTTCCTTCAGCCGCGCATGGACGCGAGCACGCAATAACGGCACGCCAACTGAACCAATACCGTTGACGAGTTCGACGGCCGACGGCGTTATACGCTCAAGCACGTCGTCACCACCGAGAATGGGGATTCCGCCGCAGTCCTTTGCCCAAAGCGCCGGGTTACTGTCGACAAAGCCCAGCACTTCTCGTCCCTGCTCACGCACAAAATCAAGCAGCACTCGGCCGTGGCCGCCTGCGCCGACGATAATCAATGGCAAGGTCATGGATCGATCTGCTCCTCGGCAACATAGTTTCGCGTTGCGGGTTTGCCCAGTCGATCCCAATAGAGCATCGGCGACACGCCGCTACCCGGACGCTTGCAGACCAGATTGGCCTCGGTTAGCAACTCACCGGCACGCAAATCGGTAGACACTGTGAGGCTGCGTCGAGCCACGGCACGGTTCGGCATCTCGGATGGAGAGGGGATCTTGATGCCGCTGCCGAGCGCTAATTCAATATCGCGCACTGCGCCGATCATTGCCGCCAGTTCGTCTGGCTCGAGCGAGGCGCGGTGATCAGGTCCCGGGAGCTCACGATCAAGCGTAAAGTGCTTTTCCAGCACGACCGCACCGCGTGCCACCGCCGCGACCGGCACGTGGATGCCGGCGGTGTGATCGGAATAGCCGACTGGCAATCCAAACGCGGCATGCAAGGTGTCCATCGCGCGAAGATTGATCTCTCCAATCGGCGCCGGGTATTCGGTTGTGCAATGAAGCAATGTCACTTGCTTAGATAACAGTGCCTGGGCAGCCGGGGAGGCGAAAGCAGCGGCAAAACTGTCTGCCCCGCGCGGAACCGATTTTGCTTCAAGCATGCCAAAAGCCAGCACGCCGAGCGCAGCTTCAACATCGGCCAGCGTCGCCATTCCGGTTGACAGGATGATGCGGCAACCGGTGCGTGCAATTCTTAGCAGGAAGGGGGCATTGGTTATTTCTCCCGATGGGATTTTGACCGTTTGCATGTCTAGTTCGCGCACCAGAAAATCAAGGCTCACGGCATCAAAGGGGGTCGACAGAAACTCAATGCCGCAGTCTGATGCATGCTGCTTCAGTTTTACGTGGTCAACAACCGAGAGTTCCAGCCGCTTGAGCATCTCAAACTGGGACTCCGAGGCGCCGGTAGTCTGTTGCTGGTAGGCCGCCTTCGCCGCGTCACGGCTAACGATCTCCGTCGCACGGAAGGTCTGGAACTTGACCGCATCCGCGCCTGCAGCCTGCGCCGCATCGATCAATGCCTTGGCCCTCTCCAGCGAACCATTGTGATTGACTCCGGCCTCCGCGATCACATAAATCGTCATACTCCCCCCCCCCGGGGCCGCTCAGTGGCAGTTTGCCTACAGCACGCCATCGTGATGCCCTAGATCGAAAAAGCACTTTCGTACGAGCGGCTGAAAATCGGTAGCTGCAAGCACATCAGCAATTCGGGCGGCGGTATCGCCCCCGTCGAATGGAATGACCGCCTCACGGCATGCCTGCCGGAATTCGGCAGAAAGTGCCCGATGGATACCCCCAATGATTGCACTTCGGCTATCCATCACATCGATCACGGTTGATGCCCGCACTCTGCCTCCCTGGCGCGTACCGATATTTACCGTCGGCACCGCAAGGGCAGGAACCTCGATCAGACCGCTAGAAGAGTTCCCGACGACAGCTTCCGCGTGACTCACTGCGCTGAGGTAACGTTGCTGTCCAAGTGACTGCCATAGCGCCGCGCGCCCCTGGTTTCTGGCGACATAGCCGCGGATAAGGCCGTCGATCGATTGACCACCGGCGTCAGCGTTGACGCCGGTAAATACGATCCGATGGCCGGGAAATGCATCCAGCGCATTTAGCAATTCCTTAGCAGCCGTCTCTGGCGCCAAGCTACCTAGGGTCTCCGGGTGGTAGGTCACCAGAAGATATGGCGGCGCGAGATCAAAACCAATCGAACGAGAAAGCTCATCGCGCGACAAAAGGGAACTACGGCGGATTGCTTCAACACCGAGTGCACCAACGTTGAACACGCATTCCGGCTGCTCGCCAAGCTGGATTACTCGCCTGCGGTATGGCTCTGCAGCCACGAAGTGCAGGTGTGCCATTTTGCTGATGGCGTGGCGGATGGCGTCGTCAACCGCGCCTTCGGTTAATTCTCCGCCATGGATATGCGCAATCGGGATGCTCGCAAACATGGCCGCCTGAACCGCTGCGAATATCTCGAACCGATCGCCGAGCACAAGTAATAGGTCCGGACGCAGCCGATCGAGGGTATCGGCAAAACCTGCGATCCCCAATGCAACCGATTTCGAGATAGCGGCAGCGGAATCGGACGCCAGCAACATCTCGACACGGGCATCGACCGCAAAGCCGTCGCGCTCTATCTGCTCGACCGTCGCTCCGAATTGCAGTGACAGATGCATGCCTGTCGCAACCAGCTGCAACTGGAACTCGTCACGTCGCCGCAGCTCGTGCAGCAGCCAGCTGAGCAGACCGTAGTCGGCACGCGAACCGGTGACAACGCAGATCTTTCTAGTATCTGCACATGTCGGTTTTCCGGAACCGGAACTCATCCCTTCAGCCTCTCGGCAAGAGCAGGCGTGCTCGGTAGGTTGATCAGTTCAAGTTCAAGCCGCTCAGCCACAGGCAACTCGGCTCGTGGGCAGTCGTCGTACATCGGCAGGCGATGCATAAGCGTCCAGGCCGGACGACACCAATAGCCCGCTTCGTTCGCGGCGGTCAGTAGCGCGTCACGCTGCGCGCGGTCCGCACCTCGCACACGGATCGCATTGAGCCAGTAGTTGCTTGAGCACCCCGTCGGCTCCACGACGAACTTGAAGCTGCCATCACCTGAAAATGTGCTGCTGTAAGCCGCCGCCAGACGACGTTTTTTCTCCAGAAAACCCGGCAGGCTTTCCAGTTGGGCGCAGCCAATCGCAGCATTCAGATTCGGCATTCGGTAGTTGTACGCGACGTCAGTGTGGAAAAACTCCCATTTGTGCTGCTGTTTTCCCGTTGTCGTCAGATGCTTGAGGCGAGCGGCCAGAACCGGATCGTCTGTCAGGATCGCGCCCCCACCGCCGGTGGTCAGGATCTTGTTGCCATTGAAGCTGAGCACCCCCATCGCACCGAAACTGCCGGTATGCCTGCTGCCAATTTGCGAACCCAGCGACTCAGCCGCATCTTCGATGACGGCAAGACCGAATTTCTCTGCAATCCCATTGAGGGCTGGCATGTCAGCCGGGTGACCGAAGGTATGCATCGGCACCAGTGCAGCCAGTCTCCGGCCGGTAATGCGGTTGCGGAATCCCTCCGGTGTCCGCTCGGCAATTCGTTCGAGATACGCTGAAAGGGCCAGCGGATCGACACCGAGCGTCTGCTCGCAGCTATCGACAAAATGGGGGACTGCGCCACAGTACGAAACTGCGTTGGCCGTTGCCACGAAGGTCAATGCCGGCAGCAACACCTCGTCACCGGCTCGAACCCCCGCCACCAGCAAGGCGACATGGAGCGCGGCGGTACCGTTAACTGCGGCGATGGCGTGAGTAACGCCGGTGTATGCGGCGAGGCGCCGCTCGAACTCATCGACGTACTTGCCGACAGAAGAGACCCAACCGGTGTCGAGGCACTCCTTGACGTATTCCAACTCATTTCCCTGGAACGAGGGCTCGTGCAGTGGAATGCCATCACCCGCGGCCCCCAGCACGTCGCTGAGCAACGCCACGAGGCGTTCGCCGGAAGAATCGGGAAGCACTGGGTTCATCCTTCTCGGCCTTCAGATATTGTAGCGATCGGTCTTGTAGCGCAGGAGGTTATCCGGGTTGGAAAACCAGGCGGCCGTCTCGGACAAACCGCGCCGGAACCCTTCGCGTCCGGCATATTGAGGCGTCCAGCCGAGCAGTTCGCGAGCCTTAGCGTTATCCGCCCAGAGCCGCTCCACTTCGCTCAGGTCGGGGCGCAGGCGCTGTTCGTCCGTGGTGACCTCAATGTCGGCACCCATCACGTCCGCAATCAGGGCGACGGTATCGCCTATCGATATTTCGAAGTTGGAACCGAAGTTGATAACCTCTCCAAGTCCGCGTTCGCTTTCCAGCGCTGCCACGAAGCCGCGCACCGTATCCGAAACATGATTGAAGTCACGCGTCGGTCGCAGAGCACCGAGCTTGATCGAGCGCTTGCCTGCCGCGACCTGCCCGATGATTGTCGGGATCACCGCCCGAGCGGACTGGCGCGGTCCGTAAGTATTGAACGGGCGGGCAATAACGACCGGCAGGCCGAACGAGGCATAGAATGAATAGGCCAGTTGGTCGGCGCCGATTTTCGAGGCGGAGTAAGGGGACTGTCCTTGCAATGGATGTTCCTCGGTAATCGGCACAAAGCGCGCGGTGCCGTAAACCTCGCTGGTAGATGTATGCACAACCCGGGACACGCCAAGATCACGGGCAGCCTGCAATACGTTTAAAGTTCCTTTTACGTTGGTATCAACATAGGTGTCGGGCGAGTGGTACGAGTACGGGATGGCAATCAGTGCTGCCAGGTGAAGCACTGCATCGCAACCTTTTATTGCCTCACGTACGCCATTCGGGTCACGAATGTCCCCGGCAAAAACATCCAGGTTCTTCTTTGCTTCGTTCGGCAGCGTGTCAAGCCATCCCCAGCTACCAAAGGAGTTGTAGAGAACGAAAGCGCGTACATCGTGCCCCTTGGCCAGCAACGCTTCCACTAGGTGGGAACCGATGAAGCCATCTGCGCCCGTAACCAGTACTTTCATGAATTAATGCTCCTCAGCTCGCTCACGCATGAGTTCGAGGTCGATGACGGGTTTTAGTTGGCCGCCGAATCCCATTTTGAAATCGCTGATCGACATCAGCTTTTCGTCTTCGCACGCAACGACGGGATTGTTGAAAAAGTATTTTTCGTTTACGTCAAACCAACGGCAACCAAGTGCTTTTGCGCGCAGCATGGCGTGCCACATCAAGGTGTGGAACATCGGTTTTTCAAACAGGTCTCGACGTGAAGCAGACGAGAAATAGGTGCACATTGAGGACGTAAAGGTAAACATCCCCGCAGTCACAAGCTCCTCGTCCATCCATCCGAGCAGCAGAAACGCATTACCTTCAGTTACCCAGCGATACTGGCTGCGCCAACTCTCGATTGAGCGCGTCTCGCGACCGGCGACTCGGATATGGAGCTCGCGGAAGGCATCCATTTTGGCCCAATCCTCTGATAATGCCTCTACAAACTCGAGGCGCAGATTCTTTCGGCCGCCGTTGATCAAGCTTCGGTAACTCCGGCGCACATCCCGCCAAAGCTCTGAGTCGTCGCGGCGAAGGTCAATCAGCTGGAAGGTATGAGTCTTGAGTTTTGCCCCTTCACGCAGCATGTGCTGAACCATGGGTGAAAACAGTCCAAACTGAAGAAAATCTCGCAGCAGCACCGCGCCATTGATTTGAGCCATTAAACGCTCAAACTCCGAGATGAACAGATCAAAAGCGGGAGACGGTGTTGCCTCAGCCTGATCAGCAAGGCACAACCCCGGAATTTCATATGCTTTGAGGTCGGCGCGTTTGCCATCACTGACAATGGCGCCGAGATAGGCAAAACGCGGCTCGCCACGGCTCGCTACAACGAAGGAGACATCAACAACGGAGAGGCCAGAGTCCTGCGGTCGTTGCGAGTAATAGTCAAGCGCGCTACGCGTATAGGAGTGTGGTTGCCACTCCTGCTGCACCCAGAGTGCCATGACGTACCCGGCAAAACGAGGGTCGTCGTGCCTTACGAGTTCGATTGCGGGATTCATTGCTTAGTGAAATCAGAGGCGCCAGGACGCCAAGTTCTTCGAAGCGGCAGCTCGCAGCGAGTCTTCGTAGAGTCCGGATCAGCCGTAAGACTCTTCAATTCTTGTGCCGTACTTCGTCGCTCAACATCGTTACCAACCACCTCGTGCTGCCCGCCACATTCAATCAATGGTCGCAAGTATAACCGATGCTGGAACCAGCATCCCTCGGTTTTTTGTCTGCCAAAGGGTGGGGGTCATGCTACTTGTTTTCAGTCGTGTCGCTCGCTAGATACGGAGCCATCGCTGAGCCTGTTGGCTGCTGTTCTGGATGCACGACAAGCGAGCGCAAGCCGCCTTCGTTGACCTCCAAGGTACAATGTCGCTCCGCAGCATTTCGCCTGTCCCGGCATTGATTCCGTCGCAATATCCATATGAAGCTGGCCTACCTATCTGCCTCGACCATTCCCTCGCGTTTGGCCAACAGCGTTCAAGTCATGAAGATGTGTCAGGCCTTCAGTCAACTCGGGATGATGACTTGCCTGTATGTGCCGGACATGCCGGCCGATGCGCTGACGGTCGGTGAGAGTTGCCATTCGCGCTATGGCGCGGCGCGGGTCTTCGAAATCGAGTGCGTCTGGTGGTCGAAGCTGTTCGGACGTCTGTACGTCTCGGGCTTCCTCGCTCCGCTGTTGCGGCGGTTGCCGGGATGGATGCCTTCGAGGAAGTGATGCCGGACGAAAATGCCATCCTGCGCTTCCGGCATCTGCTGGAGAAGCCTGACCAGGAGGAGGCGATCTTCGCCGAGGTCAATGCCGTGCTGTCTGAGAAACTTCTACCGAAGAAGCGTGCTAGGGTCGTTGATGCGACGCTGATTGCGGCGCCCTGTTCGATGAAGAATGAAGACGAGAAACGCAATCCCGAACGTGGCCTAGTGCATACCGTTGAATGCACGACAGCCAAGGTCGCCGACATCGCGATGCTGGAATCCTGCCTGCATGGCGAGGAAACCCTGGTCTTGGGTGGCCGTGGCTATCACAGGAAGAACCGGACGATTGATACCTTTGAGAAGGAAGGCCGTCTGATGGTGCTGAAGCCGACCAAGAAGCCTGCCGGTGGCACGCTGAGCAAGGAGCAGAAAGCGTTCAACCGCTTGTCGTCGGTCATCCGGGCAGTGGTGGAGCACCCGTTCCCGGGCGGTCAAGCGGCAATTCGGCTATGCCAAGGTTCGCTATCGCGGCCTCGCCAAGAATATCGGGCAGATCGTGACGCTGTTCGCCCTGACCAACCTTTGGCTGGCACGCAAACGATTGTTGCCTTTGATGGGCGAGGTGCGCCTGTGAAGCGGGAAGTACAGGGGGAAACCACAAAATTTCATGCTCGCCAGTCGAGAATTGTTTGCTTTTTATCGTGTATATGACATTTTGAGCAATATTTTGGGGTTGCTCAGAGAATATTGGAGGATATATAAGATTATGAGAAAGATTGCTGATTTGGTTAGGTATTCAATAAGGAATTTTATTATTTTTCCAGTTGTGGCAAGGGCAAAATTCATAAGAATCCAGGGGCACAAATATCGTTCTTTGAGAGTTGTTCTGCTTAAAAGTTGGGCCAAAAAACTTCATGATGTAATGAAGAGGTGTGAATTCAGGCAAGATATCCTTGTGAAGGGCGACGGTGATATCTGTATCATCTCTGACGGTGTGATCTTGGATTGTGACGGCTCCAATCGTTATTTCAAAGTTTCGGGCAAGTCATCAGGAAACGAAGGGGTGGACATGCTGAGCTTCCTGAAGGCGAAAGGAATGACCGAAATAAAATCCATGATCGATATCGGCACTAATGTTGGAGAGATAAGCCTTTATTTCAGCAAGGAGTTCCCATCGGCAAGGATTGTCTCGATAGAACCGTCCCCTAGAAATCTTCATTTTCTGAGGAAGAATATTGCCGCGCAGTATTTTAATACGAAGAATATTGCCATTTTTGAGTGCGCCTTGTCTGACAAGGACGGTGAGGCATTTCTTTCCGATAGCAAAGCCCAGTCCAGTATTGTCGTTACAAATAACAGCAAGAATGGCTATGAGGTACGGACGATCAGGCTTTCAACGCTTTGGGCGGAGGCTGGGCTTGGTGATGTGGATTTTGTAAAAATAGATATCGAGGGTGCTGAGCCATTGCTTCTTCGTGATCTCGAAGAGTATGCGAGTCGCGCTGGGGCTTGGTTGATCGAGTTTGGCGGGAAAAATTCGCCGGATGCCTATGTTGCTTTCTTCTCTCTATTCGAAAGAAAGGGTTATCGGATTTACAGTCGTGCAGGAGAAATGTTTGCAAGCGCCAAAGACGCAGAGAGCTATTTCCGTCAGCATAAAGAAGGTGATGATTTCTGGTTTGTTAGTCCGCAGTATTTGAATTAGTTTTTGCATTGGAAGCCTCAGCAAAAGAGGATCCTGACACCTCACTTCGCTGTTCATGAGCTACCTCGGTACACGCAATGATCCCCACTACAGCAACGCCTTCGGAATCGTTCAGTGACGCTTCCGCCAATGCGACCGTTATCCAGGCTGTGCTACCGCACACTGGTAAGCTCTGTCGCTCTTCCATCTGTTTCGGGGAAAGCAGTTTCAATACGCTGTTCCCGCGTGACGCATCGGCCAAGACCATCAAGTCGATCGTTACCCGTTGCCATGCGCTGGCGGCAGCGTTTACGGGAGGTGCGTATGCCTGCCTGGAACTTTTTTTCGCCACCCTAGGGTTGAGCGAATGGTATCTAAAGGCCGTTCGCGCCAGTGCAGTCGCCACAATCGTCCGTGAAATTTTCATCGATCTCGGCATGTACGTGCCGAAAATCCGTACCGCTTTCCTCAGAAGATACAAGCCGCTGATCTTGATGGGGGAGTGGCTAAGCTCAGTGACGGTCTGTCGGAATACACCGGCGGAGGTTAGGGACGAATTCCGCAGCCTGCATCGAGAGGCCGCCGGTCGCGGCACGCGCTCACCCGAGAGCTGGCTGCGGCAGCACGAGGCGATCATCGCCGGCAGTGCTTTCTTTGTATATCTGCGCGATGCCGATGGACGCATGGTCGGCGGCGGACTCTTCCATGTCAGCCGCGATGAAGGGCTGTATGCCGTCGGCGCCTACGATCGGGCGCTTTTCGACAAGCCCCTGGGGCATCTGGTGCAGTCGCATGCGGTCAACGAAATGAAGCGCCGTGGCCTCAAGTGGTACAAGATCGGCGCCTCCGCCTATCCAGGGGATAGTCCCCGCCCTTCCGACAAGGAAATCGCCATCTCGCACTTCAAGCAGGGCTTTGCCACCCACCACTTTGCTGCGTTGCGCTTCGAGTTTGCCGGCGGTGCCGAGCGATGAAATCGCGTTTGCCATTGATCAGTGCCTGGGTCGGTCGCGGCAATTTCGGCGACGAGTTGCTGGGTTACGGCCTGCGTCTTGAACTCTACCGGATGGCGGCCATCGAGCGCCTTTGTTATCACGAAGCGGGCGACCAGCCGATCTATCGCGCGCTTGACGATGTGGCCATCGATGTCATGCAGCATGTGCGGGACGGCCGCTTGCGGCGATGGCTGGCGAGTTTCCGCCTGCAGCGCGCTGCTCACGACACGATTTTCTTCGGTGGGGGTTCGGTTCTGCACTCCGAACACAGCATTCGCTGGAAACACGCCCTGCTGAAGCGCTTCAGGAATAGTGCCGGGGCCGGAAAGGGCCTGGCCGCCGGTGTTGGCCTGTCGCTCGGTCCCTTTGCCAATAGGGCGGCCGAGCAGCGGGTCCGTGACTTCATCGCCGACCTCGATCTGCTGATCTGCCGGGATGCCTCATCGGCGGCATTCGCTCGATCACTGGCGACGCCAACGGCTATCGTCGATGGACGGGATCTTGCCTATGGTGTCCGTTGCCATCATCCTGAAATTTTCCGGCCCTCCTTACCGCGCACGCGCGTCGGTGTTTCGTTCATCCTGAATCCATCGCTCGATGGCGGGCGGCAAGCCGCCCATCTGTCACGCATGCAGGCCATCGTCGACCTGTTGACGGATGGCGGGCATGAGGTGCTCCTGATCGCGCTCTATACAGCCGGGAAATACTTCGATGACCGCCTTGCCGACCGTCTGCAGGCTTCGGCGCGGCATCCGGAGCGGGTTGCCGTGCATCATTATCGCGGTGATGTCGTGCAGACGAGCGGCTGCATCGCCTCCTGTACCCATCTGATCTCGATGCGTCTGCATGGCGCTGTTACCGCTTATCTCGCCGGAGTGCCGGTACTGACCCTCAACCGGCATCCGAAGGTTGTCGAGTTTGCCCGGGAGAGTGGCGTTGCCCGCCAGGAAGATGCCGTAGACATTGACAGCCCGATGGAAGATATCCGGGGAAGGATCGACGCATTGCTGGCGTTGCCGCCGCAAGGGCCTGTCTGCGTCCCGGCGGATGACATGCGCTACGGAAATTCCATTGAACAACTCAGGACCCTGATCGAATGATCCAGAATTACATCGCAGCCAAGGCCGACTGCAAACCCACCATCTATCTGCCGGTCGAGATCAAGGCGAGAGAACTCAAGGCAAAGATACTGATTGCCCTGGTTGCGGCGCGCCATGGTTTCCGTATCTATCTTGGGAGCAAGCAGGCCATCGACCAGTTGATCGAGTGCAAACCGGGCAAAGGTGGCATCTACTTCTACAAGGGGGGCAAGCCGGCCGCGATCCTTGCGGGAATCAAGGATCGGGTCGACCGGTTCGTCGTTCTTGACGAAGAAATGGGGCCGGCGGTTCAGGATCTGGATAGTTACTATCAGGGGCGGATATATCCTGGAACCGAGGCCTGGGTGGACAGGATGTTCCTGCTCGGGCAAACGCACCTCGACTCGCTGTGCCGGGTGCGCCCCGAACTGGCCCCAAAGGCTGTGGTGACTGGTTGGCCGCGCGTCGACCTGTGGCGGCCAGAGCTCAAGCATCAATTTGTCGGGGATGTCAGTGCATTGCAGCAGCAGCACGGGGCGTACCTACTTTTTTCATCGGATTTTGGTGTCATCTCGCAGGAGGCGCTGGGTCGTGAGCTCAGGCGTCTCGGTGAAAGTCACTTTAACGAAGCTGAGCGTCACCGACAAACGAAACGACTCCACGATGCCTACGCAGATTTTGACCGGTTCGTGGCCCTCGCCAGAAAACTGGATGCTGATCCGGAGTGCCCCCCGATCATCATCCGCCCGCATCCTTCGGAGACCATTTCCGTCTGGAAGGAGAGGCTTGGGGCGTTGCAGAAGACAAGGATAATCTTTGAAGGCGAGATTAGCCCTTGGCTCTATGCATCATCCGGCTTGCTGCATCGTGGCTGCACGACGGCCGTACAGGCATATTTCAGCGATATCCCGTCCATCTACATTCTCGATGCGCATGCAAGTCCGAAGACGGCAACCCTCCCATTCCAGATGTCGCATGCAGCGGCAAACTATGACGAATTGGTCACCCTGTCCAGAGCTGCCATGGAGGGTTCCCTGCACAGACAGGATGATGTCCATGCTCAGGAGCATGTGTTCACCGAGCCGGCACTGGCAACTGAGCGCATCGTCACCGAGTTGGAGCATTTGCAGGCAGCTGGTGAACCACCCTATCGGCCAAGCAAACTGGGGGCAATTGCGCAACTGCTTCAGGGGCGTTTTGTCGAGTGGCGGGCGGCAACCGGTATCGGCCTGTCCAAGCGCCGCGTGGCGAGAATGAATCGCAAGCTGCCCGGGGGCATCCATGCGCCGGAAATCAGCCGGATTGCTGCTGGCCTGGATGTCGTCGAAGGCGTCTCGATTCGCGAAATCGCCTTCAACGCAATCGAGATTGACATGCCCGTCAGCAAGGTCGTTTCAGTGGGATCAAATACATGAGCACCGCAGCAGAGCAAGCGGAATTGCGATCAGGTCAGCTTCGCTTTTCAGTTGTCATCCCGACAGCCGACCGCGGTCCCTTGCTGCGTCGTTCGCTTGATTGCGTACTTGGCCAGACTTTGCCGCCTCTAGAAGTCCTGCTTGTCGACAATGGTCGTGAAGCGGTCGATCCGCTGGGCTTTCCCGCCGGTGTCCGGGTAATCCGCACCGCCCCGCGCATTGGTCCAAGCCGGGCGCGCAATACGGGGGCTCAGGCAGCACAGGGCGACTACGTTGCCTTCCTGGACGATGACGACCTGTGGCAGCCGGATTATCTGCAGGCTGTAGCGGAACGTCTGCGTGAAACCGGAGCCGATGCTGCGCTGGGTCAGTTGATGCGACTCGATGCCAGCGGCCAGCCAAAGCCCTACAAGCTGCTGCCCGAGACAGCGGAGGGGCAGCGCCGGGTATTTCATTCGAATCCGGGTTTCGGTGGACAGAATCTGACGATACGGCGCGATGTCTTCCTGGCTTTCGGTGGTTTCGACGAAACGATGCCTGCTTCCGAGGACCGCGATCTGGCGGCTCGCCTGTTGCTTGCCGGCAAGCGGCTGGTGCCGGTGCCGCGGGCGGTCGCCGTTCTTTGCGACCATGGTGGCGTGCGTGCGCGACACAACCAGATTCGCGGCAACTGGATGTTCATCGGCAAGCACTGGCGTAAGATGCGCGCCGGCGAGCTGTACCAGGCGTGCAAGGTGCTCCTCTACAGGCGCCTCCAGGTCTGGATCAATCGTTGAAGCGGAGCAGGGTGGCAGCGTGGCGGATTTGATGACGCGTGTTCTCGAGCGGGGCAGCAGGGTGTTGCTGCGGGCGGCCCGTTCCCGTCGGCTGGCGGATTTCCCCGGTAGCCTCGTGGTTGGCGGTCAGCGCGTGAGCGAGCTGCATCCGCTGGGCGGTTTTCATCGGCCGGGGATCACCAAGGCCGGTCGTCTGTCCTTCCGCGGCTTGTGTGCTGGCCGGATGGTCAAGGTCTACAGCGTGCATTCGCCGGCCCAGGCGGCGTTGCGGCTGGCCGTGCGCGAGCTGACGATCGGCGGCTGCGCATTTCCGGAAGTGATTGCCGCCGATGAACATTTGATCGCCGAGACGTGGATTGATGGAGAGCCTGCCGAATCCCTGTCCGGCGAAGCGCGCGCCGCCGCTTTGGCGGCCGTCGACAGATTTCTCGCCGCCCGCACGAGCGAGCCGTCGCTGCTCGACCTCGCAGCCCGCCATGCGGACGCGTTCTGCTACATCGAACACTATCTGTTCGCCCGCCTCGGTCCCTGGCAGCACTGGGATCCCGTGCGCAGCTTCATCGCCGACTGGCATGCCGCACGTGAGCGACTAGCTGCACCACTTCCCGCTTATCTCAGCCATCCGGATGTCTCAGGTTCCAACCTGCTACGCGAGCGCTCCTCGGGGCGTCTGCTGATCATCGACAATGAACTTCTCGGCGTCGGCCCCGGCTGGATTCTCGATGGGCGTAATGCGTGGCAGGGCGGGACGCGCCCCCTGCCAGCAGCGGACGGCGTACCGGTGAGTTTCATTGAAATGACCTGGCGTTTGCGTCTTCTCGGTTCGGCTCTGGATGCCGGCAACTTCAGGCTGGCGGCGGCGATTGCCAGCGGTACCCAGGGGTAGGGCGTGCACACCGAATCCTCCGCGCCAATGCTCGCCCTGAAGCGGCGGGTGCGCCGCTTTCGTGCTTGGCGCCTGGCCGCCGGCCATGCCCTGGGCAGTTTGCGTCGTCTCGGCAATGGTCCGGCGCTGCTGGCGGACCTGCGTTTTCCCAACCTGCTGCTGCCGCCGGTGATCCATGTCGCACCGCAGCGTATCGATTACATCTGCAGCGTTTCCGCCAAGCCTGCATGCGGCTGTCCGCTGTTCATCGGCGGCGACTGGGATCAGCGGATGTTGCCGACGCTCGTTGCCGAAGCGGAGAGCCCGAAATTCCTCAGTTGTCGTGAGCTTCTCGTCGATGGCCTGGCGCCGGAAGAGACCAGCGAGTATCGCTTCATCATGGCGGCGATTGCCCGTCACGGAAGTTACCGCGGTTGCGTCGATGCGGACGATGCCCGGGCGCATATCGAGGCGCGGCTGGCGTTCTACAGGCGGGTCGCCGAGGGCGGTTACCGTCGCCAGTCGGCCCTGGGCGAAAGTGGCCTGATCGGGGAAATCGAGTGCGCCGTCGATCGCGACGGACAGCTGGTCAAGATCAACGCCGGCAACCACCGCCTGGCCGTTGCCCGGCTTCTCGGTCTGCCCGCGATTCCGGTGCACCTGACCATGATCCACGAAAGCTGGCGTCCAGGATTGACCGTTTCCGGCGGGCTGGCCAGCCTTTCCCGCGTGCGTGCCTTCATCGCCGACATCGAGGCGGCGCACCGTCTTCCTGCTGCCCGGTGAGCGAGCGCCAACAACAATGTCCAGACGATGCTTTCTGAACACTTGAAACGTGCGGCACGCGTCCGCTTCGACTCGGCTGTCGCCCGGCTCAATGCCTGGTCTTTCCTGTATCTCCAAGGGGATCGCCCGGTAGCTCTGGGCCGCCTGAGAATGCCCAATGCCGCTTTGTTGCCGAAAATCTTCATCAATCCCGACAAGCTGGCCTTCAAATGCAACATCCGCGGGGATGACGAAGGGCAGCGCAAGCTGTTTCTGGCGGGCGACTGGGATCTCAAGCGCAAGGGGTTCGCCGATGTCGATGCCAACGATCCCCGCTATGTGACCTGCCGGCAATTGATCCGTGACGCGGCGCCGCTCGAGGAAACCGCCGAATACCGGGAGCTGATGCTGCGCCTCAGGAAGCACGGTGTCGCCCGGAGTTTCCGCAGCGAGAAGGAGATCCTCGGCTATCTGGAAAAGCTGCGCCAGTTCTACTTGCGCGTGCAAGCGGACGGTCGCCTGAAGACACAGGCGGAGCTGGGACTGGCGGCGCACGGCGGCGAGATCAATTGCGCGCTTGGTCGTGATGGCGTGCTGTTGAAGACGAACGATGGCAACCACCGTCTGGCGATTGCCAGGGTTCTCGGGCTGGCCAGCGTTCCCATCCAGATATCGGTCATCCATGCGTCGCTGATTCCGGAGGTGGCGGCACACGACCCGGCGAGCGGCACTGCCGCGATCAATGCTTTCCTCGAGAAGATAGAGCGGAGCCATTGCTGAGCCCGTCGGCAGCTGTTCCGGATGCGCGACAAGCGAGCGCGAGCCGCCTAGGTCGACCTCCAAGGTACAATGTCGCCCCGCAGCATTTCGCCTGTCCCGGCATTGATTCCATCGCAATACCCATATGAAGCTGGCCTACCTTTCCGCCTCAACCATTCCCTCGCGCTCGGCCAACAGCATCCATGTCATGAAGATGTGCCAGGCCTTTGGCCAGCTCGGGATGATGACTCGCCTGTATGTGCCGGACATGCCGGCCGATGCGCTGGCGGCGGGCGAGAGTTGCCATTCGCGCTATGGCGTGGCGCGGGTCTTCGAAATCGAGCGCGTCTGGTGGTCGAAGCTGTTCGGGCGCCAGTACGTCTCGGGTTTTCTCGCCGCGCAAAAGGCTGTGCGGGATGGCGCACAGTTCGCCCTGGCCCGCTGTATTCCCAGCGCCTGTTTTGCCGCGCGCGCCGGATTGCCGGTCGTCTTCGAGTATCACCAGCCGATTTCCGATTCGGGGCGGCTGTCACGCCTCAACGAGCTGTTGTTCGACGGCCTGATCACCGCCCCCGGCTTTCGCGGGCTGGTCGTCATCACGCATGCCCTGAAGGCACATTTTCTCGAACGCTATCCGCAACTGGCGGAGCGCATTTTTGTTGCGCCCGATGGCGCAGATCCTTTCCCGGCCGACGTGCAGCCGGTCGATCTGCAGGCGGCGGGCGGGCGCCTGCAGGTCGGTTACGTCGGCCATCTGTTCGCCGGCAAGGGCATGGAGGTCGTCGCCCAGTTGTGCCGGCAGGCGCCTTTTGCCGATTTCCACGTTGTCGGCGGCCTGGAGCGGGATATCGAGCAATGGAAGGCGGAACTCGGCGGCCAGCCGAACATCCGCTTTCACGGCTTCGTGCCGCATGCGCGGACGGCCGCATACATTGCTGCCTTCGATGTGGTGCTGTTGCCCAACCAGAAGCGGATCACCTGGCACAAGGCCGGGGGAGACATCGGGCAATGGACCTCGCCGCTGAAAATGTTCGAATACATGTCGGCCGGCAAGCCGATCGTCAGCTCCGATCTGCCGGTGTTGCGTGAGGTCCTGCAGGACGGGCGCAATGCCTTGCTGTGTGCGCCCGACGATATTCCGGCCTGGCGGGCGGCGCTGGAGCGGTTGAATGACCAGACCCTGCGCACGGCGCTCGGGGAGCAGGCCCTGATGGATTTCACGGCGCAGTATTCCTGGCAGCGCAGGGCCGAGTCCATCCTCAAGCGGTTTTCCGACAATGACTAAGAAAATATTCATCCTGGTGCCTTCCGACAGTGCGACGGGGCCGATCAAGGGGGCTTACGCCCTGGCCAACGCTCTGGCCGGCCGGCGCGAGGTGACCCTGGTTTCCCTGAAGAAGGGCACCGGCGCCCATGCCGACCTGGATGAGCGGGTCAAGCGCGTTTGCCTGGCCGATAGCGAGGCGGGGTTCGGCGGGCGCCTGCGCCTTTACCGGCGTCTGCTCGCGGCCGCCGGCGGCCGGCAGGGGGCGGCCTCGATCTCGATGTGCCTGTCGGCGGACGCCTTCAATCTTCTCTGTTCGCGGCAGGCGGTCATCTGCTCGAGCATCCGCGGCAATCTCGTCGGCGCCTACCGGATGAGCTATGGCCGCATCGGCGTGCTGGTGGCGGCGATCCATCTGGCGGCGCTGCGTTATTTCGACTGCGTCGGGGCGATGACCGAGGCGATGGCGAAGCAGATAGCCTCCTTCTCCGGCAAGCAGCCGGCGGTCATCGGCAATTTTGTCGATGAAGCCTTGCTTGCCCCCTTTGTGACGGACCGCCAGAAGGAAGGGGCATGGCGCTTTGCCTTCGTCGGTTCGCTGACCGTATTGAAGCAGCCCGGACTGATCGTGGCCGCACTGGCCGAGCTGAAGGCCCTGGGGCATGAGGTGCGCGGTGATTTTCTCGGTGATGGACCGTTGCGCGAAACCTTGCACGATGAAATCGTTCGTCATGGCTTGTCGGATCTCATCAGCCTGCACGGTTTTCTGCGTTCGCCCTATGAGCCGCTGGCCCAGGCCGACGTGATGGTCCTGCCCTCCTTGTCCGAAGGGGTACCGCGCGCCGCCCTGGAGGCTCTCTATCTCGGGGTGCCTTGCGTGTTGCGCGATGCCGACGGCAATGCGGAATTCATCGCCGAGAACGTCAATGGCGCCCTGTTCTCGCGTGACGAAGATCTGGCCGCGGCCATGCTGCGGGCGGCGCGTATCAGCCGGCAGTCGGCGGGCGCAAGGCCGGCGAACCTGCTGCCCGAAAAGTTCCGGCAGGACAAGGCGGCCGGCATGTATCTTGACCTGGTGGAGGCGGTGAATTGACAACGGGAAACAGTGCCTATTTCGCGTATCTCAAGCAGCGCAGCATCGCCGGCTATCTGTATCGCCGTTTCTGGCTCTATCCGGCCCTCAAGCGTTGCCTGCGCGGGCGGGCCCTGGATATCGGCTGCGGTATCGGCGACATGCTGCGTTCGCGTGCCGATACCGTCGGTGTCGACATCAATCCGGAGACGGTGGCTTATTGTCAGAGCCTGGGGCTCGATGCCCGCCTGATGACACCGGATGTCCTGCCATTCGCCGACGGCGAGTTCGACAGCGTCGTGCTCGACAACGTGCTCGAACATCTGGAACAGCCGGCGCCGCTGCTCGCCGAGATTCATCGGGTCCTGCGCCCCGGCGGGGTCGTCGTCGTCGGCGTGCCCGGGCAGCGGGGTTATGCCAGCGATCCCGATCACAAGGTTTTCTACGGTGAGGCGGCGCTGGTCGAAGTCATGGCTGCCGCGCGCCTGATCAAGCAGCGGCTGCTGCACATGCCGCTGCGCTCCACGTGGCTGGAGCAGCGTATTTCACAGTACTGCGTATATGGCGTCTTCCATCGTGATTGAGCGTCCATTGGCGCAGGTGACGGTGTCCATCGTCAGCCATGGTCATGGCGGTATGGTCGAGGTCTTGCTGCAGGATCTGGTCGCCTGTCCGGAGGCGGTACGCATTGTCCTGACGCTCAATGTTCCGGAAGCCGACATCCGCGTGCCTGAAGGCCTTGCCGAACGTGTCGTCGTGCTGCGCAACCCGAGTCCCAAGGGCTTCGGGGCCAATCACAACGCCGCTTTCCGGCATTGCAGCACGCCGTGTTTCTGCGTCCTGAATCCGGATGTGCGCCTCCAGGGCAATCCTTTCCCCGTGCTGCTCGCCGCCCTGGACGGCGGGGCGGCGCTGTCCGCCCCGCTCGTGCTCAGCCCGGCCGGCGAGGTCGAGGACAGTGCCCGGAAATTTCCGACCATCCGGCGCCTGTTCGCCAAGCTGATGGGCTGGAGTGACGGACGTCATGATCAGGCAACGCCCGGCGATGCCTTCCGGCCGGATTGGCTGGCCGGCATGTTCATGGTTTTTGCCGCGGATGCCTTGTGGCCTTGAAGGGCTTCGACGAGGGCTACTTCCTGTATTACGAGGATGTCGATATCTGCACCCGGCTGTGGCGCTCCGGGCGTTCGCTGGTGGTCTGTCCGCAGGTTTCGGTGGTGCATGCAGCTCAGCGCGCCAGTCGGCGCAACCTGCGTTTCATGAAATGGCATCTGGCCAGCATGGCGCGCTATTTCCTCCGCCACTGGGGGCGCTTGCCGAACACCCGGTTGGTGCCGTGAAGGACGTACCCGTGCCATTGCTGGATCAACGCCTGGCGAAGAACAACTTCGACCTGTTGCGCTTGTTGTTTGCCGCGATGGTCTGCCTTGTCCATAGCTACGAACTGTCCAGGATTGGCGAATTGAAATGGCTGGCCGAGACCTTCTCGTCCGATCTGGCGGTAAAGGCCTTCTTCGTCGTCAGCGGCTTCCTGATCTTCATGAGCCATGAACGGTCAAGCAGTCTGGGATCCTATGCCAGCAAGCGCCTGCGGCGTATCTATCCGGCCTATTTCACGGTCATCATGCTGTCGGCGCTGGGTCTGGTGCTGGTCAGCGATCTGGCGCCGGCCGACTACTTCAGCATGGCCTGGGTCAGGTACGTCGCTGCCAATCTGGCTTTCCTGAACTTCCTGCAGCCGACGTTGCCTGGCGTCTTCGAGGCCAACCGCCTGGCGGCGGTCAACGGGGCGTTGTGGACGCTCAAAATCGAGGTGATGTTCTACCTGTCGGTGCCGATTCTCGCCTGGCTTTTCAGTCGATTCGCCAGGTTGCCGGCCATGCTGCTGGTCTATTGCGCGTCGATCGCCTATGCGGCGGCACTGACTGCCTTTGCCGAGCAGACCGGGCGCGAGCTGTTTCACGAACTGGCCAGACAGCTTCCCGGGCAGTTGTCCTATTTCATTGGCGGTGGGCTCCTCTACTACTACCTGCCCGTTTTCGACCGTTATCGCCTGCGGTTTCTGGTGCTCGCGGCGGCTTGCCTGGTGGCCGACGGCTTCCTCCCGCTGGGCTGGATCGAGCCTCTGGCGCTGGCCGTCCTCGTCGTTTTCTGCGGGCTCTATGCCTATCTCGGGAATTTCGGCAAATACGGCGACTTTTCCTATGGCCTGTACATCCTTCACTTTCCGGTCATCCAGCTCTATGCCCAAACCGACTGGCTGCGCGCGAATCCGTACCTGTTCCTGGCGGCCGTGGTGTTAAGCAGCCTGCTCGGCGCTGTTCTGCTGTGGCACGGCATCGAGAAGCGCTTCCTCTTTCGTAGCAGTCACTATGTTTCTTCGGCGGCTGCCGACGCCAGTACCGACCCGGCCGGCGTTGCCGCGAAGGGGGTTTGATGTCGACCTTGGTTACCGGTGCGGGGGGCTTCATCGGGCGCCGGCTGCTGAGCGGGGGAGCGAGAGCTCTGGTGCGTACCGCAAGCCGGCTTCCCGGCGCCGTGGTTGGCGATCTGCTCGACCGTGATTCGCTGCGGACAGCCTGCGCCGGCATCGAGACGGTGGTGCATTGTGCCGGCTATGCGCACGCCTTTACCTCCTCGGACCCGGATGCTCACCACCGGATCAATTTCGTCGGTACCTGCAATCTGCTCGATGCGGCGGCGGCTGCCGGTGTGCGCCGTTTCATCTTCCTCTCCAGCGTCAAGGCCATGGCCGAACCCGGCGAGGCGTGTGTCGACGAGGATTGGCCTGGGCTGCCGGAGACGCCCTACGGTCAGGCGAAGCGCGCCGCAGAAGAGCGTGTCTGCGAAACCGGGGCTCGCCATGGGATGCACGTGGTGAATCTACGCCTTTCCATGGTGTACGGCCGGGGCGGCCGGGGAAATCTCGAGCGCATGGCGCGCGGTATCCGGGCGGGCTGGTTTCCGCCCCTGCCGGCAACCGGCAACCGGCGCTCGCTGGTCCATGTGGATGACGTCGTGGCGGCCATTCGCCTGGTTACCGATGCGCCGGCAGCCAACGGGCGGACCTACATCGTGGCGGATGCGGCCGCCTACTCGGGCAGCGAGCTCTACGACACGCTGCGTCTGGCGCTGGGAATGCCGCCGACGGCCTGGCGCTTGCCGGCACCGGTTCTGCGCCTGGCCGGTCGTCTGGGAGATGTCGGCGGCAGCTTGCTGCGCCGTCCGTTGCCGATGAATGGCGAGGTCGTCGAGCGCCTGCTCGGCTCCGCTTGTTACTCCCCGCTGCGCATCGAGCGTGAACTCGGCTGGCGGGCGAAAATTGCATTGATTGATGGTGTAAAGGAGATGCTCGGCAATGAAGCGTCTGTTTGATCTGCTCGTTACGGTTCCGGCCAGCCTGCTGCTGCTGTTGCCGATACTTGTGGTAGCCCTGCTGGTCAGGCTGACCTCGCCCGGCCCGGTGCTTTACTGGTCCGATCGCGTCGGTCGTAACAACCGGATTTTCAGGATGCCGAAATTCCGCAGCATGCGCATCGGCACGCCGGCCGTCGCCACCCATCTGCTCGCCGATCCAGCCAGTCACCTGACACCGATCGGTTCCTTCCTGCGCAAGAGCAGTCTCGACGAACTGCCCCAGCTGTGGAGCATCCTCAAGGGCGACATGAGTCTCGTCGGACCACGCCCGGCGCTGTTCAACCAGGATGACCTGATCGCCCTGCGAACCGAGCAGGGTGTTCACATGCTGCCGCCGGGGCTGACCGGCTGGGCGCAGGTGAATGGCCGGGACGAGTTGCCGATACCGGAGAAGGTGAAGCTGGATGCCGAGTACATGCGCCGGCAGTCACTCTGGTTCGATGTGCGGATTTTGTGGCGCACGGTCCTGAAGGTTATGCTCAGGGACGGTGTTTCCCACTAAGCGGCTTGGTACTGATATGTTCCTGAAACGGCTGGCCCGTCCTGTCCTGGCCATTCCTCGCGTCGGCAAGCGCCTGCTGGTGCTGTCCATCGACATCAGCTTGTGCGTCTTTACCGTCTGGCTGGCTTTCTACCTGCGTCTGGGTGAATGGGTACGCCTGTTCGATGACCGTTTCTGGCAGCCGGAGTGGGCGGCTGCGATTTCGATCGCCATCGCCCTGCCGATCTTCGTCACGCAAGGCTTCTACCGGGCCATCTTCCGCTATGCGGGCTGGCCCGTGCTGGTCACCGTGGCCAAGGCGATGATGGTCTATGGGTTGCTCTACGCGACGGTGATCATGGCCTTCGGTATTCCCGGCGTACCGAGAACCGTCGGCCTGATCCAGCCACTGCTGTTGTTGCTCACCGTCGGCGGCTCCCGCCTGTTTGCCCGCTACTGGCTGGGCGGGCTTTACCAGAGCCAGCTGAAGCGCGCGGCGTTGCCCAAGGTCCTGATCTACGGTGCCGGTACTGCCGGGCGGCAACTGGCGGCGGCGATGTCCAACAGCCATGAAATGCGCGTCGTCGGCTTTCTCGACGACGACACGCGTCTGCATGGGCAGATGCTGAACGGTCAGCCGATCTATAGTCCGGACGATCTGCCGGGCCTGGTCGAAACGCTTCAGGTGAGCGACGTCCTGCTGGCGCTTCCGTCGGCCAGCCGCAAGTTGCGCAACGAGATCCTGCTCAGGATGCGTGCCGTGCACGTCTCGGTGCGGACGCTCCCCAGCGTCACTGAACTGGCCCAGGGGAAAGTCAGCGTCTCTGACCTCCGTGATCTGGACATCGACGACCTGCTGGGGCGTGAGCCGGTGGTGCCCGACCAGCAGCTGCTGAGCCAGAATGTCTCCGGCAAGGTGGTGCTGGTCACCGGCGCCGGGGGGTCGATCGGCAGCGAACTGTGTCGGCAGATTCTGAAGGCGGAACCGCTCATGCTGTTGCTGATCGAGCAGAGCGAATTTGCCCTCTACAACATCCACCAGGAACTGCAGGCCCAGCTCGACGAATCACCGGTCCGGCTGGTGCCGCTGCTGGCTTCGGTGCGCGATGCCGAGCGCATGCGCGAGATCATGCTGACCTGGCGGCCGGATACGGTGTATCACGCCGCTGCTTACAAGCATGTGCCGCTGGTCGAGCACAATCCGGCCGAAGGCATCAAGAACAACGTGCTCGGCACGCTGACGGCGGCGCAGGCGGCAGCCGAGCACGGCGTCGGCAATTTCGTGCTGATCAGCACCGACAAGGCCGTCCGCCCCACCAACATCATGGGAGCGAGCAAACGACTGGCGGAAATGGTGCTGCAGGCGATGGCCGTCACCATGCCGCAGACGAAGTTTTCCATGGTGCGTTTCGGCAATGTCCTGGGTTCCTCGGGGTCGGTGGTTCCCAAGTTCCGTCAGCAGATTCGCGATGGCGGGCCGATCACCCTCACGCATCCCGAAATCACCCGCTATTTCATGACGATTCCGGAGGCCGCGCAGCTGGTGATCCAGGCCAGTGCGATGGCGAAGGGCGGTGACGTATTCGTGCTGGATATGGGGCAATCGGTCCGCATCATCGATCTGGCGAAACGGATGATCGAGCTATCGGGGTTGTCTGTGCGCGATGAAAGCAACCCCGAAGGTGACATCGACATCGAGATCACCGGCCTGCGTCCGGGAGAGAAGTTGTTCGAGGAGCTGCTCATCGGCGACAACCCGGAGCCGACGCTGCATCCGCGGATCATGAAGGCGCACGAGGATTTTCTGCAATGGCCGTTGTTGCGGGAAAAGCTCACTGCTCTGGAAGCGGCGCTCGATACGCACGATGTGGAGTTCGTCCGCTCCATCCTGGAACACATCGTTGCCGGATATTCGCCGAGCGGCGAGATCGTCGACTGGATCTTCCTCGAGCGGGAAGCGTAGGGCGAGATGCTGTCGGCGTCTGCGGGGTCGGGCGTTCTTGACAAACGGGAGGCCTTGACCTAGCTTCGCTGCCCTTCGCTTCCGCAGGTGTCCTCATGGAATTCCTCGATCTTCCCCAATTGTTGTCCGCTGCGGGATCGGTCCGCCTGCCGGGCTCGAAAAGCATTTCCAACCGCGTCCTGCTGCTCGCCGCGCTGGCCGAAGGCGAAACCGAGGTTCGCGACCTGCTCGCCTCCGACGATACGGAGCGCATGCTGGAAGCGCTCAAGGCGCTCGGCATCGGCGTCGTCCACCTCGGTGGCGAGAATTGGCGGATCAGCGGCTGTGCCGGGCGCATCCCGGTATGTCAGGCCGAACTGTTCCTCGGCAATGCCGGCACCGCTTTTCGCCCGCTGACCGCGGCGCTGGCGCTGGCCGGCGGCGATTACGTCCTGAAGGGCGTGGCGCGCATGCACGAGCGGCCGATCGGCGATCTGGTCGACGGCCTGCGCCAGCTCGGGGCTGATGTTACCTACCTGGGCAATGAGGGCTATCCGCCCCTGCACCTGAAGCCGGCGACCATCCGTCCGGGCGGCGTGCTCAAGGTGCGTGGCGATGTTTCCAGCCAGTTCCTGACCGGCCTGCTGATGGCATTGCCGCTGACTGGCGAGGCGGCTACCGTCGAGGTCATCGGCGAGCTCATTTCCAAACCCTATATCGAGATTACGCTGGCGACCATGGCCCGTTTCGGCGTCACCGTGCAGCGCGATGGCTGGCAGCGCTTCACCGTGCCGGCCGGCAGCCGCTATCGCTCGCCAGGCATCGTCTATGTCGAGGGCGATGCCTCGTCGGCCTCTTACTTTCTGGCGCTCGGCGCCATTGGTGGCGGGCCGGTGCGCGTTGAGGGCGTCGGTCACGATTCGATCCAGGGCGACGTAAAGTTCGCCGAGGCGCTGGCACAGATGGGGGCGCAGATCGAGATGGGGCCGAACTGGATGGCGTCACGGGCGCCGGCCGGCGGCCTGGTCGCCGTCGACCTCGACTGCAACCACATCCCCGATGCGGCGATGACGCTGGCCACGGCGGCGCTGTTCGCCAAAGGCACGACCACGCTGCGCAACATCGCCAGCTGGCGGGTCAAGGAAACCGACCGCATTGCGGCGATGGCGGCCGAGTTGCGCAAGCTGGGTGCCGAGGTCGAGGAGGGGGGCGACTATATCCGCGTCACGCCGGCCGGCCTGAAACCGGCGGCGATCGATACCTACGACGACCATCGCATGGCGATGTGCTTCTCACTGGCCGCTTTCGGAACGCCGCTGCGCATCAACGATCCGAAATGCGTTGCCAAGACCTTTCCCGATTACTTCGCCTGCTTCTCAGCGGTGACCAAAGCCGCACCGGTGATCGCCATCGACGGACCGTCGGCCTCCGGCAAGGGCACTGTCGCTGCCCGCGTCGCCGCTGCGTTGGGCTACGCCTATCTCGATTCCGGGGCGCTCTATCGCCTGACGGCGCTTGGCGCCCGTCGGGCCGGCATTGCCTGGAACGATGAAGCAGCGGTTGCCGCCATCGCCGCAGGCCTTGACGTCAGTTTCTCGGAGAGCGATATTTTCCTGAACGGCGCAGCGGTCGGCGATGCCATCCGTACCGAGGAAATATCCGCCGGCGCCTCGCAAGTGGCCGCCCTGCCGGCCGTACGTGAGGCGCTGCTGTTCCGTCAGCGGGCCTTCAACCGGGTGCCTGGCCTGGTCGGTGATGGGCGCGACATGGGGTCTGTCATTTTTCCGCGGGCCACGTTGAAAATCTTCCTGACTGCAAGTGCCGAGGCGCGTGCCGAACGCCGCTATAAGCAGTTGATCGGGAAAGGTTTCTCTGCTAACCTCTCCGACCTTCTGCTTGACCTGCAGCAACGTGATGCCCGCGATTCCGGGCGGAGCGTGGCGCCGCTCAGACAGGAAGCGGATGCCAAGCTGCTCGACACCACGTCGCTGACCATCGAAGAGGCGGTCAATCAGGTGTTGCTGTGGAGCAGAGAAGCGTCGCTGTAAGGCCCTGCCGGCCAGCCGGTCGGCAGCATGTTCAACCCTAACCCGCTGTGGATTTCACGATTCGCGGCATGAAAGCTCTCTCCGTCAATGGAATCTTTTGCTCAACTTTTTGAAGAATCCCTGGCTCGCCAGGAAATGCGTCAAGGCGAAGTCATCACTGCAGAAGTGGTGCTCATCGATCACAATTTCGTTGTGGTCAATGCCGGCCTGAAATCGGAATCCTATGTTCCGCTCGAAGAATTCCTGAACGATCAGGGCGAAATTGAAGTCAAGGTTGGCGATTTCGTGCAAGTCGCCATCGAAATGCTGGAAGATGGCTATGGTGCCACCCGCCTTTCCCGCGATCGCGCCAAGCGCATCGCCGCCTGGAACTTCCTGGAACAAGCCCTGAACGACAACTCCCTGGTCACCGGCACCATCACCGGCAAGGTCAAGGGTGGTCTGACCGTCATGTCCAACGGCGTCCGTGCCTTCCTGCCGGGCTCGCTGGTCGACATGCGTCCGGTCAAGGACACCACGCCGTATGAAGGCAAGACCATGGAGTTCAAGGTCATCAAGCTTGACCGCAAGCGCAACAACGTCGTGATGTCCCGCCGTGCCGTGCTCGAAGCCACCGCCGACAAGGATCGCGAAAAGCTGCTCGAGAACCTCAAGGAAGGTACCGTCGTCAAGGGTATCGTCAAGAACATCACCGACTACGGCGCCTTCGTCGACCTGGGCGGCATCGATGGTCTGCTGCACATCACCGACCTGGCCTGGCGCCGCGTCCGTCACCCGAGCGAAGTGCTCAATGTCGGTGACGAAGTGACCGCCAAGATCCTCAAGTTCGACGCCGAGAAGAACCGCGTCTCGCTGGGCATGAAGCAACTGGGCGACGACCCGTGGGTTGGCATCGCCCGCCGCTACCCGGCCGGTACCCGCCTGTTCGGCAAGGTCACCAACCTGACCGACTACGGCTCCTTCGTCGAGATCGAACAAGGCATCGAAGGCCTGGTGCACGTCTCCGAAATGGACTGGACCAACAAGAACGTCCATCCGTCCAAGGTCGTTTCCCTGGGTGACGAAGTCGAAGTCATGATCCTCGAGATCGACGAAGAGCGTCGCCGCATCTCGCTGGGCATGAAGCAGTGCAAGCCGAACCCGTGGGACGACTTCGCGATGAACCACAAGAAGGGCGACAAGGTCCGTGGTGCCATCAAGTCGATCACCGACTTCGGTATCTTCATCGGCCTGCCCGGCGGCATCGACGGTCTGGTTCATCTGTCCGACCTGTCCTGGTCGGCGACCGGCGAAGAAGCCATCCGCAACTTCAAGAAGGGCGACGAAGTCGAAGCCCTGGTCCTCGGCATCGACGTCGAGAAGGAGCGTATCTCCCTCGGTATCAAGCAGATGGAAGGTGATCCGTACACCAACTTCATCGCTACCCACGAGAAGAACAGCATCGTGCGCGCCACCGTCAAGACGGTCGACGCCCGTGGTGCGGTGCTGACCCTGGACGGCGAGAACGAAGGTTACCTGCGTGCTTCCGAATTCTCGCGTGATCGTATCGACGACCTGTCGCAACACCTGAAGGTGGGTGACGAAGTCGAAGCCATGATCATCAACGTGGATCGCAAGACCCGTGGCATCAACCTGTCGATCAAGGCCAAGGACAACGCCGAGCAGCACGAAGCCATGCAGAAGCTGTCTGCCGAGTCTTCCGCCGCCGCTTCCGGTACGACCAACCTGGGTGCCCTGCTCAAGGCCAAACTCAACCAGCAAGGCTGATAAGGCACAAGCATGACCAAATCCGAGCTCATCGCCCGGCTGGCGGAACGGTTTCCCCAGCTGGTGGCGAAGGATGCTGATTTTGCGGTCAAGATGATTCTCGATGCGATGTCCGAAGCGCTGGTGCGCGGGGATCGTATCGAGATCCGCGGATTCGGCAGCTTTGCGCTCAACTACCGGCCGCCGCGCACGGGCCGTAACCCCAAGTCGGGGGAAAAGGTCAGTGTGCCCGCGAAATGGGTTCCGCATTTCAAGGCGGGCAAGGAGTTGCGCGAACGGGTCGATCAGTCGATCTGACGTCGCACAGGCGCATTGTGGTAGATTCAGGGCAGTGAGTGATTTCACTGCCCTTTTTTATTGAATGTCATGACTGCACTGACCTGGGCCATAAGGCTCGTCATCTTTTCCTTTCTGGTGGTCTTTGCCGTCCAGAATACCGATCCGGTTTCCCTGCATTTCGTCCTCGACCATGTCTGGCAGGCCCCACTTGTCATCGTCCTGTTGGCATTTTTTGCGGGTGGTGCCGTGCTCGGCGTGCTGTCCGTACTCGGTGTGATCTATCGCCAGCGCCGCGAAATTTCGCGTCTGCGTCAGCTGGCCGGCAAATTGCCCAACGAATCTTTGCCGGATACGCCGCCGGCCCTATGAGCGATCTATTTGAATACTGGCAGTTGCTGCTGATCCCGGTTTTTTTTGCCCTGGGTTGGGCGGCAGCCCGTGTCGATATGCGGCAGGTGGTGCATGAGTCGCGTGCATTGCCGCGCTCCTATTTTCAGGGCTTGAATTTCCTGCTCAACGAGCAGCCCGACAAGGCTATCGACTCCTTTCTCGAAGTCGCCAAGGTCGATTCGCAAACAGTGGAACTGCATTTTGCGCTCGGCAACCTGTTCCGCCGCCGTGGCGAGACGGAGCGCGCCATTCGCATGCATCAGAACCTGATCGATCTGCCTGATCTCGAAGAAGCTGTTCGCCTGCAGGCGCTGGCCGAACTGGGGCAGGATTTTCTGAAATCCGGTTTGCTCGACCGTGCCGAGGAGATTTTCAACAAGCTGGTCGGTACGGCTTTCGATGCGGAGGCCAAGCGCAACCTGCTGGAAATCTATCAGGTTGAAAAAGAGTGGCTGAAAGCCGTGGAACTGGCTCGCGAAGTTCCGGATCTGGCTACGCAGCAGCAGATTGCCGAATTCTACTGCGAGCTGGCGGCTGGCGAGATCATGCGTTCCAGGCCGGAGCCGGCCAGGGCTTACCTCGACTCGGCCATGCTGCAGAACCGCAAGTGCGTGCGGGCCAGTTTGTTGCAGGGCGATCTGTTTCTGCAGGAAGGAAAGCCGGAGTCGGCGATTGAGGCATGGCAGCGCATCGAGCAGCAGGATCCAGCCTTTCTCGCTCTGGTGGCTCAGCGACTGCTCGATACCTATCGCAAACTGGAGCGGCCTGAGGAGGGGATGGCCCTGCTCGGCGCTTATCTTGAGCGCTACCCGTCGCTTGACCTGCTTGACGTCGTCTATCAGCTGGTTCTTGAAGGCGAGGGTAACGAAGCCGCTTATCGCTTGGTGCGCGCCGAGCTGCAGCGCAACCCGACGCTGCTCGGCCTGGAAAAGCTGATGAGTGCCCGTCTGCCGCTGGCTGCGCCCGAGGTCAGGCCGGACGTCGAGTTGGCCAAGACCATCGTTCAGGGTTATACCAAACGACTGTCGCGCTATCGGTGCGATAATTGCGGTTTCAAGGCCCGCCAGTTCTATTGGCGCTGTCCGGCCTGCGGTGGCTGGGAAACCTATCCGCCACGCCGCAGCGAAGAATTCGATCAAACCTTGTAGGAAACTCCCATGAAAATCACCGTTGTCGGCAGCGGCTACGTTGGCCTGGTCAGTGGTACCTGTCTGGCCGAAGTAGGCAACGACGTCCTCTGTCTGGATGTCGATCCCGAGAAGATCCGCATCCTCCAGGAGGGCGGCATTCCGATCTACGAACCGGGCCTGCAGGACATGGTCCGCCGCAACGTGGCCGCCGGCCGCCTGCACTTCACCACGGATGTCGAAAAAGCCGTGCAACACGGCACCATCCAGTTCATCGCCGTCGGTACCCCGCCGGACGAGGATGGTTCCGCCGACCTGCAATACGTACTTGCCGCCGCCCGTAACATCGGCCGCCTGATGACCGACTACAAGGTCGTCGTCGACAAGAGCACGGTTCCGGTCGGCACCGGTGCCAAGGTCAAGGCGGCGATTGCCGATGAACTGCGCCAGCGTGGCATCGACATCCCCTACAGCGTCGTTTCCAACCCGGAGTTCCTCAAGGAAGGAGCGGCGGTGGACGATTTCATGCGCCCCGACCGTATCGTCGTCGGTGCCGAGGAAGAACAGGCCATCCACCTGATGCGGGCGCTCTACGCCCCCTTCCAGCGCAACCACGAACGCCTCATCGTCACCGACGTGAAGAGTGCCGAGCTGATCAAATACGCAGCCAACGCCATGCTGGCGACGCGCATCAGCTTCATGAACGAATTGGCCAACCTGTCCGAAGTCCTGGGGGCTGACATCGAGATGGTGCGCCAGGGCATCGGTGCCGATCCGCGTATCGGCTACCACTTCCTCTACCCTGGTTGCGGCTACGGTGGCTCCTGCTTCCCCAAGGACGTCAAGGCGTTGATCCGGACGGCCAAGGATGATGCCAGCATCGAGCTCAAGGTGCTCACTGCCGTCGAGGCAGCCAACGACGCCCAGAAGCACGTGCTGACGCAGAAGATCGGCAAGCGCTTCGGCGATCTCAAGGGCAAGCACTTCGCCCTCTGGGGCCTGTCCTTCAAGCCGAACACCGACGACATGCGCGAAGCGCCGAGTCGCGAGCTGATCGCTGACTTGTTTGCCGCCGGCGCCACGGTGACCGCCTATGACCCGGTGGCCATGCACGAGACGCAGCGCATCTACGGCGACGAGCCGCGCCTGTCTTACGCCGACAGCCCCATGGCTGCCCTCGAGGGTGCCGACGCACTGGTCATCGCCACCGAATGGAAGGAATTCCGCAGTCCCGACTTCGACACCATCAAGCAGAAGCTCAAGCAGCCGCTGATCTTCGATGGGCGCAACCTTTATGATCCCAAGTTCGTGCGCAGCCTGGGCATCGAGTATTTCGCCATCGGACGCTGAGCCCATGCTGGAGAAGATTTCCCGGGTCCGCCTGCTGGTTGTCGGCGACGTCATGCTCGATCGTTACTGGTTCGGTGAGGTCAATCGCATTTCGCCGGAGGCGCCGGTGCCGGTGGTCAAGGTCGAACGCCAGGAGGAACGCCTCGGCGGGGCGGCCAATGTGGCACGCAACGCCACCTCGCTGGGCGCAGTGACAGCGTTGTTGTCGGTTGTTGGAGACGACGATGCCGGGCGTACGCTGTGCCGCCTGCTCGAGGAAGGGCAGATTGATGCCGGACTGCATGTCGATCCGGAGCTCGATACCATCGTCAAGCTACGGGTCATCGGTCGCCAGCAACAACTCCTGCGCATCGATTTCGAGACGCCTCCGTCGCACGAGATACTGCAGGCCAAACTGGCGGACTACGAGAGCCGTGTGGCCGATGCCGATGTGGTGATTCTGTCGGATTACGGCAAGGGGGGGCTGACCCATATCGCCGAAATGATCCGTATCGCCCGTGCCGCCGATAAGCCGGTTCTGGTCGACCCGAAGGGCGATGAGTGGGAAAAGTATGCCGGCGCGACCGTAATAACGCCCAACCGCGGCGAACTGAAGCAGGTCGTCGGCAACTGGAAGACTGAGGCGGAGTTGGCCGCCAAGGCTGACCGCCTGCGCGGTGAACTGGGCCTTGAGGCGTTGCTGGTCACGCGTAGCGAGGAGGGTATGACCTTGTTTGCCGACGGCGAGACGCACCATCAATCCGCCCAGGCACGAGAGGTCTATGATGTCTCAGGTGCCGGTGACACGGTCATCGCCACGCTGGCCGTGATGCTTGCCGCCGGCGCCGAGTGGGGTGAGGCCATCCGTGTCGCCAACATCGCAGCCGGCATCGTTGTCGGCAAGCTGGGAACCGCCGTTGTCACACGTGACGAGATCGCGCACGCCCTGTAAGGAACCGTCATGCATTCACTGGTTACCGGCGCAGCCGGCGTCCGCACCGAAGTAATGCCCGTTTTGGCTGGTCAGGCTCTTCACTGAAACCGGCCGGGAGATATCCTATGTACACCGTTGTCACCGGCGCCGCCGGTTTTATTGGTTCCAATCTCGTCAAGGCGCTCAACGAGCGCGGCGTGACCAGGATCATCGCAGTCGATAACCTGAGCAAGGCTGACAAGTTCAGGAATCTGGTCGATTGCGAAATTGTCGACTACATCGACAAGCAGGATTTCATCGAGCGTATCCAGTCCGGTCATTTTGACGGTGACATCGAAGCCATCCTGCATGAAGGCGCCTGCTCCGATACCATGGAGACCGATGGTCGCTACATGATGGAGAACAACTTCCGCTACTCCAGCATCCTGCTCGACTGGTGTCAGGATCAGGACGTCCAGCTCCTCTATGCGTCGAGTGCCGCAACCTATGGTGGTAGCAGCGTGTTCAGGGAAGAGCGCCAGTACGAGGGGCCGCTCAACGTCTATGGCTATTCGAAGTTCCTGTTCGACCAGATCGTCCGTCAGCGCCTGGCCAAGGATCCGTCGTCGCAGATCGTCGGCTTCCGCTACTTCAATGTCTATGGCCCGCGCGAGACGCACAAGGGGCGCATGGCCTCGGTTGCCTTCCATAACTACAACCAGTTCAAGGCCGAGGGCAAGGTCAAGCTGTTCGAAGGCTCGCACGGTTACGAGAATGGCGGCCAGATGCGCGATTTCGTCTTCGTCGGCGATGTCGCCAAGGTCAACCTGTTCTTCCTCGATCATCCGGAGAAATCCGGCATCTTCAATCTCGGTTCCGGTCGGGCGCAGAGCTTCAATGACGTTGCCGTCGCGGCAGTCAATGGTTGCCGCAAGGAGAAGGGCGAGTCGGCGCTGACGCTGGCCGAATTGCGGGCACAGGGCTTGCTCGAATACATCGCCTTCCCCGAGGCACTGAAGGGCAAGTACCAGGCCTTTACGCAAGCCGATCTGTCCCGCCTGCGCGAAGCCGGCTACGAAGCGCCGATGGCCACGGTCGAGGAGGGCGTATCCCAATATATCGAGTGGCTGCACGAGCATGTATAAAACACTGCAGGATTTTGTCGGAAACACGCCGCTGGTTCGTCTGGTGCGTGTCCCGGGCGCCGACAACGAGCGGCGCGGCAATGTCATCCTGGCCAAGCTGGAAGGCAACAATCCGGCTGGTTCGGTCAAGGACCGCCCGGCGCTGTCGATGATTGTCCGCGCCGAGGCGCGTGGCGACATCAAGCCGGGCGACACCCTGATCGAGGCGACCTCCGGCAACACCGGCATCGCACTGGCCATGGCAGCTGCCATCAAGGGCTACCGGATGATCCTGGTGATGCCCGAGAACCAGAGCGTCGAACGCCGCCAGAGCATGCGCGCCTACGGTGCCGAACTGGTGCTGACGCCGAAGGAAGGCGGCATGGAGCTGGCCCGTGATGTTGCGGAGAAGATGCGCAACGAAGGCCGGGGCATCATCCTCGATCAGTTCGCCAACCCGGACAACCCGCTGGCGCATTACGAAGGTACCGGCCCGGAAATCTGGCGCGATACCGAGGGACGGATCACCCATTTCGTCTCCAGCATGGGCACCACCGGCACCATCATGGGTACCAGCCGTTTTCTGAAGGAAGCCAATCCGGCGATCCAGATCGTCGGTTGCCAGCCGGAAGAGGGCAGCCAGATTCCAGGCATCCGCAAATGGCCGGAAGCCTATCTGCCGAAAATTTACGACGGTACTAATGTCGACCGCATCGAGTACGTCGGCCAGGCCGAAGCCGAGGCGATGACGCGCCGGCTGGCGGTCGAGGAAGGCATCTTTGCCGGCATTTCATCCGGTGGCGGCGTCGCTGTTGCCCTGCGTCTGGCGCAGCAGCTGGAAAACGCGGTGATCGTCGCCATCATCTGCGATCGCGGCGATCGTTATCTGTCGACTGGCGTTTTCCCGGCATGAAACCGGTTCTCGTCTTCGATATCGAGACCATTCCCGACGTCGCCGGCCTGCGCCGGCTCAACGACCTGCCGGCCGAACTGTCCGATGCCGAGGTCGCCGAGCTGGCCTTCCAGCAACGCCGGGCGAAGAGCGGCAACGATTTCCTGCAGTTGCACCTGCAGCGTGTCGTCAGCATCTCCTGCGCGCTGCGCACCGGCGAAGGCTTCAAGGTCTGGTCGCTGGCCGAGCCGGAGCTCGACGAGGGCGCCATCATCCAGCGTTTCTTCGACGGCATCGAGAAATTCACGCCGCAGATCGTCTCCTGGAACGGCGGCGGCTTCGACCTGCCGGTGCTGCACTACCGCGGCATGCTGCACGGTGTCTCGGCGCCGCGCTACTGGGATCTCGGCGACGGCGACTATGCCGACAGCCGCGATTTCAAGTGGAACAACTATATCAGCCGCTATCACACCCGCCACCTCGACCTGATGGACCTGCTGGCCCTGTACAACGCCCGCGCCAATGCACCGCTCGACGATCTGGCCAAGCTGTTCGGCTTTCCCGGCAAGCTCGGCATGGACGGCAGCAAGGTTTGGGAAGCCTGGCAGGCCGGGCAGGCTGCCGATATCCGTGACTATTGCGAGACCGACGTGGTCAATACCTATCTGGTCTATAACCGCTTCCGCCGCCTGCGCGGTGAATTGACGGCGGATGAGGAAACGGCGGAGATCGATTTCATCAAGACCCAACTGGCGCGGATCGACGCTCCGCACTGGCGGGAGTTTCTCGCCGCCTGGCACTGACAGGTCCTGGCCGGCGCTATAATCGCAAGTTCTCAACCCTAACCGCAGAGAGAAAAAATGGCTCTTAACAACGTTCCTTCCGGCAAGTCCCTCCCCGACGATTTCAATGTCATCATCGAAATTTCCGCGCATTCGGAACCGGTCAAGTACGAAGTCGACAAGGAAAGCGGCGCTATCTTCGTCGATCGTTTCATGTCCACCTCCATGCACTACCCCTGCAACTACGGTTACATCCCGCACACCATCGCCGGTGATGGTGATCCGGTCGACGTGCTGGTGGTCGCGCCGTTCTCGCTGCCGCCGGGCGTCGTCGTCCGCTGCCGCCCGCTCGGCCAGTTGTCGATGACCGACGAAGGCGGCAACGATGCCAAGCTGCTGGCTGTACCGGTCGACAAGCTGACCCCGCTGTACAAGGACGTCAAGACCATCGAAGACATGCCGGAACTGCTGCGCAAGCAGATCGCCCACTTCTTCGAGCACTACAAGGATCTCGAGCCGGGCAAGTGGGTCAAGGTCAACGGCTGGGAAGACATCGACGCCGCCCGCCAGGAAGTCATGGAAGGCGTTCAGCGTTTCAAAGACGCCAAGGACAAGCCGAACTATTAAGTCCTCATGCTGCGTATTGCCGTTGCCCAGTTCAACGCCACCGTCGGTGACCTGACGGGCAACGTCGAACGCATCCTGAAGTGTGCCGCGGAGGCAAAGGCCCGCGGCGCACAGGTTCTGCTGACACCGGAACTCGCCCTCTGCGGCTACCCGCCGGAAGACCTGCTGTTGCGTCCGGATTTCTACCGGGCCTGCAACCGTGCCCTCGACGAGCTCGCTGCCGCGGCCGGCGACATCTCACTGATCGTCGGCCATCCCGATGAGTTTGACGGTTGTTGCTACAACGCAGCCAGCATCATCGAGCAAGGCCGGCGGCGGGCGGTCTATCGCAAGCGCCGCCTGCCCAATTACGACGTATTCGACGAGCGGCGCTATTTCGATCCGGGCAGCGAGGTCTGTGTCGTAACGCTCGGCGGCGTCCGTTGCGGCATCAATATTTGTGCCGACATCTGGGAGGCGGGTGCCTTCGAGGCGACGCATGCCGCCGGGGCCGAGCTGATGCTGGTACTGAATGCCTCTCCCTGCCATCTGGAAAAGCATCAGGAGCGGACACGGGTGCTCGGCGAACGAATTGCGGCGACCGGTATTCCGGCCATCTACTGCAATCTGGTCGGTGGGCAGGACGAACTGGTCTTCGACGGCGCCTCCTTTGCCCTCGATGCCCATCGCCGGTTGTGCATGCGCCTGCCACAGTTTGTCGAGGCGCTCGGCGTCGTTGATTTCCATGACGGCCGGCTTGCTTCCACCGATCTGGCTAGCGAGCTGTCGCTGGAGGCCGAGGCTTATGCCGCACTGGTGCTTGGTGTGCGCGACTACATCGGCAAGAGCGGGTTTCCCGGTGCCATCATCGGTCTCTCCGGCGGGATCGATTCAGCACTGACGCTGTGCGTGGCCGTCGATGCGCTGGGTGCGGACAAGGTGCGGGCGGTGATGATGCCTTCGCCATACACGGCGCAGATGAGTCTCGACGATTCGCGCGAGATGATCCGCCTGCTTGGCGTGCGCTATGACGAGATCGCCATCGAGCCGGCCATGCAAACCTATGCACGGATGCTCGATCCGCTGTTCGCTGGCCTGCCGGCCGATACTACCGAAGAGAACATCCAGGCGCGTATCCGCGGCAACATTCTGATGGCGCTGTCCAACAAGACAGGATCGCTGGTCCTGACCACCGGCAACAAGTCGGAGATGGCGGTTGGTTACTGCACGCTATACGGCGACATGGCCGGTGGTTTTGCGGTGATCAAGGATGTCTACAAGACCCTGGTCTATCGCCTGTCGCGCTACCGCAATACCATCTCGCCGGTCATCCCCGAGAACATCATCGTCCGTCCGCCGTCGGCAGAACTGAAACCCGGTCAGGTCGACCAGGATTCGCTGCCCGAATACGATGTACTAGATGCCATCGTCCGTGCCTACATGGAAGAAGACCGCAGTCCGCGCGAGATCATCGCTGCCGGCCTGCCCGAGGCAGCGGTTCGCCGCGTCGTGCGCCTGTTGCGCATCGCCGAGTACAAGCGCCGTCAGGCACCGGTCGGCATCCGCATCACGCCGCGCGGTTTTGGCAAGGATTGGCGTTATCCTATTACCAATCGCTACAGCGACGAATTTTAAGAAACGAAACCGAGGAAGCTGACAATGAAAAAAATCGAAGCCATCATCAAGCCGTTCAAGCTCGACGAAGTCCGCGAGGCCCTGTCGGAAGTCGGCATCACCGGTCTGACCGTGACCGAGGTCAAGGGCTTCGGGCGTCAGAAGGGACACACCGAGCTCTATCGTGGTGCCGAGTACGTCGTCGATTTCCTGCCCAAGATCAAGATCGAAATCGTCGTCAACGGCCAGCACGTCGATGCCGCCATCGAGGCCATCGTCAAGGCGGCGCGTACCGGCAAGATCGGTGATGGCAAGATTTTCGTCATGCCGGTCGAACAGGTCGTGCGCATCCGTACCGGCGAGACCAACGAAGCGGCCATCTGAGGCTGGAGCCTCCGCCATGGACCAGCCTCAACCAGCAGAAGTCGCGGCGCTGCACCAGCGCTTCGTCGAGTTGCTCGGCGCCGATGCCAGGCACTATCCGGCCCGGCTGGAGGCGGCCTTTCCACGCATTCTGGCGAAGGTCGTCATGCTCTGGGGCAGCCCGGCGCTGGATGCCTATCTCAACGAACTGATGGTTTCCGAACGCCATGATCGCCAGGGCTTTCCTGACGATGTGGCGATGGAGATCTTCCATCTGTCCAACATCCATGCCGGCCTGCATCTTTCCGATGCCAGCACTGGAACGGGCTGGGCGGGTATCCAGGATCCCGAGGTTTTCCGCAAGACGCTGCAAAAGGACTCCGGCTAGCCTGCTGGCGATCCCTCTGATCAGGGCGGCTCAGGCCGCCCTTTGCTTTTTGGCAGCGCGCAACAGTACGATCAGCGCTCCCTCTCCACCATCATGCGGCCGGGCCTGGCAATAGGCGAGAACCTCGTCACGCTGGGCGAGCCAGCCGCGCACCAACTGGCGCAGGATCGAGGTCTTCTGTGGTGAGCGCAGCCCCTTGCCATGCACCACGCGCACGCAGCGTTGTCCATGGTGCAGCGCTTCGGCCAGAAAGCCGGCGAGCAACTGCCGTGCTTCATCGCGATTCAGTCCGTGCAGGTCGATTTCATCCTGTACTACCCAGCGGCCGCGGCGCAGGTCGCGCAGTACGCTGTTGGCCAGACCGGAGCGCAGGTAGTGAGGTTCGTCGCCGCCTTCCAGCCGGTCCTGCAGGCCGATCCTGCCGTGCAGGCTTTCGTGCAGCGCGGCGCGCTCGTCTGCCAGATGCTGCAGGGGCTTTGGCGGCGGTGGCGGGGTTTGACGCTGGATGCGCCCCGAGTCGGGCAGTGGCCTTGCATCGGCCACTGCCGCGCGGAAGGCCGCGAGGTCGTCCGGGTCGATCACGCCGTCCTGTGCTTCAAGCCAGCTGGTCGAGGTAGCGCTCGGCGTCGAGCGCCGCCATGCAGCCGGTGCCGGCGGAGGTGCAGGCTTGCCGGTAGATGTGGTCCTGCACGTCGCCGGCAGCGAAAACGCCCGGAATGCTGGTCTGCGTGGCATTGCCATGGCGTCCGCCCTGGGTGACCAGATAGCCGTTTTCCATTTCCAGCTGGCCGGCGAAGATGTCGGTATTGGGCTTGTGGCCGATGGCGATGAAGACGCCGTGCACATCGACCTGCTGTGTCGCACCATCCGTGGTGCGCTTGACGCGCAGGGCGGTGACGCCGGAATCGTCGCCGAGGATTTCATCGAGGGTGTGGTTGTAGAGGATGGTGATCTTGCCGGCCTTTTCCTTCTCGAACAGTTTGTCCTGCATGATCTTTTCGGCCTTGAACTTTTCGCGGCGGTGGATCAGCGTGACGTGGCTGGCGATGTTGGCCAGGTAGAGCGCTTCCTCGACGGCGGTATTGCCGCCACCAACGACGGCGACCGGCTTGTTGCGATAGAAGAAGCCATCGCAGGTGGCGCAGGCGGAGACGCCCTTGCCGGCAAACTTTTCTTCGGAGGGCAGGCCGAGGTACTGGGCCGAGGCACCGGTGGCGATGATCAATGCGTCGCAGGTGTAGGTGCCGGCATCGCCGATGAGGGTGAAGGGCTTGCCGGTGAGCTGGGTGGTGTGAATCTGGTCGAAGATGATTTCAGTCTCGAAGCGGCGGGCGTGGGCTTCAAAGCGGGCCATCAGCTCGGGCCCCTGGACGCCGTCGGCATCGGCGGGCCAGTTGTCGACCTCGGTGGTCGTCATCAGTTGGCCACCCTGGGCCAGCCCGGTGATCAGTACCGGCCTCAGGTTGGCGCGGGCGGCATAGACGGCGGCGGTGTAGCCGGCCGGGCCGGAGCCGAGGATGATGAGGCGGCTGTGGCGGGCTGGTGCGGACATGGCATTCCTCTTGGTTGATTGAGGGAAAAATTATAGCCTTCTCTCGACGGCGGGTTTTTCCCACGTTCCTATGCAATATGCGAAAGCTGTTTATAATAGTTGCCTAACCCCATGAGCGGAAAATGATTTATGCCAACTAACCAATACGGACTGAGCTTGGTGGTGCTGCGCAATGTGCCGCTCTTTTCCGGGCTGAGCGAAGCCGAACTGGAGAAGTTGTCCAAGGTCTGCAGCAGGCGGCGGGTGGAACGCGGCGCCTTCATTGTCCGTGCCGCGGAGACGACCGATTCGCTGTACATCCTGTTGACCGGGCGTGCCAAGGTGACCAATACGGACGAGGAAGGACGGGAGATCATCCTGGCCTGGCTCGGACATGGCGAATTCTTCGGCGAAATGGGTCTGATCGACGGCAGTCCGCGTTCGGCCAATGTCGTTGCCAGCGAGGCCTGCGAGCTGCTGCTGCTGAGCAAGGAAGCCTTCCAGCGTTGCCTGCAGGACAATTTCCTGGTCGCCCAGAAGCTGATGCAGATACTCGTCCGGCGCCTGCGTGAGGCCGACCGCAAGATCGAGAGCCTGGCCCTGCTCGATGTCTATGGCAGGGTCGCCCGCCTGCTGCTCGACATGTCGGTGGAAGAGGATGGCCGGCGTGTCGTCAAGAAGAAGATATCGAAGCAGGATATGGCGCGGATGATTGGTGCTTCTCGTGAAATGGTCAGCAAGGTGATGCGCGATCTCGAGTTGAGCGGTTATATATCGACGGAGAACGACCTGGTGGTCATCCTCGGCGCATGAAGAAGATGGCTGGCAGAACGATGGATCGGGGGGGCGCCAGCCCCTTGCCGGACAAGATCGGTACCTTGTTGCAGGAGTCGCGCTGGCTGGGGGTCGGGGCCGTCGCCCTGTTCCTGATCATGGCGTTGTGGGGCTTCCACCGCGACGATCCGGGCTGGTCGCATTCGGTCATCACGCAAAGCCTGCACAATCCGGCCGGCCGTGCCGGGGCCTGGGTCGCCGACCTGATGCTCTATGTCTTCGGGCTTTCCGCCTGGTGGTGGGTGGTCCTGCTCGGCATGTCGGTCTGGTGGGGCTTTCATCGCCTGAAGGCGGAGCCGCAGCTTGACCGTCGGCCGCTGTTCATCGCCTTGGCCGGATTCCTCTTCCTGCTGGTGGCCAGTTCGGCGCTCGAAGCCCTGCGCTTCCATTCCCTGCCGGCGGAGTTGCCGCTCAGCCCGGGCGGCGTGCTCGGTCTCGAAATCAGCGCGCTGCTGGCCACGCAGCTCGGCTATACCGGTTCGACGCTGTTCCTGTTGCTGGCAATGGCCGCCGGCTGGAGCATCTTCTCCGGCATGTCCTGGCTGTGGGCCTTCGAGCGCCTGGGTTACCTGCTCGAAGCCATGGCCGGTTTCGTGATCGGCCGCATCGAGGCCTGGCGCGACCGGCGTATCGGCCGTGAGGTGGCGCAGCAGCGCGAAGTGGTGGTCGAAGAGGAAAAGCGGCGGGTTGAACTGCACGAGCCGATCATTATCGAAGCGCCGGCGCCGGTCGAAGTGCCGGTGTCGAAGAAGGCCGAGAAGCGTGTCGAGCGCGAGAAGCAGGCGCTGCTCTTCCCCGAGGCGATCGTCGGTGGCACCTTGCCGCCGCTGCACCTGCTCGATCCGGCACCGCCGGCGACCGAGACGGTCAGCCCGGAAACCCTCGAATACACTTCGCGCCTGATCGAGCGCAAGCTCGCCGACTTCGGTGTCCAGGTCAAGGTGCTGGCAGCGATGCCGGGGCCGGTGATCACCCGCTACGAGATCGAGCCGGCGGTCGGCGTCAAGGGCGCCCAGATCGTCAATCTGGCGCGTGACCTGGCGCGGGCGCTGGCCATGGTCTCGATCCGCGTCGTCGAGACGGTGCCCGGCAAGTCGTGTATGGCGCTCGAGTTGCCGAATCCGAAGCGGCAGACGGTGAAGCTCTCGGAAATCATCTCCAGCAAGCCGTACAACGACATGAGCAGTCCGCTGACGGTCTGCCTGGGCAAGGACATCGGCGGCCTGCCGGTGGTCGCCGACCTGGCCAAGACGCCGCACCTGCTGGTCGCCGGCACCACCGGTTCGGGCAAGTCGGTCGGGGTCAATGCGATGATCCTGTCGATGCTCTACAAGTCCGAGCCGGAAAATGTCCGCCTGATCATGGTCGACCCCAAGATGCTCGAGCTGTCCATCTACGAGGGTATCCCGCACCTGCTGGCGCCGGTCGTCACCGACATGAAGCAGGCGGCCAACGCGCTGCACTGGTGCGTCACCGAGATGGAGAAGCGCTACAAGCTGATGTCGGCGATGGGCGTGCGCAACATTGCCGGCCTCAACGGCAAGATCAAGGATGCCGAGAAGAAGGGCGAGCACATTCCGAACCCGCTCAGCCTGACGCCGGAAACCCCCGAGCCCCTGAAGACGATGCCGTTCATCGTTGTCATCATCGACGAACTGGCCGACCTGATGATGGTCGTCGGCAAGAAGGTCGAGGAGCAGATCGCCCGCCTGGCGCAGAAGGCGCGCGCTTCCGGCATCCACCTGGTACTGGCGACGCAGCGCCCGTCGGTGGACGTGATCACCGGCCTGATCAAGGCCAACATTCCGACCCGCCTGTCCTTCCAGGTCTCGAGCAAGATCGACTCGCGCACCATCCTCGACCAGATGGGCGCCGAGGCCTTGCTGGGCCAGGGCGACATGCTCTATCTGGCACCGGGTACCGGTTACCCGACGCGCGTCCACGGTGCCTTCGTCTCGGATGACGAAGTGCATCGCGTTGTCGAACACCTGAAAACGACCGGGGCGCCGGAGTACGTCGAGGACATCCTGACCGGCGCCGGAGGCGACGACGAAGAGGGCGGGGCCGCTGACGGCGATGCCGGCGGCGACGCCGAGAGCGATCCGCTCTACGATCAGGCAGTCGATGTCGTGCTGAAGAACCGCCGGGCCTCGATCTCGCTGGTCCAGCGCCATCTGCGTATCGGTTACAACCGCTCGGCGCGGTTGATCGAGGCGATGGAGAAGGCGGGGCTGGTTTCGGCCATGGATGGGCGTGGCGGCCGCGAAGTGCTGGCCCGCAAGGAAGCTGAATGAAATCACTGTTGAAAATGGGTGCCGCCTTGCTGTTCACGACGGCGCCGCTACTTGCCCAGGCTGGCGCGGTCGACCGACTGCATCAGTTCCTGAGCAGCACCAAGACGCTCAAGGCCGAGTTTTCCCAGCTGGTGATCAGCAAGGGGGGGCGCAAGCCGCAGGAATCTTCCGGCGTCGTCGCCATTTCGCGGCCCGGCAAGCTGCGCTGGGACATCCGCAAGCCTTATGCCCAGCTCGTCGTCAGCGACGGCGAGAAGGTCTGGATTCACGATACCGAGCTGCAGCAGGTCACGGTGCGTCAGGTCGGCAAGGCCATCGGCGGTTCGCCGGCGGCGCTGCTGTCGGGCAGCAACGATCTCGAGCGCAATTTCACGCTGAGCGAAGCCGGTGAGCGCGAGGACATGCTCTGGGTGGAAGCCGTGCCCAAATCCGGCGACAGCGGCTTCGAGCGCGTGCGCATCGGTTTCGTCGGCAACGACCTGAAAGCGATGGAGCTGCAGGACAGCTTCGGGCAGACAACGCTGATCCGCTTCTCGGCACTCGAGCGCAACCCGCCCTTGCCGCCGGCAACCTTCCGCTTCGTGCCGCCAGCCGGTGTCGATGTCGTCGGCGAATAGCCGCTGACGGGCTGCCGTTCAGCGCGTGCCGGTGGCCTCCCCGGGCTGACTGTCGACGGCCTGCAGGGCGGCCGTGATGGTGGCCAGCTTGGCCTCGGTCTCGGCCAGTTCGTTTGCCGGATCGGAGCCGGCGACAATGCCGGCACCTGCCTGCAGGATTGCCGTCCGGCCGTCGATCAGGGCCGAGCGCAGGGCGACCGAAATCTCGCCGTCGCCGTCCTGATCCATGTAGCCGATCCCGCCGCTGTACCAGCCGTTGCGTCGTTCTCCGTGCGCCTCCAGCCAGGCCAGCGCGGCGGCACCCGGGTAACCGCCGACGGCGGGTGTCGGATGAAGTGCGGCAATCAGGTCGAACAGGCTGGTGTCGGGGCGTGCAGTTGCCGTGATGCGGCTGCGCAGATGGCGGAGATGGCCGGCAGCATGCTCAAGGGGCGGACTGCTGGCTGGCGGTGTGGTGACCAATGGCGCCAGTGCGGCGCAGACGGCCCGAACCACCAGAGACTGTTCGTGGCGATTCTTGGCACCGGCCAGCGCCGCGGAATCGGCCCAGGCCGTGCCGGCCAGCGCATCGGCGTCAACCTGGCCATGGCGCAGGCGGACCAGCCGTTCCGGTGTGGCCCCGAGAAATACCTGCTGGCCGTTGCCGAAGGCGTAGCACAGGCTGTCCGATTGCTGCCGCAGCAGCTGACTCATGATGAGCACGGGGGCCAGCTGCTGGCGACTTTCGATACGGCGGCTGCGGGTCAGCACCAGCTTTTCCGCCCGGCCGTCGGCGATGGCCCGCAGGGCGGCTTGACAGCGGGCGATCCAGGCCTGGTCGGCCAGCATTTCGCCGGCCCCGGGCAGCAGCGCGGATGGGCGGCAATCCTTGGCAGGCGGCAGCTTGTCGAGCGCCTGCCGCCATTCAGCGATGGCATTCTGCAGACGGCCGGCCGGAATGCTCAACGTGGCCGAGCATTGTCCGTCCAGACTTTCGAACAGGATGAGCGGAATGCTCAGCAAGGCATTGGGCAGCGGGCCGTCGGCGGTGGCCGAAAAAGCGAAGCCGGTAAAGGCCAGGG
>WBUO01000179.1 GCA_008933675.1 Dechloromonas sp.
GTTCCATGGAGGCTTCGCTGGTCTGGTCGTCCAGGCGCGTGGCGCCGCGCTCGGTGATGGTGGTGGTGGCGGTTTCGACGACGATCTTTTCGACCGTGTCGGCGTCCGATTCGACCGGCGCCGTGCAGGTGATGTCGCCGACGGTGCGGAAGCGCACCAGCTTTTCAACGATTTCCTCGCCGGCCTTCGGCAGGTTGGTCAACTCGCCGGACATCAGCGGCACATTGACCGGCACGATGGCGCCCTGGCGGATGACCACCGGACGCGTGTGGGCGAAGTAGATCGACGGCAGTTCGAGTTTCTCGCGCTCGATGTATTGCCAGACGTCCATTTCGGTCCAGTTCGAGATCGGAAAGGCGCGGATGTTCTCGCCCTTGTGGCTGCGGGCGTTGTACAGGTTCCACAGTTCCGGGCGCTGGTTCTTCGGGTCCCATTGGCCGAACTCGTCGCGGAAGCTCATGATGCGTTCCTTGGCACGGGCCTTTTCCTCATCGCGGCGGGCACCGCCGATGCAGCAGTCAAAGCCGAATTCCTCGATGGCTTCGAGCAGGGTCACCGACTGGTGCTTGTTGCGCGATTCGCCTTCGTGCTTCAGGACGACCGTACCGCGCTTCATCGAATCCTCGACGGAACGGACGATCAGCCGCTCGCCCAGCTCGGCGGCGCGCTTGTCGCGGAAGGCGACGACTTCCTGGTAGTTGTGGCCGGTGTCGATGTGCATCAGCGGGAAGGGGAACTTGCCCGGGCGGAAGGCCTTTTCGGCGATGCGCAGCATGCAGATCGAGTCCTTGCCGCCGGAGAAGAGCAGCACCGGGTTGGCGCACTGGCCGGCCACTTCGCGCATGATGTGGATGGCTTCGGCTTCGAGCCAGTCGAGATGGGAGAGTGTCTTGCGTTGGGTCATTGCTGGGTAATCCGCAGGGATTGTCGAATGGGACGGATTGTAGCAATGGCTTAATATTCAATTAAGAACATGTGCGCATCTTGTTATTCCATTGGGTCATAAGTAGTGGTCGACCTCCGTACTCGGGAATGGACCGGTGCCTGTGATAGATTCGGGCCATGACCACGATCAGCACCCTGTTCCTGCTGGCGGGCCTGCTGTTGTTCATCAGCGTTCTGGCCAGCACCATCTCCGCCCGTCTCGGCCTGCCGTTGCTGCTGCTTTTCCTTGCCGTCGGCATGCTGGCCGGCGAGGATGGGCCCGGTGGCATTCTCTTCAGTGATTTCTTCACCGCCAACCTGATTGCCCAACTGGCACTGGCCGTCATCCTGCTCGACGGTGGCCTGCGCACCGATAGCCGCAGCTTCCGCGTCGCGCTGAAGCCGGCCGCGGTGCTGGCAACCTGGGGCGTCATTGCCACGGTTGCATTGCTCGGTGTCTTTGCCACCTGGTTTCTCGAAGTGGACTGGCGGCTCGGCCTGTTGCTCGCCGCCATCGTCGGTTCGACCGATGCCGCGGCTGTATTCGCCCTGTTGCGCAACAGCGGCGTCCGCCTCAGCGAACGGGTGAAGAGCACGCTGGAAATCGAATCCGGCTCCAACGACCCGATGGCCATCCTGCTGGTCACGGTGCTGGTCGAAATCCTGCTCCACCCGGAGCGGGCCGGATTCGTCGCGTTTTCCGTGCTCTTGCTGAAGCAGGCCGGGATCGGACTGGTTTTCGGTTTTGCCGGCGGCAAGATCCTCGCCTGGCTGCTGCGCCGGCTCAATCTGGCGGAAGGCCTGTACGCCCTGCTCATCCTCTCCGGCGGTCTGCTCATCGTTGGTGCTGCCAACCTGCTCGACGGCAGCGGTCTGCTCGCCGTCTATATCGCCGGGGTTATCGTCGGCAACCGGCGCAGCCATGCCACCGAGCATGTGCTGCGGGTGATGGACGGGCTCGCCTGGCTGGCCCAGGCCGGCATGTTCGTCGTTCTCGGCCTGCTGGTGACGCCCTCGCATCTGGCCGAATACACCTGGGAGGCGCTGGCCATGGCCTTGTTCCTGATGCTGGTGGCGCGGCCGATCGCGGTAGCCCTCGGGCTGTTGCCATTCCGCTACTCGCGTAATGAAGTCGCCTTCGTCAGCTGGGTCGGCCTGCGCGGTGCGGTGCCGGTCGTCCTCGCCATTTTTCCGGTCGTCATGGGGGTGCCTGATTCGAAACTGCTCTTCGACGTCGCCTTCTCGGTCGTCTTGTTGTCGCTGCTGGTGCAGGGCGCGACCATCCCCGCTGCGGCACGTCTGCTCAAGGTTGAACTGCCGCCGACCGATGAGCCGCGCGACCGGCGCGAGTTCTGGGTCGGCGAGGAGGCGGCTCTGCCGATGTTCGAGTATCGCGTTACCGCAGGTTCTCTGGCCGAGGGGCGGCATCCTGACGACCTGGCGGCAGAGTATGCGGAAGGTGAAGTGCGTTGCATCGCAGTTGTCCGTCTTGGTCGATTGCTTGATATGGCGCCGGACCTGCGCCTGCGCCCGGAGGACTCCGCCTGGTTCATCGCGCCGGAAGCCGCAGCCGAGAGGCTTGCCAGGACGTTCGGCAGTGCGGCGCACGATATCGGCCGCAATACCAGCTTCTTCGGCGAGTTCGCGGTTGCACCGGATTGTCTGGCCGGCGATCTGGCGGCGGCCTACGGTTTCGCGCTGGCGCCGGAGGAAGAGGGACGAAGGCTGGATGAGGTGCTGATTGCACGGCTCGGCCGACCGGCCGTGGTCGGAGACCGGATTGGCATCGGTGGCTTCGTGCTCGTCGTGCGGGCGATGGGCAATGCCGGCCAGATCGCCAGTGTTGGTCTGAAGTGTCCGTTGCCGGGCGTTTCAGACGTCGCCGAGTAGCCCGCTCAAGCGACCCGGAAGCCGGCGACGAGTCCGGTCAGGCGTTCGGACAGCCGGTGCAGATCACCGGTGGATTGGCGGATGCTCTGCGTCGAGGCGTTGTTTTCCTCGACCATGTTGGAGATGCGTTCCATGCTCTGGGCAATTTCGGTCGATGCAATCTTCTGTTCGGCGACGGAATCGTTGATTTCGGTGACGCCCCGACGCGAGCGCTCGACAACCTGACTGGAGTCGAGGAGAACGTTCTCGACTTCGCCGGCCAGCGAATTGCTCGCCCGGATCGAGTGCTCGCCGGCAGCGATTGCTGATTGCACAGCAGACGATTGATCCATGATGGCTTGCGTACGCTGGTCGATCTCGACGGCAGACTTGCCGGATTTCTCCGCCAGCTTGCGCACTTCGTCGGCGACCACGGCGAATCCCCGGCCGGCTTCGCCGGCGCGGGCCGCTTCGATCGCCGCGTTGAGTGCGAGCAGATTGGTCTGATCGGCGATGTCGCGGACTTCGCGAGTCATGTCGGTAATCGCCTGGGTACTGCGGACGAACTCGTCGACCGTACGGGCGATTTCATCGATGTTCTTCTGGATATGCCGTATTTCGCCAACCAGATGTGACACCTTCTGGGAGCCCAGCGCCGTCTGGGCGACGCTTTCTGCCGCCTGGGTGTTGACGTCGCGAGCGGTTTCGGAAACCGACGAGATCGCCACCGTCAGTTCCTCAATCGCCGCGGCGCTGCCACTGACGGCGTTGGCCTGAAGGTCGGAAACCTCGGCCAGCGCCTCCGAGGTCTGCGCGAGTTGCTCCGAAGCGGTCGCGACTTCGGCACTGGCCGCGTTGATTTCGCGGATCAGTTGCTGCAGGCGTTCCATCATCGTGTTGAAGGCCTGGGACATGCGCCCGACTTCGTCCTGGTTGACGATTGCCGCGCGGCGCGTCAGGTCGCCGCTGCCGGCGATGTGGCTCATCGTCGATTCGAGTCCGGCCAGCGGACCGATGATCGAGCGAATGAAGACCAGCGCCAGTGCGAGCAGGATGACCAGCGCAGCGATGGCGAAGACGCTCAGGCCGAGCTTGACCGAGGCATATACCGCGGACGAGCGCTGGCGGTCGCTGGCCTGCAGTTCGCCCGAAATCTTCTGCATCTCGCCGACGAGGTCGTCGATGACCTTGGTCGGCGCCCGGTCGATGCCACGTACCAGCTTGTCCACGGTGCTGGCGGGATCTGCGGCATTGCGGTCGAACTGACGGATCGCCTCGTGGTAGCGGGGGGCGAGCTGTTCGAAGGTGGCTGTCACCTCGTCGAGTTTCAGGCGCTCGGCGACACCAAGGCCGGCGGCCGTCTGGCCGACCCGGGCAAGCTGCTCGCGGACCCTGCCGGCCTCATCGTCAAAGCTCTTCAGATGTTTGGTGTAGCTTTCCGGGTCCTTGCCGCGGAGCAGGGTGTTCTTCCATTCCTGAACCATGATCTTGAAGCTGACCTGGGCACTGCGGGCGCCGTCGATTGCCTGGATCATTGCCGTGCTGCGTTCGATCGACTGTTCGAGTTCCCTGTTCAGCTTGGCCGCCTGGGCCAGCGAGAAAAGACCGACGGCAAGCAGCGCCAGCACGGCCACGCCAACGAGGATCAACAGCTTGTGCTTGATCTGGAGGTGCATGTTCGGACTCCCCGAAAGTGTTCCGGTTTGAAAAGATGGCCTTCCCTTTGCTGCACTATAGACGGCATTTACATGCCACAACTGACGGCTGCATTAATCCGCTGCCGCCACCAGGATATCGCTCTGGGCCTCCATCAATACGTGCGTCGTCGTGCTGCCGAGCAGCAGCTCTTCGACGAAGTGCTGGCCGCGCTTGCCGACAGCGATCAGGTCGCAGTCCTGCTCCTGTTCCTGCTCGATGATCAGCCGGGATGCATCGCCGTGCAGTGCCAGCAGTTGCGTGTCGGCTTCCACCAGGGCTTCCCGACGGGCCAGGTCGCGCAGCTTCTGCATGCCGACGAGCTGAGCCTGAATGCGGTATTGCTGAATGATTGCCGGGTCGACATTGGCGTACTGCATCTTGCCCTCGAAAGGGATTTCGACAGCATGCAGCAGGATCAGTGCCGCTTCCGGTGCCAGTTGCCGGACCAGGCGCAGCGCCGCCAGTGCGGCCGGCGAAAAATCGACGGCGACGAGTATCCGCCGGTAGGTCTCGTGCGGCTGCTGCTTGACCACCAGCACGGGGTGCCGGGTCTTGCGCAACAGGCGCGAGGCGGTCGAGCCGATCATCATCTGGCGCAGGAAGCCTTCGCCGCGGGAGCCGAGCACCAGAAGGTCGGCCGCGCACGCGTCCGCGTGGTCGGCAATGGCCGGCAGCGGTGAGCCGCTGAGTATCCGGCAGTCGGCGACGACGCCGTGGGTGCGTTGCGGATCTTCGTTGAGCAACGCCAACCGGCGGCTGGCTTCGGCAACGACGGAGTCGGCGATCGACGGGGCGTCGCCGTCGAGCATCGCCTGCAGTTCGTCGAACAGCCCCGGCGCGATGGCGTGCGCCAGGGTCAGTTGCCAGCCACGCTCGGCGGCCAGACGGTAGGCGCGGTCCACGGCATGGCGCGAGGGGGCGGAAAGATCGGTGGCAGCCAGGATGCGTGAAGTCATGCGGATTCCTCCTCTGGGCGGATGAGGGCGACGAAATGTTCGACGGTGTAGTCGACGGCGTCGCGCATCGGGTAAAGCACGGTCGGGGCGCCGGCCTGCTTGAGGGCCAGGCCATGGGCGTCATCGCGGGCGACGAAGGCGACTTCGCCGCAGAAACGGTGTTCCTTCAGGGCGTTGAGGAAGGCGAGGTTGGATTCGACGTCGGGCAGGGTACTGACGACCCATTGGGCCGATTTCAGCGGCAGTTCGTCGAGAAATCCCGATTCCTGGCCATCGCCGTAATGTACGGCCAGTCCCTGCTCACGCAGTTCGCCGACACGTTCCGGATCGAAGTCCACGCCCAGCACCCGGATGCCGGCCTCCTGCAGCTGCCTGGCCAGGCGCCCGCCATAGCGGCCGAGGCCGAAGATGACGACTTCGGGATGGTCGCCGTTGTGCATGTCGGTTTCCACCGCCTGCTCGCGGAAGGGGTTGCGCCGCTCGAAGCAGCCGAGGAGAGGGGCCAGGCGCTGATAGAGCGGATGCGAGTAGAGGATCATGTAGGTCGACAGGGCGATGGTGACCAGCCCGACCAGTGTCGTCAGGCCGAGCGCTTCGACGCCGATGTGGCCGAGCGAGATGCCCATGGCGACGAAGACGATGGAAAACTCGCTGATCTGGGCTACGGTCAGGCCGGCGAGAAAGCCCGTGCGCTTGCGGTAACCCATGTAGCCCATGATGGCCATGACGATCAACGGATTGCCGATGAGCACGAACAGCGAGAGGACGATCGCCGGCATGATTTCGCCGCCCAGGGTGGAGAAATCCAGCTTGGCGCCGAGGTCGATGAAAAAGAAGAGCAGCAGGAAATCGCGGATGCCGGCCAGGCGGGCGTTGATGGCATCGCGATAGGCGGTCGAGGCGAGCGAGAAGCCGGCCAGGAAGGCGCCGGCCTCCTTGGAAAAGCCGGCCCATTCGCCGAGTGCCGCCAGGCCCGTGCCCCAGGCGATGGCAAAGATCAGCAGGAGTTCCTGCGAGCGGGCCATGGCCTTGACCAGGCCGGGCAGTATCCAGCGCATCAGCGCGTACAACACGGCAGCGGCGAGCATGACGCGCCATGTCAGCGAGACGATGACGTCGACCAGTGCTGCCTCGTCGCTGCCGCGCAGGGCGCTCATCGCCATCATCGCCAGCACCACGGCCAGATCCTGGACGATCAGGAAGCCGACGGCGATGCGGCCGTGCAGCGAATCCAGCTCGCGTTTGTCGGAGAGCAGCTTGACGATGATGATGGTGCTGGAAAAAGTCAGCGCAATGGCGACGTAGAGCGCTTCCATGACGCCCTTGCCAAGCAGCAGGATCAGCGCGAAGCCGCCGGCGATGGTGAAGGCCAGCTGGCCGAGGCCGGTGGCCAGGGCGACCGGGCCGATGTGGCGGACGTGATGCAGGTCGAGCTTGAGGCCGACGAGGAAGAGCAGTACGGCGATACCGACCTGGGCCAGCAGGTCGATCTGGTCATGGGCACTGACCAGGCCGAGGACTGCCGGTCCGGCGACGATGCCGACAACGATGTAGGCGATGATGACCGGTTGGCGCAGGCGCACCGAGATGGCGCCGGCGATGGCAGAGATGATCAGCAGCAGGGAAAATTCGCTGAAGGCAGTCATGTCCCGGTTCCTGGTCCGCCCGGTAGTGCGCGTCGCGATTCAGGCGGCACAAGGCTGGGCAGCGCTCTGTCGATTGGCGGAGCTTACCAGAGAAGCGTTTTCAGCGTTTTGCCGCGTCTCCTCCCGGCGATCGCTGCGCTGCCGCTTAGCGCGAACGCGCCCTGAGCAGAACGCCGGTTTCCAGATGCTGCGTGTAAGGAAACTGGTCGAAGGCAGCGGCGGCGACGATCTCGTGCGTGTCGTCCAGTGCCGCGACGTTGTCGCGCAGCGTCTGCGGGTTGCACGAGATGTAGAGGATGTGGGTGAAGCCGCGCGCCAGTTCGACGGTCGCAGGGTCCAGCCCGCTGCGCGGCGGGTCGACGAACAGCGTCGAGAATCGGTAGGCGGCGAGGTCGATGTCCTTCAGTCGCTGGAATATCTCGCGGCCGGCCAGTGCGGCGCTGATTTCCTCGCTCGACATGCGGACGATGGTGCAGTTGGCAATGCCGTTGGCGGCGAGGTTGTACTGTGCCGCACGGACCGAAGGCTTGGCCAGTTCGGTGGCCAGCACGCGGTCGAAATGCCGGGCCAGGGCCATCGTGAAGTTGCCGTTGCCGCAATACAGTTCGAGCAGGTCGCCGCCGAGGCCCGTCGCCTGCTGGCAGGCCCAGGTCAGCATCTGCCGGTTTACGCCGCCGTTGGGCTGGGTGAAGCTGCCTTCGAACTGCTGGTACTGCAGCTGCCGGCCTTCCACCTCCAGTTGTTCGAGCACCCAGTCGCGTTCGAGGACGATCTTCTGTCCCTTGCTGCGACCGATCAGCCCGATGCTCAGGCCGCTGGCCAGCCGGCGGGCGGCCTCCTCCCAGGCGGCATCGAGTTGCCGATGGTAGATCAGCGTGACCAGCATCTCGCCGCTCAGCGTGGCGAGGAATTCGACGCCGAACAGCCGGCGGCGCAGGGCCTCGTCGGCCAGGATGGCGGCGCGCAGGCTTGGCATCAGGGCGCAGACGGCTGCGTCGGCAACCGGAAAGTCGGCCATCAGCACCGGCTGGCGCGGGTTCTCCGGGTCGAACATGGCGTAGTCGAAAACCTCGCCGTGGTGCCAGATGCGGAACTCGGCGCGTAGCCGGTAATGCAGCGGCGCCGAGGCGAAGACAGCCGGTTCGGGC
>WBUO01000180.1 GCA_008933675.1 Dechloromonas sp.
GACCTGCTCTTCCCTGATGGTCCAAGGCACCACCTCCGATGCCGGCAAATCGACGCTGGTGGCCGCGCTGTGCCGCATCCTCAAGCGCCGTGGCGTGCGCGTGGCGCCGTTCAAGCCGCAGAACATGGCACTCAATTCGGCGGTCACCGTCGATGGCGGCGAGATCGGCCGGGCGCAGGCGCTGCAGGCGCTGGCCTGCGGCCTGGAAGCGCATACCGATTTCAACCCGGTGCTGTTGAAGCCAACCACCGACAAGAAGGCGCAGGTCATCATCCACGGCCAGGTGGCGACCGATCTCGATGCCAAGGCCTATCACGCCTACAAGCCACGGGCGATGGAGGCGGTGCTGCAGTCCTGGGCGCGCCTGACCGCCGCTTACGACTGCGTGCTGGTCGAGGGCGCCGGCTCGCCGGCCGAGATCAACCTGCGCGATCGCGACATCGCCAACATGGGCTTCGCCGAGGCCGTCGATTGCCCGGTGATCATCGTCGCCGACATCGACCGCGGCGGCGTCTTCGCCCATCTGGTCGGCACGCTGGAACTGCTGTCGGCGTCCGAGCAGAACCGGGTCAAGGGCTTCGTCATCAACCGCTTCCGCGGCGACATTGGCCTGCTTGAACCCGGTCTGCGCTGGCTTGAGGAGCGCACCGGCAAGCCAGTGCTCGGCGTGCTGCCCTACCTGCACGGCCTCTTGCTCGATGCCGAGGACGCCATCGCCACCGCCGCACTGGCCAAGGGGACGACCCGGCTGAAAGTCGTCGCGCCGGCCTATCCGCGCGTCTCCAACCACAACGATCTCGACCCGCTGCGCCTGCATCCGGAAGTCGATTTCCGTTGGATCGGGCCGGGCGAGACGCCGCCGGCAGCCGACCTGATCGTGCTGCCCGGCTCGAAAGCCGTGCGCGCCGATCTGGACTGGCTGCGGGAAAAGGGCTGGGAGGCGGCGATCAAGAAGCACCTGCGCTACGGCGGCAAGGTGGTCGGCCTGTGCGGCGGCTACCAGATGCTCGGGGCGATGATCCACGATCCGCAGGGCCTGGAAGGCCGGCCGGGCAGCACGCCGGGCCTGGCCGTGCTGGAGGTCGAGACGACGCTGGAGAGCGAAAAACAACTACGCAATGTGAGCGGTCACTTATGCTTGCCGGGCAAGCCGGCGATGACCGGCTACGAAATCCACCTCGGCGTTACCGGTGGTGCCGGGCTGGCGCAGGCAGCCGTCGAGCTGGCCGATGGCCGGCGCGACGGCGCTATCTCGGCTGACGGTCAGGTCTTCGCCACCTACTGCCACGGCCTGTTCGACCATCCGCCGGCGCTGACCGCGCTGCTCGCCTGGGCCGGCATGATGGAAAGCGCGCCGGTCGATTTCGCCGCCCGCCGCGAAGCCGATCTCGACCGTCTGGCCGATTCGGTCGAAGCGGCGCTTGATTGGGAAAAGCTCAGGCCCCTGCTGCCGGGGATTTGAGCGCCAGCGGCAGCCCAGCGGCGACCAGCGTCACCCGGTCGCAGACGGCGGCGACGCGTTGATTCAGCCGTCCCTGCTCGTCAGCGAACAGGCGCGATAGCGGATGCATTGGCACGATGCCCCAGCCGACCTCGTTGGAGACAAGGATGATCTGGCCAGGCAGTTGCGGCAGTACCTCGAGCAAGGCTGTCGTTTCTCCGGTGAACAAGGGGCAGTCGATGGCCTCGCCAGCTTCTGCCTGAACCGCTGCGCGACCGGCGAATAGCAAATTGGAAAGCCACAGCGTCAGGCAGTCGACGAGGATGCAGGTATCGGGGGTGGCCAGTTTGTGCAGGCGCTCTGCCAGATGCAGTGTTTCCTCAGCACACCCCCAGTCAATGGGGCGGCGTGCGCGATGGTGAGCAATGCGGCGTTCCATTTCGCCGTCGCCCGCCTGCGCCGTTGCCAGATAGATGACGTGCAGTCCGCTATCTGCCGCCAGCCTTTCGGCCAGCAGGCTCTTGCCCGAGCGGGCGCCACCGAGGATCAGTTGTTTCATGGATTAGCCATTTCCGGATAGACGGTGGAAATTGTATGGCACTCGGAAATTTTGCTCGCTGTGTATTTACAACACTATCGTTGTACAGCAAAATCGATGTACAAAATTTCTGCTGCGAGGTGCCCGTGAAAATCAGCGTTGGTAATCCCGTTGAAGGCGACGATTTCTTCGATCGCGAGCAAGAGCAGCTCCGAGCCTGGCGTAAGCTGGAAGGCAGCCATCTGCTGATGCTGGCGCCGCGCCGTATTGGCAAGACCTCGCTGATTCTTCGTCTCTGTGCAACGGCAGCGAAACATGGCCGCTACGCCGTACACTGCAGCTTCGCCAAGTGCGAGAGTGAAAGCGACTGCATTCGCGAATTGTTTAATGCGTTGGCGACCCAGCAGAGCATTACCCAGCGCAGTAAGGCCCTGTTTGCCCGTATCAAGAGCGTCAAAGTCGGTGAGCTCGGTATTGAATGGCATGCAGCCACCGCTGAAAAATGGCGGGAGGCGGGAGAGGAACTGGGCAAGGCACTGTCCGAAGGCAGTGATGACTGGCTGGTCTGCATCGACGAATTGCCGGTATTCATCATCAACCTGTTGCAGCAGGGCGATGAAGGGCGCCGCAAGGCGCGGGCCTTCCTCTACTGGCTACGCGATCTCAGGCAAACCCACTATCGCCGGGTCAAATGGCTGTTGGCCGGATCAATCGGCCTCGACACGCTGGCCGCCCGCCTTGGCTTGAGCGACACCATCAACGATCTGGAGCCCTTTCCGCTGGATGCTTTCAGTGCCGATTCAGCCCGCCGGTTTCTCGGTGAATTGGCCAGGAGCTATCGCATCGAACTTGCGCCAGCATTATGTGACGCGATCGTCCGGCGGGTTGGCTGGCCGGTTCCCTATTACCTGCAACTGATGTTCGAGCACATCCGGGAAGAGTGCCTTGACCGTGGTAAAGCGCCGGATGAGGCCATGGTCGAACAGGTATTCGAAAAACTGCTGGGTATGGGCTACCGCAACCATTTCGACTACTGGCGGCAGCGTCTGGACGAGGAGCTGGGGCAGCCAGATGCTGCTTACGCCGCCCTACTGTTGACCGCGATCTGTCGTTCGGACTCTGGAAAGAGCCGGGACACGCTGGCGCAAATGCTCGGCCAGCGCATCGGCGACCCGGGCGAGCGTGACAAGATGCTCAACTACTTGCTGGAAGTCCTGGTCAGCGACGGTTACCTGGTTGAACGCCAGGGGCGTTATGCCTATCGCCTGGAATGGCTGCGCATCTACTGGCAACGGCGGTTCGCGACATGAGCACGCAGGATACGGCGCTAAAGCGCCCGGCGCTCTACAACCCGGCCCTGTGGAGCCGCGCCGAAGTGCGGACCTATTTCATTGCGCGACACGCACTGCTGGCCCGCATCCTAGACGACTTTCGCCGGGAGAAGCCGGGCTCACGACCGCAACATCGCCTGATCCTCGGTCAGCGGGGCATGGGTAAATCCACGCTGTTGCGCCGCCTCGCCATCGGCGTCGAGGATGATCCCGAACTGGCAGGCCAGTGGCTGGCGCTGACCTTTCCCGAAGAGCAGTACAACGTCGCGACGCTGGCCGATTTCTGGCTCAACTGCCTTGATGCCATGAGCGATGCCCTCGAAACGCGGGGCGACGTTGCCGGGATGAGGGGCATTGATGTCGAAGTCGAACGGCTGGATCGCACGGACGGCGAGGGCGCCTTGCAGGCTCTGCTGCGCATGGCGAAGAAGTTGGATCGTCGCCTGCTGCTGCTGGTAGACAACATCGACCTGATCCTGGAGCGGATCAAGGACAAGGACTGGGTCTTGCGTGAAGCCCTGCAGGAGCACCCGGAACTTCTACTGGTGGGCGCCAGCAGTCGGGCCCTGGAAGCCACCTACGACTACGGCGCGGCGTTCTACGATTTCTTTCGGATCGACGAGTTGCGCGGGCTGTCCGAAACCGAGATGCGCGACACTATCGTGGCCCTGGCCCGCCAGCGTGGCGCGGACGAGTTGGTGCGCAGTATTGCGTCCGACACCGGTCGCCTGCGGGCGTTGCATACGTTGACTGGGGGTAATCCGCGGACCACCGTTCTGCTGTATGGCGTGCTGCTAAAAGGTGTTGACGGCAATGTGCGCTCGGATCTGGAGGGACTGCTTGACGAAGTGACGCCGCTCTACAAAGCACGTTTCGACGAGCTGCCGACGCAGGCCCAGCAACTGCTCGACAAGGTCGCCTTGCACTGGAGCCCGATCACAGCGCGCCAGGCTGCTGATGCTTTGGCTTGGACTGTCAACCTTGCTTCGGCGCAACTAGATCGCTTGGTACAAGCGGGCGTCATCGAGAAGGTGAAGGCCGGCAAAGGCAAGCGCATGGCCTTCCAAGTGGCTGAGCGCTTCTTCAACATCTGGTACTTGATGCGTGCCAGCCGCAGGGTGAGGAGGAGGCTGATGTGGCTGGTGGAGTTCCTGCGGGTCTGGTTCCGCACTGATGACCTGCAACGACAGGCTGAGTCTCGATTGGGCAGTGGTTGTGCCGATTCGGCCGGTGCAGAGTATGACTTGGCGCTAAGCAGAGCCCTAAGGGGTTCTCCGCTGGCCAGGGCATTGGAGACCCAGGCTCTGGCGGCACTGTTGGCCGAGGGCTCGGCTTGCCTGGACGACATGTTCGATCTTCGTGGCGAAGACAGGGACTTGGCAACGCGAGCCGAGCGCATGCAGATCAGGAAACGGGCGCGTGACCGATTCGAATCGATGCTTGTGGGGGCAGAGGATGCAGCAAGCATGGTTGATGCGCTGGTCGGTTTGCCTTTGGACCCGCATGAACTGATTGCGCTGGCCGAGGATCTGAAACCCCTCGGCCAGGAGGGCGTGCTTCGTTTGCGGCAATTTGCCGCCGAAATGCAGGCAAGTCTGGAGCGTTATCTAGGGAAGCTTGCCTATTCATTCATTCACCGGGCGCTGGTGGCAGGCGATATGTCCGACCTGAAGGATGTAGAAGGTGGCGAGGCGGCAAAGCTCCGCTACGGACAGCCGTTGCTGGCGCTTGTGCCGCTGATCTATAACGGACAGCTTAGGGAAGCGCAACAGATAGACCTCGTGGACATCGCACGCAGCTACCTGGAACTTGATCCCGGTGGCGCCATCGGTTGGTATGCCCTCGGCCAAGGATTGTCAGCTCACGCCGGCGAGCGTGATCGGGCAATCGAAGCGCTTCGCCGGGCAGTCGCAATTGATCCCTCGGCGCATCAGATCGTGCGGGCCTTGGCCTGGCGTCTGGCCGAGGACGAGGCCAGACGTACCGAGGCGGCCGAATTGTTCGGCCGTGTGCTGGAATCCTCGCCCGATGACGCTGATGCTCGGCGCGGCATGATGACGGTGCTGGGAGGTGACCCGCAGAACCGCGCCAGCGTGATCGAAATCGCCCGTTCGCTCTGTGCCAGCAAGCCAGACGACCACAGGAACTGGTGCTTTCTGGCTACATTTCTGCTGGCCTGGCCAGGCGCTGAAAACGAACAGCTGGCGGCGGCGAGGCGCGCTGCTGAACTGGGGCCAGAACATGGCGAGTCTCTTTGGGTATTGGCCAACAGCCTGTTGTTCTACGGCCATGCTTCCGAAGGGCTGGCAGTGTCCCGAAAATGGTTCATGCTACTCAACCTAGCAGAGGAAATCGCGGACCAGGAGATTTCACGCGTATGTATTTTACTGCGAGGCGCCTGTGTCTCCGGTGTCGCTCGTGAAATGTTGCACGAAATCGATGCAGCCGGGGTGGCGGATAGACTCCGTCCAGCGCGGGAAGCCTTGGCTGCAGCGGCTGAGGGGTCTATCGAAGTCCTCAATGGTGTGGCGCCGGAAATTCGTCGGCCGGCCCTAGAGCTGCTGGCACGGATCGACCCCAAACTGGCCGATAGGGCCTTGCCGGCTGCTTCGCTATAATCGGCCGCGATTCAATGTAACGGAACACGGTGCAAATCCGTGGCGGGCCCGCCGCTGTAATCGGGGACGGTTGTCGTGAATGCCACTGCAGAGGGGAAACAGACCCGGCGGGAAGGCGCGGCGAACCGGCAGATCCGAGAGCCAGAAGACGACTTGGATCATGTAACTGGAAGCCTGTGGACAGGGCTGCGCGGTGGTATCAGGACAGGTGCCGGCGCGGAGCCCTTTGCTTTTGGAGAAGCGGATGCATTCAAAATTCAAGATTCATGCCCCGGATCAGGGTCTGGCTGACGCCCTGCAGCACAAGATTGATCAGAAAACCAAGCCGCGCGGTGTCCTCGGACAGCTGGAGAAGCTGGCTCTGCAGATCGGCCTGATCCAGCAACGCCTCGACCCGCAGTTCGGCCAGCCGCACCTGCTGGTCTTTGCCGGCGACCATGGCGCGGCACGTGCCGGCGTCTCGGCCTATCCGCAGGACGTAACCTGGCAGATGGTCGAGAACTTCCTCGCTGGCGGCGCCGCGATCAACGTTTTCGCCCGCCAGAACGGCCTGCACCTGGCCGTCATCGATGCCGGTGTCGCCCACGATTTCGGACGGCGACCGGGGCTGATCCACGCCAAGGTGGCCTCCGGGACGGCCAACTATCTCGAGCAAGCGGCGATGACGGTCGAGCAATGCGAACTGGCCATCACCCGGGGGGCGGAGATCGTCCGCAATCTGGCCAGCAACGGCTGCAACATCGTTGGCTTCGGCGAAATGGGCATTGGCAACACCGCCGCCGCTTCGCTGATGACCAACTGCCTGACGGGCATGCCCCTGGCCGATTGCGTCGGCCGCGGCACTGGCCTGAACGATGCCGGTCTGGCCCGCAAGCAGGCACTGCTCGAACAGGCACTGACCCGCTACCGCAGTAGCGGCGGTGGCAACGCGCCTTTGGCCGTGCTCGCCGAATTCGGCGGCTTCGAGGTGGCGATGATGGTTGGTGCCATGCTGGCGGCGGCGGAAGCCAAAATGGTGCTGCTCATCGATGGTTTCATCGTCAGCGCCGCCGCGCTGACGGCGGCGAAGCTGTTCCCGGCGCTGACCGAGTATTGTGTCTTCTGCCACTGGTCGGCCGAGCCGGGACACCAGGCTCAACTGCAGGCGCTCGGCGCCAGGCCGCTGCTCGATCTCGGCCTGCGCCTCGGCGAAGGCACTGGAGCCGCGCTGGCCTTCCCTCTGGTGCAGGCAGCCGTCGGCTTCCTCAACGAGATGGCCAGCTTCGAATCGGCCGGGGTGGCGGACAAGGGCTGATGATCCGTCGCGAACTGGCATATTTCTTCGGCGCCATCCGTTTCTTCACCCGTCTGCCGGTACCGGCCTGGGTCGGGCACTCGGCCGAGGCACTGAACGCCTCGGCACGCTACTTCCCCGCTGTCGGCCTGATCGTCGGTGGAATCGGTGCGCTGGTCTATCTCGCGGCGCTGCAGCCGTGGCCGCAGGCGGTAGCGGTGCTGCTGGCCATGGCCGCCACCATTTACGCAACCGGAGCATTCCACGAGGACGGCCTGTCCGATGCCGCCGACGGCCTCGGCGGTGGCTGGGACAAGCTGCGCATCCTGGAAATCATGAAGGATTCACGGGTCGGCAGCTACGGTGTCGTGGCCCTGTGGCTCGGGCTGAGCGGCAAGTTCGTGCTGCTCGCCGCGCTCGATCCGGCGTTGGTAGCCTGGGCTCTGCTCGCCGGACATGCCGTGTCGCGCTACGCCGCAACCTTGCTGCTGGCAACCATGGACTACGTGCGTGAAGACCAGCAGTCCAAGGCCAAACCGCTGGCCACACGGCTGTCGGGCGGGGCGCTGCTCGTAGCCACCGCCTTCGCCGGCCTTGCGCTGCTGCCACTGCCCTGGCCGCATGCCCTGACAGGCTGCCTGCTGGCAGCACTGGCAACGCTTTGGTTGGCCAGCAAGTTCCGCCGCTGGCTGGGCGGTTACACCGGCGACTGCCTGGGCGCCGTGCAGCAGGTCGCCGAAATCGCCTTCTACCTTGGCCTGGTGGCGCAACTGCCGCGATGATCCTGCACCTGATCCGCCACCCGCGGCCGCTGGTGGCACCGGGTATCTGCTACGGCGCACTGGATGTGCCGGCGGAGGATACTGCTGCCGTGGCCGCCACCCTGCTGGCCGAACTGCCGCCGGGCCTGCCGCTGTGGAGTAGTCCGCTGCAGCGCTGCCGTGACCTGGCGCTGCGGCTGCATCCGCAACCGGTTTTCGACGCGCGGCTGCAGGAGATGCATTTCGGCGAATGGGAGGGACGCTCCTGGGA
>WBUO01000181.1 GCA_008933675.1 Dechloromonas sp.
GCACCAGCGAAGCCACGCAGCCAGGACGTTTGCGGCTCGCCGAGATGGACCACGGCGGCGCGTGCCGTCGGCCCCCGCCCGCCCGTCGGCGCCGGGCCGCCGACCAGGGCGAAGCCGAGCACGACGTCGGCGCGCTGCAGCGCCTCGGCCAGCAGCTGGTCGTGATCGGGCAGTGCCAGCACCTGCCGGCGCAAGGCCCCCTCCAGCCGCCACAGCCCGGCGACGGCCTGCGGCGCGGTGCGGTCGGCTTCGGCGAACAGTACGTCGAAGGCAATGGCGGCGGCACCGGCCGCCTGCAGGCGGTCAACCAGTTCGGCGATGCGCTGGCGCGGCCACGGCCACTGGCCGAGGCGGGCCAGGCTTTCGTCATCGATGTCGATGATGTGCACCGGCACGTCGGCATAGGGCCGCGGCAGCCAGCGCTGGTACTGGTCGAACAGCGCATTGCGCAGCGCCGTCTGGGCGCTGCCGCCGGCGATCAGCAGCAGCGCCGCCAGACCGAGCGGCAACAAGGGCAGGAGCAGCAACCAGCGACTGCGGCCGGGTCTGTCCATCAGCGGCTCCGCGCGGCGTCAGGCTGCCGGCGCATCGACGTACTGGCCGATATCGACATCGTCGATCTGCTCCGGCTTCAGGTAACGCTCGGCGTACTGGCGATAGACGCCGGAGGTCAGGAACAGGTCAAACAGGTCGGGATCGATGTGCCGGTCCTTCTTGAAGAAGCTGAGGATCCTGATGCACTCGGACAGCTTCTTCATCGGCTTGTAGGGGCGGTCGGAGGCGGTCAGCGCCTCGAAGATGTCGGCGATGGCCATGATCCGCGACGGAATCGACAGCTGCTCGGCGGCCAGCCGGCGCGGATAGCCGGTGCCGATCATCGTCTCGTGGTGGGTGCCGGCATATTCGGGGACGCGGCGGAACTGTTTGGGCAGCGGCAGCTGTTCGAGCATCACGATGGTCTGGATGATGTGCTCGTTGATCTTGAAGCGCTCCTCCTCGGTCAGCGTGCCGCGGCCGACGCTCAGGTTGTACAGCTCGCCGAAGTTGTAGAGATGCTCGGGCACCGTCACCTGCCAGCCGTGGCGGGCGTCGTAGGCCGGGTTGTCGCGACGGCGCGGCACGATGTGCCAGGGCTGGTCGGCGAGCAAGCGCTCACGTACCGGCAAGGCGCCGGCCGGCGTGGCGGCGTAGCGCTCGTGCTCCTCGTGCGACAGGCCGAGGCGATCGTCGAAATGGCGCAGCCAGGTTTCCTCGGCAATGCGTTTGAGGCGCTCGACCCGCTCCGCCGCCATGAACTCGCCGCCGAGATTGCACTCGGCAACGAAGGCGAAATCGTCGAGCAACTGCTGGCGGCGGGCGGCGTAGCGGGCCTCGGCCTCGGCCGGCGCCAGGCCGTGCTGGTGGATGGCCAGCAGGCGTTCGATCTCGGCGTCGCGCAGCAGCACCTCGAAGCGGGTGCGCACCTCGTGGATGCGGTTGTAGATGGTCTCCAGCTTGGTCGCCTTGTCGACGACGTACTCCGGCGTCGTCACCTTGCCGCAGTCGTGCAGCCAGGCGCCGATGCGGAATTCGCGCCAGGCCTCGTCGTCGGCGAAGCGGAAATCGGCCAGCGGCCCGCTGTCGGCATCGCAGGCCGCCTGCGCCAGCATGAAGGCGAGTTCCGGCACGCGCTCGCAATGACCGCCGGTGTAGGCGCTCTTGGCGTCGATGGCGCCGGCGAGCAGGCGGATCAGCGCCTCCATCAGTTCGCGCTGGGCTTCCAGCAGGTTGTGGTTCTCCAGGGCCACGGCCGACTGCGCGGCCAGCGCCTCGACGAAGCCGAGGATGTCGGGCGGAAAGGGAATGATCTCGCCGCTCTGCGGGTCGATCGCGTTGATCAGCTGGATCAGCCCGATCACCTCGCCTTCACGCGGGCTGAGCGGCACGGTCAGCATCGACACGGCACGCAAGCCGGACTCCTCGCTGAAACGCTTGGTGCCACTGAGATCGAAGCGGGTCTCGGCATAGACGTCATCGATCAGCACCGTCTCGTTGTGGATCGCCGCATGGACCACGACGAATCTGTCGTTGGGCGCACCATCCGGACCATACAACGGAATCTCGAGATGCGGCAGCACATCGTCGAAGGTGCGCTCGGCAAAGACCAGCGTGTTGCGCTCGCTCTTCAGGAAGAGCGTTGCCGCCGCACAATGGGATATCTCGCGGGCACCGGCCAGGATGTGCTGGAACAGCACCGAACGATCCTGCTCACGGGTCAGGCGGATGCCGTTGTCGACCAGGCTGGCAAGCTTCTTCTGCGCCTTGTCGAGGTCCTCGGTACGCCGGTGGATGGCCCCCTGCATCACACACTGCGCCTCACCAAGCACCTTGATTTCATAGAGGAAGCTGTCCGGCGCATGCGGCACCTGGGAGAAATCGAGATGCTTCAGCCGTTCCGAATCCTCGGCCATCGCCTGCAGTGCCCGCACCACCTGGCGCGAACCGAGATAGGCGAGCGGCAGCAGGATGAGCAGGATGAGGACCGACATCCAGATGACGTCCCGCTCGGCCTGACGGAACGGCCCGAGAAAATCGCTGAGCGGCGCGCTGACGACGACCGTGAACACGCTGCCGCCGACGGGCTGCGACTGCCGGCGGGCGACGACGAAGCGCTCCCCGGCACCGGGACCGAGCGTCGTCACCTCGGCCGCACGGCCGGCTGCCGCGGGTGCCAGCACGGCAAGATAGGGATTGGCAAGGGCTGCCGGCATGCTCAGCGGCTCGACCCGCAGGCCGGCATAACGCGCGCCGCGGGCATGCAGGGCGAGAATCCGGCCCTGGCCATCCTGGATTGCCACCAGTCCGTTCTCCGGCAGCGCCAGGCTGCCGAGAAAATCCTGCAGCGAAGCCAGGCTGATGTCGCTGGCCAGCACCCCGATCCGCCCGGGCAAGGGCGTGGCAACGGTAATGCCCAGCTGACCGGTGGAGGCGAACAGGTACGGATCGGTGACGATCAGGCCGTCGCGCTGCAAGGCAGCGGTGAACCACGGGCGCTGGCTGGGCAGGAAACGGCCATCGCCCGGGCGGCTGGCCAGCGCCAGGCGCTGGCGGTCGAGGAAGCTCCACTCCTCACGGGCCGTCTGTCCCGGCTCGCGGATAATACGGCGGACGGCGAAATGGGAGGATGGTGGCGCCTGCAGCGCGGCGATCAGCCGTTCGTCGCCGCGGATGCCGATGACCTGCAGGAACTCCTCGTTGCCGAGGCCGAAGAAATGCGAATAGGTGCCGGCATCGGCCTCGATCGCCGCGATGAAGCCGGCGACCATGTCGCGCCGGTTGAGGCGGCCTCCCTCATCGGCAAACTGGCCGACCTCGCCGTGGGCCTGCGCCGTGACGAAACGGGCGCTGCCCTGCAGCAGGCCATCGAGACGCAACCAGGTCTGCTCGGCGATCAGCGAGAAGTTGCCCAGCGCCCGGTCTTCGGCAACGTGGGTAAAGGTCTTGAAAACAGTGGCGAGGAACAGCGCCGACAAGGCGACCACCAGCAGCATGAGCAGTCCCAGCACCCAGTGCTGGAAGCGCACCGTCACATTCTTCAGCATCGTCCCCTCCCTCGCCCGGCCGCCGGGCGGCTGCGTCAGCGCAGCGAAATCTCGACCCGCCGGTTGCGCGGCTCGGCCACCTCGTCGGCTGTCCGCACCAGCGGATTGCGCTCGCCATGCGATTCGACGGTCAGCGCATGCACCTGCAGCCCCTTTGCCTTGATCAGCTCGGCAATGGCCTGCGCCCGCTTCAGCGCCAGTTCCTCGTTCTGCTCGGCACGGCCGACCGTGTCGGTGTGGCCGATGATCGACACATCGACGGCCGGGCGCTTGGCCGCGCTGTCGACAATCTTCGGCAGCAGGGCCTGCGACTCCGCGGTAAGCTGCGCGCCGCCGCTGGTGAAATACAGCAGGAAGCGCTCGGGCAGCAGGGGCCGGGCCGCCATCGCGCTGCCAAAGTCGCGCTGGATGTCTGCCTCGGCCACGGCTGCCGCCGGCTTCGCCCCATCGAGCGCCGCCCCATGGCGCGCCCGGTCGATCACCTGCTCGCCCTTGCTGCCCTTGACCACGACCGCACCGGTCGAACCGTCCGGGTTTTCCAGCAGGACGACGTAGGATTTGCTGCCGCAAGCGGCAAGCAGGACAAGGCCGAGGGCCGCCAGGATGTTGCGCAGGAATGCCGGCATGGCTTACTCCTCGACCTTGAGCAGGAATTGCGTACCGCGCACGCCGATCAGGCCGCTCGGTGTCTTGACGGTAACTGCCTCCGGCTGCAGCCTGGCGATGACGCCGGAAACGTAGTTCAGGCTGCCCTTGGCCAGCCTGCTGTTCATCCGCAGCTTGCCGCGGTTCGGTTCGTACAGGTATTCGTCGACGGTCAATTCGGTATTGGGTCCGAAGGACATCACCGTCTCGTCCTTGAAAGTGACCCCAAGGCTCGACTGCGGACCGGTCTTCAGCAGCGAACCGACATGCACCGGCGAGCCGACCTCCGCCTTCTGCGCCTGGCCGGCGGTGACGACCAGCGCCTCGCCGCCGACATTCTTGACGTAACCGATGGGATCAGCCTGCACCCAGCCGGCCCACATTGCGGTAGCGAACAGCAACGGACGACGCATTTTCGTTCTCCTCGAGGGACTGCCGTTCAGTCAATTTAACCCATTGGCGTGACACCGCCAATCACCGCTTCTCGCTGGCTGCGGCTTTCCCGGCGAACGCCTGCCGCTCAGCCTCGCCCGTTCAGCCAGCGCTGCAGGCAGGCCTCGAAATCAGGGACGTTGATCGGCTTGGCCAGATAGTCGTTCATCCCTGCCGCCAGCGCGTTGTCGCGGTCGCTGTCGAGCGCCCCGGCGGTCATGGCGATGACCGGCAGGCTGCTATCGACACCGGCCACCGCCCCGGCCCGGATCGCGGCAACGGTCTGAAAGCCGTCCATCACCGGCATCTGGCAGTCCATCAGGACCAGATCGAAACCGCCGTCGGCCAGGCGTTCGAGCGCCTCCAGGCCGTTGGTCGCCACCTCGACCCGGTGCCCCATGCGCTCCAGAAGCTTCGTCGCCAGGCGGCGATTGGTCTCGTTGTCCTCGGCCAGCAGGATGCGCCCGTGCCGGCCGGCCTCGGCCAGGGTATGACGGGTGATCAGCGGATGTTGCGCCGGCACTTCCCCGGCCATGCCGATCAGCGTGCGCAGGCCGCTTTCCAGCAAGGTCTGCTTGACCGGTTTGGTCAGGTAGGCGTCGAAACCGGCCTCCCGGCTCAGGCGGGCATCGCCCCGGCTGGTCAGGGAAGTCAGCATCATCAGCGGCGTTGCCGCCAGTGCCGGATCGTCCCGGATGTGGCGGGCGAGCGACAGGCCGTCGATATCCGGCATCTGCAGATCGATGATGGCAACATCGAAGGGACGGCCGGCCGCCTGCGCCACGCGTATCGCCGCCATCCCGCCGGTGCTGCTGTCGGCAAGCTCGACGACGCAGCCGAGATTCTCCAGTTGCAGTTCAAGCACCCGCCGGTTGGTGAGGTTGTCATCGACGACCAGAATCCGTCGGCCGGCCAGATCGTGCACCGCCCTCGGCAGGATTTGGGGACTGCCGGTCTGGATCTCGAGCGCAACTTCGAAGCAGAAGGTCGAACCCTTGCCCGGCTCGCTGAGCACGCCGATGCTGCCCTGCATCAGGTCGACGAGGCGCTGCGAAATGGCGAGTCCCAGGCCGGTACCGCCAAAGCGCCGGGTCATCGAGGAATCGGCCTGGCTGAAGGCCTTGAACAGCCGTTGCTGCTGCTCCGGCGCAATACCGATGCCGCTATCCTGCACCTCGCAACGCAAGCGGACCTGGCCATCGGCATTGCTCAGACAGTGAACCCTCAGGCTGACTTCACCGACCTCGGTGAATTTGATGGCGTTTCCGGCCAGGTTGGTCAGGATCTGGCGCAGACGCCCGGGGTCGCCACGCAACAGCGACGGTACGTCGGCATCGACGAGCGCGGCCAGCTGCAACTGCTTTTCCGCTGCACGGAAGGCAACGATGGCCATGACGTCGTCGATCAGCGCCCGCAGGTCGAAATCGATGATCTCAAGATCCATCCGGCCGGCCTCGATCTTGGAAAAATCGAGGATGTCGTTGATCACGCAGAGCAGGGCGCCGGCACTGCTGTCGATGGTCTGCGCGTATTCCAGCTGTTCCGCGTCGAGCCGCGTGCCGAGCAGCAGCGAGGCCATGCCGATGACCCCGTTCATCGGCGTGCGGATTTCGTGGCTCATGTTGGCGAGGAATTCGCTCTTCGCGCGGTTGGCCGCCTCGGCTGCATCGCGGGCAAGCATCAGCTCGCGGTTGGCGTCGGCCAGCTCCTGCGTGCGTTCGGCAACCCGCTGCTCGAGATGCGCCGTGTAGTCGCTGACCGTCTCCGCCATGCGGTTGAAGGTCTGGCCGAGCTCATCCAGCTCGGCAGCGCCGCCGGGACCGACGCGGGCCGCGTAGTCGCCGCTGGCAATGGCCCGCGCACCGAGCAGCAACTGGCGCAACGGCCGGATCACCATGCGCTCCAGCAAACTGAGGACCACCAGGATGGTCAGCACCATGCCGCCGGCAATCAGCAGGCCGAGCACCTTGAACTCGTCACGGCTGACCAGTTGCGCAGTATTGACCACGGCCAGGTTGACCCAGCCGATCTCCCCGAGATAGGTCAGCGCCACCAGCTCGGGACGTCCGGACAGCGTCAGCGGCAGCACTTCGACCGTGCTGGCGCCGCTGACGACGCGTGCCATGCTGTCACGCAGGCGTTGCCGCTCGTCGGCCGACGCCAGCAGGCTGAAGATCGTGTGGCGCTCCTCGGCCCGCTTGGCACGGCTGTTGAAATCGACCAGGGCCGCATCGGGGTGGACCTGGATCGCTCCGTCGGGTGCAAGCAGGACGCCGTAGACACCCGGCGTCCGGGAATCGGCAACAGCCCGGGTGAACTCGCCGAGGTCGATACCGCTCCCCGCCATGGCCACCACCTCGCCGGCCCGGCGCACCTGGATGTTGATCCAGACATTGGTCTTGCCGAGCGCCGGATTGGGATCGACGTTGAGCTGTACCTGCTGGCTGCTGGCGACGGCGGCGAAATACCAGGAATGTTCGCTGGCGCCGGGGCGCACGACCTGGGCGATCTGGCCGCCCGGATAGCGGTTGTCGCGATCGTTGTGATAGTAGTTGCCGGAAGCGCGCGGAATGAAGAAATAGCTGCCGTCGCGGAAATGCCGGCGATAGCTCTCCAGCTCGCCCAGTGCCTCGCGCTTCAGCACCGGATTGCCCTCATCCACCGCCCAGCGCTGCAGCAGCGGCGAATCGGCCAGCTTGCGGGCCAGCGCAATTTCGGTCAGCAACGGACCGAGGATGCGTTCGCGGTCGAACTGCGCCTGGCGCTCGGCGAAGCTGCGCGCCAGGCCGTCGACGATGCTGCCGGTCGCATGGTGGAAAAAGAGCAGCGAGAAGCCGCCGATCAGGATGAAGACGACCACCAGACCGGCGACAAAGCGTCCGCGCAAGGGGGGGACGCCAGCGGGGTCCGGCATGCCCCCGTTCATCGCCGCCCCGCCGACAACACCGGGCGGCGGGCGGCGGTCAGCAGGCCCCCGGCAGCTGGGCAACGAACGGCGGGCAGGGCCGCACGGCTACCCTGGCCGCCCATCGTTCACTCGTCCTCGTCGTGCAGCTGGAACTTGCTCGCCAGCTGCTGCTGCACGTTTGCCGGCACGGCCGCGTAACGCGCGAACTCGATGGTGTAGCTGCCCTGGCCACCGGTCAGCGATTTCAGTCGCGACTGGTAGTCGTTCAGCTCGGCCAGCGGCACCTCACCACTGATTGCCGCCAGGCCGTGGCCGCGCCCGTCGGTGCCGGTGATGTGGCCGCGCCGCCCGGAGAGGTCGCCGGCGAGGTCGCCGATGGCGGCTTCGGGGACGACGATCTCGATATTGACGATCGGCTCGAGGACGATCGGCCGGGCATTGCGGATCGCCTCAATGACCGCCTTGCGGCCGGCGATGGTGAACGCCACTTCCTTGCCATCGACGGCATGGGTCTTGCCGTCGAAGACCGTGACTTTCAGGTCCTCGACTTCGTAGCCGGCGACGACGCCGCCTTCCAGGCCCTGACGCACGCCCTTCTCGACCGCTGCCATGAAGACGCCGGGAATGACCCCGCCCTTGACC
>WBUO01000182.1 GCA_008933675.1 Dechloromonas sp.
TCTTGATACTGGCATACCAGGCTTCCATGTCCGATATCTGGCCCCAGGCCCAGCCGGTGCTGTGGATTTCCAGGGTGTTGGTCGAGGCGCTGTCGCGGATGGCGTCGTCGTAGGCTTCGGTGCTGCGCAGGCTGAGAACGTATTCGTTGCGGTTGACCTTGCTGCGGAAGAGCGTGCCGGAGAAGCCAGTCGGGGTGTTAGGACACTGAGTGACGACTTCCCATTGCGTGACGAAATCGTCGGCTTGGGTAGCAGTAAAGTAAGAGGCATGGCGGTTGCCGCGTACAAGCGCTGCAATCACATCATCAGTGGATGTGGCCAATACGCCCGTGCTTTCGTCTCGGAGGAACGCCTCCGCAGCCATTTGCAGATTGGCGTATTTCAGGTACTCGGCAATCGTCGGTGTCGTCATGATCATTTCTCCAATTTCGGCTTGAGAATTTTTTCTACGAAGTCTTCGGTTTGATGCAATTGCGCGTTGGCGCCACGACCATTGGGGGGCAGGTTCGGATTTCTAAAGAAGTGTGGACAAGCGTTATTAGCCGCCAACAACCAAGGCGCTCTTCCGCCCCCCGTACCGCCCTGCCCGCGATCAATCATGTAGCCGATGCGTTCGGCCATCACTTCGCTGGTCTTGAGGTCGATCACCCTCAGCGAACTGCCGGCAATCCAGTAGTCCCGTTCCTCACGCGTCGAGATGTCGTCGTAGGTCACCCCGTAGCGCGGCGCGGGATCGGGCGCGGGAACCTTGTCGAGGACGAAATCAATGGTCTTGAATTTCGTCTTGCCGTCACCGCCCATCATGATGCTGGTTGTATGCGTGACTTCCTTCATTCCGCCTGTGTAGCGGTAGCGTTTGCCATCCTTCGGGTCGATGGCGTCGACGTAGTGGTAGCCATAGCGGTTGGGTGATCCGGGTACAAATTGGGCTTGACGGGTTTCATAACCACGCAGGAAGTTCTTGATATATCCGTCTCCTCCCAAGTCGCTCCCATACGGATCATCCATCCGGTACTGGTCACCCCGATTGATTTGACTGGGGCGAAGCTTGAGCAGGAACACCCCTTCCACATTCTCCGCCGTCCGGTAAATGAACTCCCCGGATTTCTTGCACCGTTCCTGAAACATGGCTTCGGCCTTGGCCAGCCGGGCTTGGACGGCTTCCCGTTGCGCGGTTTCTTCCGATAGCCCGGCACAGGCGGTCAGCAGGAGGCTGAGTAGCAGCGATCCGATGAATGTGCGTTTCATGCGGCGGCCCTCCAATAGGTGGTGTTTGCTGCGTCAGTAAGATAGGGGGCGCTCTTGAGGCGTTTGTCGAGCGCTTCGTAGAAGCTGTTGCGGCCGTTGAAGGTGACCCATTCGCCGTCGCGGTCGGCGTGGGTGTCCTTGCCGGCACCGCCGACCAGCATTTCGTCACCGGCCCCACCCATCAGCACATCGGCCTCGCCGCTGTTGCTGTCCCGGGTGGCGTCGGTGTTGCTGAAGCGCAATAGATAAAACTGGCTGCCGTCGGCTTGCGCTTCGATGCTGCGCTCAGCCCGCCAGTCGCCGGCGCTGCTGACGCTGCCGTCGCCGACCAGGTTGTCATCGCCGGCGCGGCCAATGAGCAGATCCCGGCCGCTGCCGCCGATCAGCAGGTCTTCGGCAAAGCTGCCGATCAGCGTGTCGTCGCCGGCGCCGCCGGCAAGCAGTTCCGCGGTCTCGCCCGAGGCGAGGCTGTGTTCGCCGATGGCGATGGCGCTTTGCAGGCTGAGTGTGCCGTCCTGGCTGTCGCCGGCCCAGAGGATGTCGTTGCCGGCGTTGCCGTAGAGGATGTCGCCGCCTTCGCCGCCCTCGACCCAGTCATTGCCGCCGCCGGCGTAGGCGGTGTCGCGGCCGCTGCCGAGTTCGATGCGGTCGGCGCCGCCTTCCGGGTTGCTGGCGCTGGCGGCGCCGTCGCCATGGACGACGTCGCTGTTGGCGCCGGTGAGAAACTTTTCGGGTTCGAGGGTGCCGATGAAGACGTCGAAACGCTCGGCTTCGACGATCAGCGGCCGGCCGTCCTGGCCGTCGGCGCGCAGGGTGTTGCCGCGACTGTCGGGGATGGACTGGATACCCGGCTGTTCCGGGTTGGCGTCGATGTCGCGGGTGTCGCCGATATAGGTGCGCACGGTCTCGCTCGGCCGGGTCAGCGGGTCGAGCAGGCGCAGACCGTGGCTCCCGGCACCGGTCCCGGCGGCGGTGAAGTCGAAATTCTTGAGGGTGAGGCTGTCTTCGGCGTTGTCGGCGAAGCTGAGGATGAGGTCGTCGCCGCTGCGTGTGGCGGTCCAGGTATTGGCTCCGGTACCGCCGGCCCATTGCCCGGCGCCGGTCTGATAGGCCAGCACGAGCAGCTGGCCGTTGCGTTGCAGTACGCCGCGGCGGTCGGTGTCGAGCAGGACATCGTGCCCGTCACCGGTGCGGAAGCGGTAGAAGTCGAGCCCGGTGCCGCCTTCGAGGTGGTCGTTGCCTTGTTCGCCGGACAGGAGGTCGAGGCCGCTCCCTCCGTAGAGATGGTCGGCAAGCTTGCCGCCCTGGAGGATGTCCAGTTTGTTGCCGCCAAACAGGTAGTACTGGTTTTCCTTGGTATCGGAGGGCTCGGCGCCGCCCGTAACGCTGTTCTGCACGATGACTTTCTGGCCGCTGTCGAGTTGCTTGTAGATGCGCTGATCGGTGGTGTTGAGGCCAAGGCTGCCGTCCTGAACGACGGCCTGGTTCGCCGCGGTCGACTGCAGCCAGTAGTTGAGGAAGGCGCTGCGGTCGGCATACCAGTCGTCGCTGTACTTGGCCTGGCCGGCGGCGCGTGCTTCGGCACTCAGGCTCTTGTCGTCCTGCCAGTCGCTATAGGTCTTGTCCCAGGCGTTGCCCAGGCTGTTTTCCAGATCGGCGCCACTCTGTACGCCGACGCGAAAGGGGCTGAGGGTGACAAGTGCAGCAAAGGCGCCGAAGTCGGTGGGGGCGGCCTCCTTGAGTGCGGCGGCCTGGGCAGCGCTGAGCGGGGTGAGGGTGAGCCGCCCTTGGAGCGATGTGTAGGTTTCGCTGTTGAGCAGTTTGTCGAGCGCTTCGTAGAAATGCTCGCGCCCGCTGAAGGTGACCCATTCGCCGTCGTCGTCGGCGTGAGTAGCGTCGTCGATCCTCGACCAGGTGTTGCCGAGCGGGTCGCCGCGCAGGGTGTTCCATTGTTCCGGGCCGAGCATCAACGCCCCGAGGGCATTGAGCGTGTTCTCCAGCACATTGCCTTCGGCGCGGCCCTGGCCGTTGAAGACGATGTCGGCTTTGAACGACGAGGCGCTTTTCAGAATCTGCTGCAGTGCATTTCGTGTCGTCTCGGTATTGCGCTGGTCCGCCGGCAGCAGGTTGAGCACAGCGTTCTGCACGGCCAGCGAGTCGACGATCAGGGTCAGGCTGTGGGTGTCACCGAAGTTGTTCTGCGTGTATTGGTCGATGGGCGTCAGTGCACCGGTCTGGACGAAGACCCCGAAGGTTTCCTTGATGACCGAACCCCGGACCAGCGGCTGGTCTTCGATGAAGAGGTCGATGTTGGTGCCGTGGTGCCACTGTGAATCGGAAACCATCGCCGTTTGCAGGCTCGTGGTTCCCCGGCCAACGACATCGTACTGGTTGAGTAATCGTGGATCGTTGTAGTCCTTGCCAAATACCGTGTTCCAGGCACCAGCCGGTGTCGACATCGCATACGTCGCCTCCTTGGCCCATTGCACGGCCATCTGGTATTCAAAGCTTTCCTGGGCGATGGCACTGTCGGGAATGCCGGCCGGCGAGCCTTCCTTGGTATCGGTGACGGTTTGCAGGCGGGCAACTTCGCCCTTCAGGACGACGATGTTGTCCATCGCCAGGCGCAGGAAGGCTGTTTCCTTGGCGAATCGCTCCTTGTCGTAATCCGTTGCGCCAACCATCGGCGACAGTCCGTCGAGCAGTGCGTAGTCAGCTGCCGTAGGCGCGTGGCCGTCGCCGAGACGGGTTCGCAATAAGCCGTAGAGTTCGCCCAGGCGGGTGTCGGAGAAACGCAGGGCGATCTGCTCCGGATGCGCCCGCAGGTTCCGGAAATCGGCAATGACTGTTTCCAGCGTGCCGGTGGAGATTTTTCCGACGCCGGCGCCGTTGAAGGTGATAACTTGCCCGCCGTTGAGTTCGTTCTGGTGCAGGAGATTGAAGGCCGTGGCCAGGTGGCCGCCGAGCGAATATCCGGTGACGTTGAGTTGGGCGCCGGCGGGAATCAGTCCGGCGGTCTTGAGTTGGGCATACCAGGCTTCCATGTCCGATATCTGCCCAAACGCCCAGCCGTAGGCCTTGATTTCCATGGCATTGGTCGCCACACAGTCGCGCGCAACGTCGTCGACGAATTCGGTGGAGCGGATGCTGAGGACGAGTTCACTTGGGTTTGCCCTGTTCCTGAACAGCGTGCCGCTGAAGCCGGTCGTGGTGTTCGAGATGTGGTCGGCAACTTCCCATTGGGCCGCGAACTGCGCTGCTTCCATCGAGGTGAAGCGGGTCGCGTGTTCGTTGCCGTCGGTCAGCCAATCAGGATCGATCAGCCCGGTGTAATGTCCGGACGAGTTTGTTGTGCTGCCTGGCGTTTGGTTGGGGTCCCTCTTAGCATTGAAGTTATACAAAGCTTCTGCAGCGACCTGCAGGTTGGCGTACTTGAGCATCTCGGCGACGGTCGGTGTAGTCATGATCAATCCTCTTTCTTCGGCATCAATATTTGGTCGGCAAACTGTCGAGTGCTGTAGCTATCGCCCGTCATATTCTGGTTTGGGCAAATCGAATGGTTGAGCCAAGGCATGGAGTGAACTGGCAGATGGATGTAGCTGATGGCGAAACGGGTCAGTTCCCCCAGCACTTCGTCAGTCTTGAGATCAAGCACCTTGATCGTGCTGCTCGCCACCCACAGCGCTCGTTCTTCCGGAATGACGTGGTCCTCGAAGGTCACCGCGTAGCGCGGCGGGGTCGCGCTGGGAGAGGGAGTTTTAACCAGCGTGTTCTCTTTCACGGTGAATGGCTTTCCATTGCCGCCGATACTCATGCTGGAAATATGTGTCACCTCCTTGTACGCCAGCGAGTAGCGATACCGATGGCCGTCCTTGGGGTCGATGATTTCGACCCAGCGGTAGCCGGGAAGCGCTCCGGGGCGTTTGTCGGTATTGATGTAACCGCGATGCTTCGATCCTTCCGCTCGGTGTTCGTAGCCCAAAAAGGAGCGGATATATGAATCCCCTCGTGCCTCTCCTCCAAACGCCGCCCCCGGCCACATCGGATCGGCCAGTTGGCGGTCACTGCGATCAGGCCGTATCTTCATCAGCAGCAGCCCCTCCACTTCCGGCACGGTCTTGTAGATCTTGATGCCGGCCACCTTTTCGCATTTGTCCTGGTAGTACGCCTTTGCTTCCTCGATCTTCGCCAGGTATTCGGCGCGGTTGTTCGGGTCGTAGGCCCAGACCGGCAAGGCCCAGGCAATTACCAGCAGCGCCGCAAAGAGGTGGCTTGGCCGTTTCGGGTTCATGCGGCTGCCCTCCAATTCAGGTCGTTGCAGGCATTGAGCGTGTTCTCCAGCACATTGCCTTCGGCGCGGCCCTGGCCGTTGAAGACGATGTCGGCTGTGAACGAGGAAGCGCTTTTCAGAATCTGCTGCAGCGCATTGCGTGTTGTCTCGGTATTGCGTTGGTCCGCCGGCAGCAGGTTGAGCACAGCGTTCTGCACGGCCAGCGAGTCGACGATCAGGGTCAGGCTGTGGGTGTCGGCGAAGTTGTTGAGCTTGTATTTGTCCTGCAGCAAGCGGACTTCGGCCGCGAGCAGGCCATTGACCAGCCCGCGGGTGAAGTTGCCGCGGGTGAAGGGCTGGTCTTCGATGAAGACGGCGACATCCGTGCCGTAGTGCAGTTGGGAGTTGGCGACGCCGGACCAGGCGGTGGCGCCGGTGGTTTCGATGCCGACGAGGTCGTACTGGTTGGTGAGCCGTGGTTCGCCGTAGGCCTTGTTGGTGATGCGCGCGATGTCGGTCACGAGGTTGGTGCCTGCGGTGCGCTGGCTGGCGAAGTACACGGCCAGCCGGTAGCCGAGCGTCTGGGCTTCGATCTCGTTGGCCGGGACGATCTTGATCGGGGTGTCGGGCGATCCGGTGGTGGCTCCCGAGGTGTAGCGTTTGATGCGCTCGGCTTCTTGCTGCAGGGTGATGATGTCGGTCAGCGCTTCGAGGAGCGGTTGGGTTTCCTGGATGAAGAGGGCCGGTTGCGCGGCAGAACTGCGCAGAATGAACAGTTGACGCCGGGCCTCTTGTGCCGTCCAGCTGCCGTCGGCGAGCTTTTGGGTCAGGGTGGCGTAGTAGTTCCTGGCATCGGCCAGCGAGAAGTTGAGCGCCGCCAGGCGGTTGGCTTCGCTTTGTGCGCTGCTGCCGCGCAGGGTGTCGAAGTAGCTCACCGCTTCCTGCAGGGTGCCGGTCTTGAGTTCGCCGACGCCGGCGCCGTTGAAGGTGACGACCTGCCCGCCGTTGAGTTCGTTCTGGTGCAGGAGGTTGAAGGCCGTCGCCAGGTGGCCGCCGAGGCTGTAGCCGGTGACGTTGAGTTGGGCGCCGGACGGAATCAGCCCGGCGGTCTTGAGTTGGGCATACCAGGCTTCCATGTCCGAGATTTGGCCCCAGGCCCAGCCGGTGTCGTGGATTTCCAGGGTGTTCGTCGAGGCGCTGTCGCGGATGGCGTCGTCGATGAATTCGGTGCTGCGCATGCTGAGGACGAGTTCGTTGGGATTGGCCTTGTTGCGAAACAGCGTGCCGGAGAAGCCGGTCGGTGTGTTCGGGCATTGATCGAGTACTTCCCATTGCGCAGCAAACTCGGCAGCCTGGGTGGCGGTGAATTTGGAGGCGTGAAAGTTACCGTTTTTCAGCGCTTCGAGGTATCTATCACCGGTCAAAGGATTTCCTAGGTCGTCAACAAGGAAAGCCTCCGCAGACATCTGGAGATTGGCGTATTTCAAATAGTCGAAAATGGTTGGCATGTTATTTCTCCTGCTTGATAGGAAGTGCTTTTTCAACAAAGTCGCGTGTTTGATCCATCTTGAATGGCTGTCCACCGGGCGTTACCGGAAATGCTGGGCAAGCGTGGTACGCCGCCAGCAACCACGGTGCTCTACCGCCGCCGTTAGCGCCTTGTCCGCGATCCATCATGTAACCGATGCGCTCGGCCATCACTTCATTGGTTTGCAGGTCGATCACCTTCAACGAACTGCCGGCGATCCAGTAGTCCCTTTCGTCCCGCGTCGAAATGTCGTCGTAGGTCACGCCATAGCGCGGTGCAGGATCAGGGGCAGGGATACGTTCGAGGACGAATTCCTTGGACTTGAATTGTGTCTTGCCGTCCCCGCCCATCATGATGCTCGTGGTGCGAGTAACTTCCTTGATGCTGCCCGTATAGCGATACCGTTTGCCGTCCCTCGGATCGACTGCATCTACATAGCGGTAGCCATTTTTAACTGTGCTTTTCTCAACCAATGACCCCTTTGCATCTCTTCCAAGGAGGAAGTTGGTGATATAGCCATCCCCCCCTACATCACGCCCGTACGGATCATCCATCCGATACTGATCGCCGTAGTTGATTCGACCGGGCCTGAGCTTGAGCAGGAAGACGCCTTCGACGTTCTCCGCCGTGCGGTAGATGAACTCACCCGCTTTCTTGCAGCGTTCCTGGAACATCGCCTCTGCCTTGGCGAGGCGCTCCTTGGCATCCTCACCTGGCGCGGCCTGCGCCGATGGGCCACCGCAGGCCGATAGCGCAATCGAAAAGATCAGGGATAAGAGCGTCGTGCGTTTCATGCGGCAATCCTCCAAGCGGTGTCGTTGTGTGCTTCGGCACGATGGCCGTTGGCTTGCGCTTCGATGCTGCGTTGCGCCCGCCAGTCGCCGGCGCTGCTAACGCTGCCGTCGCCGACCAGGTTGTCATCGCCGGCGCGGCCAATGAGCAGGTCCCGGCCGCTGCCGCCGATCAGCAGGTCTTCGGCAAAGCTGCCGATCAGCGTGTCGTCGCCGGCGCCGCCAGCAAGCAGTTCCGCCGTCTCGCCCGAGGCGAGGCTGTGTTCGCCGATGGCGATGGCGCTTTGCAGGCTGAGTGTGCCGTCCTGGCTGTCGCCGGCCCAGAGGATGTCGTTGCCGGCGTTGCCGTAGAGGATGTCGCCGCCTT
>WBUO01000521.1 GCA_008933675.1 Dechloromonas sp.
GGTTTCGACGTCGCCGACCGGCACATCGTCGACCAGGTGGCGGCCGGCGACCTGGTCGTCACCGCCGACATCCCGCTCGCCTCGCTGGTCATCGAACGCGGCGCCCATGCCCTGAACCCGCGCGGCGAGCTCTACACGACAGCCACTATCCAGGAACGGCTGAGCATGCGTAATTTCATGGAGGAACTGCGCAGCGCCGGCATCGAAACCGGCGGCCCTTCTTCCTTCAGCCAGGCCGACCGGCAGGCCTTCGGCAACCAGCTCGACCGCTTTCTCGCCAGAATCCCCAAGGAGACGACATGACCACCCACCTCAGCCGTTACGACGATGCCCGCCCCTACACCACCAAGGATGGCTCGGAAATCCGCGAACTGATGCACCCGCAGCAGCATGGCAACCAGGCGCAGAGCCTGGCCGAGGCGACGGTGTATGCCGGCCAGAAAACCCTGCTTCATCGCCACCACAACACCGAAGAGCTGTACCACGTCACCGCCGGCCAGGGCACCATGATTCTCGGCGACCGGACTTTCGCCATCGGCGTCGGCGACACCATCCTGATTCCGCCGGGTACCCCGCACGCCCTGCACAACACCTGGCCAGTCCCCCTGCGCGTGCTGTGCGCGTGCAGCCCGGCCTACGACCACGCCGATACGGAAATCCTCGACGACCGGGCGTAATTGCCGGCCTCAAGGGATATTCAATAGGCGGTTGCCGCTCGCGCCGCCTGATCGTAACGCCCGGACAACTGGCGCAATACCCGCGCCAGATCGCCCAGACGGGCGTTTTCTTCTTCCTGCCCGGAAAAACCGGGCATCAGACAGGCTTCGCGCACCTCGCGGTAGCGCTGGCAAAGGGCATTCCCCTCTTCCGTCGTGGCAAAGAACACTTCCTTGCCGCGCTTCGTGCCGCTCAGCAAGCCCATGCCCGATAGCTTCTTGACCGAATAGCTGACGACGTGCGTGTCCTCGATATTGAGGACGAAGCATATATCGGCCAGACGCTTTTCCGTTCGCCGATGATTGATGTGATGCAGGATCAGGACATCGACGGGCGCCATGTCCTTGACGCCGGCCGCCCCCATGCAGCGGATCAGCCAGCGGTTGAAGGCATGGGAGGCGATGATCAGGCCGAATTCGAACTCCGACAGCTCCGGCGACTTCTCCGACACCAGATGCGACGAAGAAACGATGCGCTGCCCGACCGGCGGAACCGGGACCGCGACGGGATTTGTTTTGGCTTTGGGACGATTGGCCATGCGTTTTCTCCAAAATATTGCCGACGATTATAGCGAATATAATGTTGACTTTTTATCGACGTTTTCTTAACGTCACGTCACCATGTTCGAATCCCGACCTGCGGCATCGGGTATCGCCATCCCGGCCGGTTCGCTACAGGATATGGTGACCATCCACAAAAGAATGAGGAGACTCCCATGCTGAAAACCATCGCCGCCTTCGGCTTCGGTACCACCCTGATGTTCTCGTCCGCCGCTGCGCTGGCCCAGCAGAAATGGGACATGCCGACCGGCTACCCGACATCGAACTTCCACACCGCCAACATCCAGCTTTTTGCCAAGGATGTTGAAAAGGCCACCGGCGGCAAGCTGATGCTGACCATCC